>JABFXP010000542.1 GCA_013361685.1 Catenulispora sp.
CCCGCGCCCCTAATGCGCAGCATCCGCCCAGTTCGCAGCCATGCCCACCGACACGTCCAGCGGCACCCGCAGGTCGGCGGCGCCGGCCATTTCGCGGCGGACCAGTTGTTCGACCTTGGCTTCTTCGCCGGGGGCTACTTCCAGGACGAGTTCGTCGTGGACTTGGAGGAGCATGCGGGAGGTGAGGTCTTCCTTTTTCAGGGCGTCGCGGACGCGGATCATCGCGACCTTGATGATGTCGGCGGCGGAGCCCTGGATGGGGGCGTTGAGGGCCATGCGTTCGGCCATTTCGCGGCGTTGGCGGTTGTCGCTGGCCAGGTCGGGGAGGTAGCGGCGGCGGCCGAACATGGTTTCGGTGTAGCCGGTGGCTCGGGCTTGGACCACGACTTCGTGGAGGTAGTCGCGGACGCCGCCGAAGCGTTGGAAGTAGTCCTCCATCATTTTTGCCGCTTCGGAGGTCTCGATGCCGAGTTGTTGGGACAGGCCGAATGCCGACAGGCCGTAGGCCAGGCCGTAGGACATGGCTTTGATGCGGCGGCGGTGTTCGGGGCTGACGGCTGCGGCTTCGACGTCGAAGACTTTGGCGGCGACGGTGTTGTGGAGGTCCTCGCCGGAGGTGAAGGCGGCGATCAGGCCCTGGTCTTCGGACAGGTGGGCCATGATGCGCATCTCGATCTGGCTGTAGTCCGCTGTCATCAGGGTCGCGTAGCCGGGGCCGGCGATGAAGGCTTTGCGGATCTGCTGGCCTTCCAGGGTGCGGATCGGGATGTTCTGCAGGTTCGGGTCCACCGAGGACAGGCGGCCGGTGGCGGCGATCATCTGGTTGTAGGTGGTGTGGATGCGGTTGTCTGAGGACACTGACTTGGACAGGCCTTCGACCACCGTTTTGAGGCGGTTCACCTCGCGCCAGCGGAGCAGGTGGTCCAGGAACGGGTGCTGGGTCTGCGCTTGGAGCCAGGCCAGGGCGTCGGCGTCGGTGGTGTAGCCGGTTTTGATCTTCTTGGTCTTCGGCATGTTCAGGTTGTCGAAGAGCACTTCCTGCAGCTGCTTGGGCGAGCCCAGGTTCAGGGTCTCCACGCCGGCCGCTTTGCGGGCCTCGTCGACCTGGGTGTTGGCCTGGGAGGTGAAGTCCTTCTCCAGGGCGTCGAACAGGCGGGTGTCGATCGCGATGCCGGCCTGCTCCATCTCGGCCAGGACGCCGACCAGGGGCAGTTCGATGGCGGTCAGCAGCTGCTCGGAGCCGGACTCGGCCAGCTTCTCCCGCAGTGCCTCGGCCAGGTCCAGCACCGCGTGCGCGGCGCCCATCTGGCGCTCGGCCTCGGCTTCCTCGTCGGCGAACAGGGTGCCCTGCTCGGTGTCGCCCGCGGCCAGGCGGCGGCCCAGCACTTCTTCGGCCAGCGGCTCCAGTTCGAAGGAGCGGCGGCCGGACTGGGCGAGGTAGGCCTCCAGGGCGGTGTCGGCGATCACGCCGGACAGGGGCAGGCCGCGGGCGGCCAGTGCCAGGATCGGGCCCTTCGCGTCGTGCAGGACCTTGGGCCGGGCCGGGTCGGCCAGCCAGGCCGCGAGCGCCTTCTCGTCGGCCGGGTCGAGCTGGGTCACGTCCACGTAGGCGGCGTTGCCGTCGGCGGAGGCGAAGGCCAGGCCGCTGACGTCGCCGGAGCCGCGGCCCCAGGTGCCGTTCACCGCCACGCCGGTGGCGGCCGGGCCGGCGGCGTTGTCGGCCAGCCATGCGGCCAGCTCGCCGGTGCCGAGTACGGTGCCGGTGATCTGGACCGCGTCGGCGGGTTCGGCGCCGGCTTCGGAGGCCAGCAGCGGCGCCACCCGGTCCCGCATCGACTTGGAGAACTCCAGCGTGTCGAACAGCTGGTACACCGCCTCCGGGTCGCCTTCGGAGGCCCAGGCCAGGTCGGCGGGGGTCTTGTCCAGTTCCACGGTGCGGATCAGGTCGGTCAGTTCGCGGTTCATCCGCACCTGTTCCAGGTGTGCCCGCAGGGTCTCGCCGGCCTTGCCCTTGACCTCGTCGGCGCGGGTCAGCAGGTCGGCCAGGGAGCCGAATTCGCGGATCCATTTGGCCGCGGTCTTCGGGCCGACGCCGGGGATGCCGGGCAGGTTGTCGGAGGGGTCGCCGCGCAGGGCGGCGAAGTCCGGGTACTGCTGCGGGCTGAGTTCGTATTTCTCCTGCACCGCCGCCGGGGAGTAGCGGACCAGGTCGGATACGCCGCGGTTGGGGTAGAGCACGGTGACGTCGTCGGTGACCAGTTGCAGGGAGTCGCGGTCGCCGGTGAGGATGCGGACCTCGTAGCCGTCGGCGGCGGCCTGGGTGGTGAGGGTGGCGATCAGGTCGTCGGCTTCGAAGCCGGGTTTGCGCAGGACGGTGATGCCCAGGCCCGCGAGGAGTTCGTCGATCAGGCCGACCTGGCTTTTGAAGTCGTCCGGGGACGCCGAGCGGTTGGCTTTGTACTCGGGGTACTTCTCGGTGCGGAAGGTCTGCCGGGAGACGTCGAAGGCCACCGCGACGTGGGTGGGCTGCTCGTCGCGCAGCGTGTTGATCAGCATCGACGTGAAGCCCTGCACCGCGCCGGTGGGCTGGCCGGTGGTGGTGCGCAGGTCCGCCTCCTTGAGCGCGTAGTACGCCCGGTACGCCAGGGAATGGCCGTCCAGCAGCAGCAGGACGGGGCGGGTGGGGGTCGGCGCGGAAGTCTTCTTGGAGGGAGCCACGGTATGAATCCTAGGGCGAGGTACCGACAAGCAGGGGCAACTCCGCCCCGGTTAGGCTGTAACACGTTGCAGTTAACCCGGGGTGGTTTTCCGCGACACCCACCTCCTTGACCGGCGAAAGGCCCCGCGATGTCCATAGACCAGAACGAAGAGGTGTCGGAAGCCGAGCAGCTGGCCGACTTGTTCAACCAGCTCGGGGCGGGTCATCTCACCGAGCGGATGGGCATCGCCATCACCTCGGCGTCGCGGGAGGAGATCGTCGGCACGATGCCGGTGGCCGGCAACACCCAGCTGTACGGGCTGCTGCACGGTGGTGCCTCGGTGGTGCTGGCCGAGACGCTCGGGTCGTTGATGGGGGCCATCCATGCCGGGGCCGACAAGCAGGTGGTGGGTGTGGACATCAACGCCACGCATCACCGGTCGGCCAAGGAGGGTGTGGTCACCGGCACCTGCCGGGTGTTGAGTGCGGGTCGCACGCTGGTGGTCAGCGAGATCGTGATCACTGACGAGTCGGGGCGGCGGTGCTGCACCAGTCGGATCACCTGCATGATCCTTCGTTAGCCGGCCGGTTCGGCGGTCTGCGCCTTCGGCGCGGTCTCGTTTTGTGTTTTCGTGTCCCCTAACCGCCGTAACGGGCCGGTGATCAGGGCGTCTGCGCTCTAGCGCGGGGTCCTGGCCGGGCGGACAATGCGCGCATGGGATGGGATCGGGGGGACGCCGACCGCGGCGGCGCGTCGGAGCCGCCTCCGTTCGCGGACGCGGCCCCCATCGAAGTGGAACTGGTCGACGACGACGCGTACAGCCTTCCCGACGACACCGCGAACATGGCGATCGCCGGTGCCGAGACCATCGGCGGCGGGTCGGCGCGGCGGTCCCGGTTCCTTCAGGCGCCGAGGACGCTGCGGGTGCTGGGGACGCTGGCGGCCGCGGCGGCGCTGACTGTCGCGGTGTGGCCCTCGCCTAACGCCGGGCCGCAGGCGGCGCCGCGACCGGCACCGCAGACGCCGACTCAGACTTCGACTCCCAGCGTGGTCAACACCGACCTGTACAAGGTCAACGTCGCCGGGACCTCGCTGGTGCAGGACTACCGCGACCACGCCATCATGGGGCTGGAACTGGCCAACGACGCCACGACGCGGCTGACCGTCGTCAACGCCGAGGTGTGGGACGCGGTGCAGACGCGTCTGGGTTATTCGGCGACGTGGCCTGCCGGGGATGTCGCGCCGGGCACGACGAAGTCCGTTCAGATGGACCTGCCGTACTCCTGCGGGGTGCTGAGGACGACGCCGGTGCTGCCGGTGACGATCCGGTACAGCGTCAGCACCCCGGACGATTTGAGCATCAGCCACAACTACGAGTACCCGGTCACCGCCGCCGCCTGGGAGGCGTTCATGCAGGCGCGCGCCGGGTTGTGCACGGGGCCGGCCGGCGGGGTGTTCGCGGTGTCGTCGGCGATCGTGCCGCCGTCGGGGAGTTATCATGGCCGGTTCGAGACGGATCTGATGCTCACGATGGATTCGGTGGGGCGTCCGGGGTGGACGTTGGTGGGTGTGACCGCCGCGGTGCCGGGGGTTTCGGTGACGTCCGATGATCTGCCGGTGACGCTGGCTCCGGGGCAGTCGGTGCCGGTGCGGACGCATTGGCAGTTCGCGGATTGTATGACGACGCCGCGTGACGATGACGGTTTGAGCGCGGTCGAGGTGCGGACGCGGCCGGCCGGGGCGCCCGTGGACGGGTCGGCTGATCAGCAGTTGATGGTGTATCTGCGGCCGGAGCTGATGGCGCGGATGATGCAGGCTTCGTGTCCGCCGATCAGCCGTAGTGGGCCGCGGTGAGCTCCGCGCCGGACTGACAGGGCTATACAACAGCCGTGTGATGGCGCTATTCAGGAACGATGACTTACCGACCCTCACGACGCGACAGCGCCGTCGCGCTGAGCGGGCTGCTGGCGGGTGCGGCGGTGGCCGCCGCCGTCGCGGCTGCGATCTGGCCGTCGCGGGCCGCCACCGGGCCTGTGCAGGCCGATAAGGGGGGCGCCGGCGGCACGGTGTCGTCCGCTCAGTCCTCCGCGTCCGGCGCCGTCTCGGCCTCTTCCGCTTCCTCGGGGGCGACGCCGCCGGATCCGGTGAATGTGACGCTGCGGCCGAAGGAGTTCATGCTGCCGTCGCAGGATCCGTATACCAGCGGGAAGGTCGTGTTGGTGCCGTTGCGGCTGACGTGCGGGCTGTCGACGATCGTCGGTACGCACGGTGAGGAGCAGGCGGCGGGGCAGTACTGCCGGATCCGGGTGGCGCTGACCGGCAGTGACGCGTTCACGCACAAGTTCGATGTGGCGAAGACGGCGTTGACCACCACTGCCGGTACGTCGATCGGGTACAGCTATGACGCGCAGGAAGTGAAGCGGCAGCCGGAGAAGATCGAGCCGGTGGGTTCGCATGACCGGTACGAGTTCGACATCTACTACGACGTGCCTCGTGATGTGACAGTGAACGGATTCACGTTCTCGGACAACGAGGGCGGCGCGATGGTGAAGGTTCCGTTGCCGGTGCGGGATTGGCCCTTCTCGTAGCAGGAGCGGTTGGTTCGTCAGGGTTCTGAAAAGGGCCGTGGCCTCCCCGCCGGAACGGGAAGGCCACGGCCCTTCAATGCAGAGTACGAAGACTCCTGCGCGCTAGCCTTCGGCTGCCTCGCCGAGGTACGCCTCGCGCACCCGCGGGTCGTTCAGCAGCTCCCCGGCCGGGGCGCTCATCACGACCTGGCCGGTCTCCAGCACGTAGCCGCGGTGCGCCAGCTTCAGCGCCTGCGCGGCGTTCTGCTCCACCAGCAGGATGGTGGTGCCCAGCTCGTTGATGCGCTCGATGATCTCGAAGATCTGGGCCACGATCAGCGGCGCCAGGCCCATCGAGGGTTCGTCGAGCAGCAGCAGCGAGGGCCGGCCCATCATCGCCCGGCCGATGGCGAGCATCTGCTGCTCGCCGCCGGACAGGTTGCCGCCGAGCTGCGTGCGGCGCTCGTGCAGTCGCGGGAACAGGTCGAAGACCTGGTCCAGGTCCTTGCGCGGCACCGATTTGAAGCGGTAGGCGCCCATTTCCAGGTTCTCCAGGACGGTCATCCGGGAGAAGATGCGGCGGCCTTCCGGGGAGTGGCCGATGCCCAGCTGGACGATCTTGTGCGCCGGGACGCCGGCCAGGGTCTCGCCGGCGTACAGGACCTCGCCGGAGCGCGGGGACAGCAGGCCGGAGATGGTGCGCAGGGTGGTGGTCTTGCCGGCGCCGTTCGCGCCGAGCAGGGCCACGATCTCGCCCTGGCGCACCTCCAGGTCGACGCCCTTCAGGGCGACGATGCCGCCGTAGGCGACCTCCACCGAGCGCAGTGCGAGCAGCGGGGTCCCGGCCTCGGACAGTTCGGCGCGCGGCCCGGGGACGGTCGTCGTCTGGTCGCTCACTTCGACCCCTCCTCGGATGCGTGGTCGTCGCCGGCGTCGGCTTC
>JABFXP010000090.1 GCA_013361685.1 Catenulispora sp.
TAGCGGCGCAGGGCCGTGCGTAGGGTGCGGGCTGCCAGGGCTCGGGCGGATTCGGCTGCGGAGAGGGCGAGGCTGCTGATGCCGGTTGTTAGGCGGAGGGCTGAGCGGCTGAAGGCGAGGGCTTCGAATTGGCCTGTGCGGAGGGCGTCTTCGACGGTGGTGCGGGTTGGGGGGCCGGGGAGGGTCAGTTCCATGGCTAGGGGGAAGAACTGGCGGGGGCCGTGGAAGTCGAGGGAGACGAAGGGTGGGAGGCCTAGGCGTTTGGCGTAGGCGGTTGCTTCGGGGTTGGGGGACCAGCCGTCGTATTTGCGGTTCCAGATTTCGATGGCGGTGAGGTCTTTGGCCCAGGTGGGGTCGAAGTGGCGCCAGGCGTTGCGGCGCCAGGGGTGGGCGAAGACGGCTATGCCGTTGGATTCGCGGGTGTGGGAGAGGACTTCGGGGGGTTGGGGGGTGGGGCTGAGGAAGGGGACTTCGCCCCAGACGGGGAGGTGGACGATGTTGTCGGGGTCGTTGTATTCCAGGCCGGGGATGATGAGGACTTCTGGGGTTGATGCTTGGGCGCAGGCTTCTGTGTACTCGGCCCATTTTGTGGGGGTGAAGGTGCGGCTGTGTTCGCACATGAGGAGGACGCTGCGGCCTCGGCGGTGGAAGGCGGTGGCCAGGCGGTCCAGGGGCCAGGAGGCGTCGTCGGACCATTCGGAGTGGATGTGGGCCACTGCGCGGGCTTTGGTCACGGGGTTCTCTTTCGGAGGCGGGACGCTTGGGTGGTGAGGGTGGTCCAGGTGTCGCGCCAGAAGATGCGGCTTTCGCCGGGGCGGAGGTTGTACCAGTGGTCGGTGCGGTGGGGGCGGAGGGCTTTGATTGTTGCTGTGCGGGTGGGCCAGGGGCCGGGGTGGTCGGGGAGGGGGCCGCGGAGGACGGCGGCGAGGTGGATCAGTTCGCGGCCGAGGTGGCGGCAGGTTAGGTGGGGTGGTTCTGGGGTGGGGGTTTGGGGGGTGAAGGTGGGGTCGAGGGCTTGGTTCACGGCCCAGACCGGGTAGGGGAAGCCGCGGCGGAGGGCCAGGGCCATGCTGCCCCAGGGGCGGCCGTTCAGTTCCATGAACCAGGGGGTGCCGTCCGGGGTGCGGAGGAGTTCGAGCATGAACATGCCGCGCCAGTTGATGGAGGTGAGCAGCTTTTCGGTGCGGGTGCGGAGTTCGGGGTCTACGGGGGTGGAGCGGCAGGCGCTGGAGGCGGAGCCGCGGGGGTCGGCCATGCGGATGCGGGTATGGCCGCTCCAGGCGTGGATGCCGGTGGGGGTGGCGAAGCCGAAGATGCCTTCGCCGGTGCCGGTGAGGAGGTGCTGGATGAGGACTGGGCCGGCGAGGTCGGTCGTTGCTTGCTCGACGTCTTCTTCGGTGGTGGCTATGCGGCCGCCGGGGCGGAGGAGGCGGTTGTTCTGTTCGACGACTGCGAGGGCGGCTTTGACGATCCACGGGCCGGGGGAGCGGTCTGGGATGGGGAAGCCGGCCTCTGCTGCGGCGGCGATCTGGAGTCTCTTGTCGAGGGCGAAGGTGGCGGTTTTGCCTGTTGCGCCTGCGACTCGGTGGTTGGTGCGGTCGCAGATCCAGAGGGCCAGGTCGTCGAGGGGGAGGAGGGCGGCGGCGCCGAGGCGGGTGGCGGCTTCGGCGACTTCGGTGATGCAGGCGGTGGCGTTCTGCTCTGGTGGGGTGACCGGGATGATGCGGACGCGGCGGGAGGCGGCGAGGGCCGGTTTGGTGCCGCGGCGGGAGAAGGCGACTACTTCGTGGCCTGCGTCGGTCAGTGACCAGGCGGTTTCGATGGCGGCGAAGGCGTCGGCGAAGCCTATGAGGATGGGGTCGGTCATTGCGAGTGTCCACCATTACGGGGAAGGCCTATACGGGGAATACCTGAGTAGGCGGCTTTGGCTTGATCTCGACGTTTTTGGAGTGGGGGGTTGTTTTCCGTCATCGCCAGGCCTTCATAGTCAGTACGCCGCGGTCGACCATTCGGCCGGAGAGCGAGCGGGGAGTCAGCATCCGGGTGCGTACTGTTTCGGCCGTGTCTTGTGCTTCGACGCTGTAGCGGGGCTGGAGCCATGCGCCTTCGCGGGCGGGGCGGGCGTCGCTGGTGAAGACCGTGCGGTAGCCGGCTGCGCGTAGGGCCTTCAGTACGTGCCGGTCGTAGGCGCCGAAGGGGCAGGCGGCGGTGTCTACCGGGCGGCCGGTCGCTTCGGCGATGCGGGTGCGGGCTGTGCGGAGTTCGGCGTCGTGGTGGGCGGCCAGAGCTGAGGTCCATGGGCGGTGGCCGGCGCCGTGGGTGCCGACCGTCATGCCGGCGGCGGTCAGGGCTCGAAGGCCGTCTTCGTTGACGCTTTCCGGATCGCCTATGCGGTCGGCGATGGGGAAGAAATCGGCGGTCAGGCCGCGTTCGGCCAAGGCCGGCAGGGCGATGGTGACGTCGGAGGCGTTGCCGTCGTCGAAGCTCAGGCGCACTTGAGGATGCTTCGCGCATTCGTCCAGGACGTCGAGGAATGCCTGCTCGGTGACCCAGTAGCGGTGTTCGCCGGGCTCCCGTTCGGGTCCGTTGGGTGTGCCGATTCCGTGGAACGAGATGTTCCGCAGCTCAGTGCTCATGTGCCCTCCCCGGCCGGTTGCTTGTCCTTGTTCCACTGCGTGTAGAAGCTCGATGGGTTGACCAGGTAGCGGACGGTCGGGATCGGCAGGTGGGTGACGCGGTGCCGCCGGGTGTAGCGGTACAACATCTCCCAGTCCTCGCGCGGCAGCAGTCCGATCGGCCTGGGCATGCGGCTGAACATCAGGGCTTTGCTACGGCGGGCCACGAAGGCGTTGCAGTCCAGGAAGGAGTCCCAGGACGCCCGCTTGCGGTCGAAGGGTACCGACAGGACGTCCAGCTCGGATCCGTCCGGCAGGACCCGGCGCAGGGCCGTGTAGACGCCGGAGAGCTTTCGATCTTCGATAAGAGCTCTGATTGACAACTCGAGGTGTTCTGGTTCCCAGGAGTTGTCATCGTCCAGAAAGGCTACATAACGGGACGCTGACAACCTCATGCCCACGTTGCGTACCAAACCCAGCACGTGCGAGTTCTCCGACAGGCTCGCCGTGCGCAGGCGTGGATCGTCCGGCAGCTGTGAGGTGTCCAGTCCGCCGCCGTCGTCGACGACGATGAGGACCAGGTCGGTCCAGGTTTGGGCCAGGACTGAGCGGACCGCGGCCTGGAGTCCGTCGGGTCTGCGGTAGGTCGGGATGATCACCGCGACCGTCGCTGAGGACGGCGGGCCGCCTTCGGTCAGGAGCCGGCGGACTTGCCGATTCTCGAAACGGCGCATCCGGAGCGTGCCGGGCCATTTCAGGACTTTGTTACGCCACTCGAAGATCACCTGCCAGCCGAAGCCGCGGTTGAGGGCGTCTTTGACCATGCGTGAAGCGCTGCGCGCCATCCCGATCCCCCCACACCACCGGGTCGGGGGACCTTCGGTGGTTGTTTAAGTACAGATCCAGTCTAGACATGGTACGAACACAGGCAGACCCACACTAAGTGTTAGCCATGATATCTCCTCGCCACATCTCGCGCGAAGTATGCCAGGCCACTACCATGGCTTTTCGTTCGACAGTGTTCGGGCAATCACGCGCGGTCATGCTTAGGGTGCGGGGCGCTTAGCGTCGGGCGGTGCGATGGGATTCCGTGGGGGGATTTCGGCATGGCGGTCAATTCGGACGTGGGAAAACGGATCGTGCGCGTACCGGTCGCACGGCCCTGGACGTACGGGCGCAGAACCGGGACCGCGGTCCTGGTGGCTTTGGACTGGGCGTGCGCGATGTTCGCGACCTGGGCCGCCGTTCCGGCCGAGGACGACTGGCCGGCGCTGGTGGTGGTGCCCGCGGCGTGGGTCGCGGTCACCTGCAGCCACCGGCTGTACGAGCGGCGGCACGTGGGTCCCGGGACTGAGGAGTACTACCGGCTGCTGAGGTCCTGTCTGGCCGCGATGGCGGCGCTGTCGGCGGCCTGTGCCCTGCTGGCCGGCAACGACGAGCTGGTGCGCGGCGTGCTGCTGGCGGTCCCCACCGCCGCGGCGGGTTCGCTGTTGTCCCGCAAGGTGATCAGGGGTCTGATGGCCAAGCGCGCAGGGCTGGCATCCCGGCCCGCCCTGCTCGTGGGTACCGCGGCGCAGTGCTCGGCGATGGCCGACATCCTGCGGCGGGAGCGGTCGGCGCTGCGTGCGGTGGCCGCGCTGGACGTGGCCGGCCCGGACGCCGGCTACTTCACCGACTCCGAGCCGGACGTGCGGCGGACGCCTGGGCTGCCGATCGTCGGCGACCTGACCGCCGACGGCGGACCGGAGGATGCCGAGCAGGTGGCCCTCGCGCTGGAGGCCACCGGCTGCCAGGTCGTCGTCCTGATGCCGGGCCCGCACCTGGGCGCGGCGGCGCTGAGCCGGCTGGGCTGGCGGCTGGCGAATCAGGGGGCGGACATCCTGGTCGCGCCGTTCCTGTCCGAGATCGCTCCGGCCCGCCTCGCGGTCCGGCGTGACGGCGGCGTGCCGCTGCTCCATGTCCGCGCCCCGCGCCTGTCCCGAGGCGCGCGGGTGCCCAAGGAGCTCGGCGAGCGGGCGATGGCGACGATCGGGATCCTGCTGCTGGCGCCGGTGTTCTTCGCGGTGTCGCTGGCGATCCTGATCGGCGACGGGCGTCCGGTGTACTTCCGGCAACGCCGCGTGGGGCTGCGCGGTGAGCCGTTCACCCTGTTCAAGTTCCGCACCATGGCCTCCGGCGCTGCGGCGGCCAAGGTGGAACTGGCGGCATTGAACGTGAACGCCGACGGGCCGTTGTTCAAGGCCCGCCGGGACCCGCGGGTGACGCGGGTCGGCGCCTTCCTGCGCCGCTACTCGCTGGATGAGCTGCCGCAGCTGCTGAACGTGGTGCGCGGGGAGATGGCCCTGGTCGGGCCGCGTCCGCCGCTGCCGGAGGAGGCCGCGCAGTACAGCGAGGAGGTGCGGCGACGGCTGCTGGTCAAGCCGGGGCTGACCGGGCTGTGGCAGGTCAGCGGGCGATCGGATCTGGCCTGGGCGGACGCGGTGCGGCTGGACGTGGGCTATGTCGAGAACTGGTCGCTGGGACTGGACGCGGAGATCCTGCTCCGCACCGGCTCGGCCGTGGTCAAGGGAAAGGGAGCTTACTGATATGGCTGGGGGGATACCGGCCGCCGACCGGCGGCCGGGCATCGCGGTGGTCGGCGCCGGGTACTGGGGGCCGAATCTGGTCCGCAACCTGTTCGCCGCACCGGACTGGGATCTGCGCTGGTTGTGCGACCTGGACACCGAGCGGGCCGCCAAGGTGGCCGCGCCCTATTCCACGGTTCGCGTCACCGGCGTCCTGGACGACGTGCTGGCCGATCCCGCGGTCACCGCGGTGGCCGTCGCCACGCCCGCGCGCACCCATCGCGACGTCGCGCTGACCGCGCTGCGCGCGGGGCGCCACGTGCTGGTCGAGAAGCCGCTCGCGGCCACCCGGGCCGAGGGCGAGGAGCTGGTCCGCGAGGCCGAGGCCCGCGGGCTGACGCTGATGTGCGACCACACCTACTGTTACACCCCGGCGGTCACCGCCATCAGGGACCTGATCCACTCCGGGTCGCTCGGCGAGGTGCACTTCGTCGACTCGGTGCGGATCAACCTGGGGCTGATCCAGCCGGACGTCGACGTGCTGTGGGACCTGGCCCCGCACGACCTGTCGATCCTGGACTACATCCTGCCGGACTCGGTGCGGATCGAGGCGGTGGCCGCCACCGGCGCCGACCCGATCGGCGCCGGCCGGTGCTGCGTGGCCTACCTGACGCTCCGTCTGTCCTCCGGAGCGATCGCGCACGGCCACGTGAACTGGCTGTCCCCGACCAAGGTGCGCACCACCATCGTCGGCGGCTCCAAGCGGACCCTGGTGTGGGACGACCTGAACCCGGCGCAGCGGATCAGCGTCTTCGACCGCGGTGTGGACCTGGCCCGGCCCGAGGAGCTCGGCGCCGACCAGCGGGCCGCGGCGCTGGTCTCCTACCGGCTGGGCGACATGGTGGCGCCGGCCCTCGGCGAGCGCGAGGCGCTGGCCGCGGCGGTCGAGGAGTTCGCCCGCGCCGTGCGCACCGGCACCCCGGCCGCCACCGACGGGCGCGCGGGACTACGGGTCCTGCGGATCCTGGAGGCGGCCTCGCGCAGCCTCGCCGAGAACGGAGCCCTGGTGGCCGTGGACGATTTCGTGCCCGGCGCAGGGAACAACGCCTTGGAGGGCGAGTGAACAACGCACAGAACGCGGGGGTCCCGTTGACCGGGGCCCGCGCGCTGGTCACCGGCGGGGCCGGGACGATCGGCTCGCACGTCGTGGACCGCCTGCTCGACGCCGGCGCCGCGTCGGTCGTCGTGCTGGACAACCTGGTGCGCGGCCGCCGGGAGAACCTGGCGGCCGCGCTGGCCGACGGCCGGGTGCGGCTCGTCGAGGGCGACATCCGCGATCGCGGGCTGCTGGCCGAGCTGACGGCCGGCCAGGATCTGGTGTTCCATCTGGCGGCGATCCGGATCACGCAGTGCGCCGAGGAACCTCGGCTGGCCAACGAGGTGCTGGTGGACGGGACGTTCAACGTCCTGGAGGCCGCGGCGGCGGCCGGTGTGCGCAAGGTCGTGGCCTCGTCCTCGGCCTCGGTCTACGGGCTGGCCGAGCACTTCCCGACGGACGAGCGGCACCACCCCTATAACAACGACACGTTCTATGGCGCGGCGAAGGCCTTCAACGAGGCGATGCTGCGCAGCTTCCGGTCCATGTACGGGCTCGACTACGTGGCGCTGCGCTACTTCAACGTCTACGGCCCCCGCATGGACATCCACGGGCTGTACACCGAGGTGCTCATCCGCTGGATGGAGCGCATCGTTGCCGGCACACCGCCGCTGATCCTCGGCGACGGCAGCCAGACCATGGACTTCGTGCACGTCGCCGACATCGCGCGGGCGAACGTGCTGGCCGCCGCTGCTGACGTCACCGACGAGGTGTTCAACGTCGCCTGCGGCGTCGAGACCAGCCTGAACGAGCTGGCCAAGACGCTGCTCGAGGTGATGGGTTCGGACCTGCCGGTGGAGTACGGCCCGCCGCGCGCGGTCAACGGCGTCACCCGGCGCCTGGCCGACACCTCGACCGCGGACGCGCGCCTGGGCTTCCGGGCCGAGATCGGCCTGCGCGAGGGTCTGGCGGACCTGGTCCAGTGGTGGCAGGCCGAGCAGCGCGCGGCGCAGAAGGCCGGGGCCGCCTCATGAGCATCGTCGCCAACAGCGCCGTGGCCACCGAGATCGGCGACCTGCCGGATTCGTCCAAGCCGGCGCAGATCCCGGTCATGGTGCCGTGGCTCGGTGACGAGGAGGCCCAGGCGGCGGCCGCGGCGGTCCGCTCCGGCTGGGTCGCGCAGGGCCCGCGTGTCGCAGAGTTCGAACGTGCCTTCGCCGCCCAGGTCGGCGCGGCGCACGGGGTCGCGGTCAGCTCCGGCACCACCGCGCTGCACCTGGGCCTGGTGGTGCTCGGCGTGGAACCCGGCGACGACGTCGTGGTGCCCTCGCTGTCCTTCATCGCCACCGCGAACGTCGCACGCTATGTCGGCGCGAACCCGGTGTTCGCCGACGTCGACCCGCGGACCGGGAACCTGACCCCGGAGACCATCCAGGCCGCGCTGACCCCGCGGACCCGGGCCGTCATCCTCGTGCACCAGGGCGGCGTTCCGGCCGATCTGGAGCCGATCCGCGCGCTGTGCCGGGACCGGGACGTCGCCCTGCTGGAGGACGCGGCCTGTGCGGCCGGCGCCGTCTACCGGGGCAAGCCGGTCGGCGCCGGTGCGCAGGCGGCGGCCTGGTCGTTCCATCCGCGCAAGCTGCTCACCACCGGTGAGGGCGGGATGGTCACCACCGACGACGCCGAGTGGGCGGCGCGGATGCGGCGGCTGCGCGAGCACGGCATGAACGTCTCGGCCGCGGACCGCCATGCCAGTGCCAAGCCGGTGCTGGAGGCGTATCTGGAGACCGGCTTCAACTACCGGATGACCGACATCCAGGCCGCCGTCGGCCTGGTGCAGTTGGGCAAGCTCGCCGCCACCGTCAGCGAGCGCCGCGAGCTTGCCGCGCGCTACCAGCGCGAGCTGGCGGGCGTGCCGGGGCTGACGACGGTCGCAGACCCCTCATACGGTCGGACGAACTATCAGTCGTTCTGGGTGCGGCTGGCGGACGGCTTCCCGGTCTCGCGCGATGATTTGCTGGCCCGTCTGGCCGAGGCCGGGGTGTCGGCGCGGCGGGGGATCATGGCCGCGCATCTGGAGCCGGCCTACGCCGACGCGCCCGCGCCGCCGTTGCCCGCGACCGAGGCGCTGAGTCTGAATTCGCTGATCCTGCCGGTGTTCCACGGCATGACCGTCGCGCAGCAGGACCGCGTCCTCGCCGTTCTGAAGGCGGCTGCTCGTGGCTGAGCGGGCCCGGAATCGGGCGCGGATCGCGGTGGCCGGGGCCGGAGGGTTCGGCCGGGAGACGGCGGACGCGCTGCGGGCGCGGTATCCGGACTCTGATGTGTTCGCCGGGTTCCTCGACGACGGCACGCCGCCGCCGCGCCTGGCGGACCTGGTCCTGGGGCCGATCGCGGCCGTCCACGACCTCGGCGACCTCGCCCTGGTGGTCTGTGTGGGCAACCCGCGCGACTACTTTGCCCGCGCCCGAATCGTGGAGCGCCTGGCGCTGCCGGAGGACCGGTACGCCACCGTGGTGCATCCGTTCGCGCACGTGTCGCAGACCTCGACGGTCGGCGCCGGCTCGGTGCTGCTGGCCGGGGCCGTGCTGACCGCGGACGCGACCGTGGGCCGGCACGTCGCCGTGATGCCGCAGGCCGTCGTCACTCACGACGCGGTGATCGGGGATTTCGCGACCCTGGCCTCCGGGGTGCGGCTCGGCGGCGGCGTGCGGATCGGCGAGGGCGCCTATCTCGGCGCCGGGGCGCTGGTGCGCGAGGGCGTGCGGATCGGGGCCTGGTCGCAGATCGGCATGGGCTCGGTGGTGCTCGGCGACGTACCGGACTACGAGGTCTGGGTCGGCAACCCGGCGCGCAGACTTCGCCAGGTCATTCGCCCTACGGGGTTAACCCGCGAGGCCGTGCTGCGATGACGGCGAAGCGCGAGGATGCGGCGAGGGCGGAGAAATACGCCCTCGCCGCCGTTGTTACCGGACAACTACGAACCGTAGTCGATCGCCGGGTCGAGGAACCGAGGAAGGCATCATGAGCACCCGTATACCCCTGGTCGACCTGGCCGCCGCCCACGCGGAGATCGCCGAGGAGGTCCAGGCCGGGTTCGCCGAGGTGATGGCGAAGACCGCCTTCGTCGGCGGCCCGGCGGTCGCCGAGTTCGAGCGTGAATACGCCGCGTTCGGCGGCGTGGCGCACTGCGTCGGCGTCGCCAACGGCACCGACGCCGTGGAGTTGGCGCTGCGCGCCGTCGGCGTCGGCCCGGGCGATGAGGTGATCGTGCCGGTGAACACCTTCGCCGCCACCGCTGAGGCGGTCGCCCGCACCGGCGCCGTCAACGTGTTCGTGGACTGCGATCCGCAGTCGTACCTGATCGACGTGCCGGCGACCCTGGCCGCGGTCGGGCCCGCCACCAAGGCCGTCATCCCGGTGCACCTGTACGGGCAGCTGGCGCCGGTGGAACTGCTCCAGGCCGGGCTGGCCGGCAGCGGCGTGCGGATCGTCGAGGACGCCGCGCAGTGCCAGGGCGCGACCCGGCGGGGCCGGACGCCGGGTTCGGGGCCGGACGCGATCGCCGCGACGAGCTTCTACCCCGGCAAGAACCTGGGCGCCTACGGGGACGCCGGGGCGGTCCTGACCGACGACGAGGGGCTCGCCCGGACGGTGCGGACCCTGGCCTGTCACGGGGGCCTGACCAAGTACGCGCACGATCTGGTCGGCGTCAACAGCCGGCTGGACACGCTGCAGGCCGTGGTCCTGCGCGCCAAGCTGCGCCGGCTGCCGGAGTGGAATGCGGCCCGGCAGGCCGCCGCGGCGTACTACGACAAGCTGTTGGCGGACGTCGAAGACGTCACGACGCCGACCGTGCTCCCGGGGAACGAGCACGTCTGGCACCTCTACACGGTCCTGGTCCCGGAGCGCGACGCCGTTCTCGCCGACCTGGACGCCGAGGGAGTGGGCGCGGGGATCCACTACCCGGTGCCGCTGCACCGCACCGGCGCGTTCGCCACTGACGCGTCGTTCCCCGTCGCCGAACATGTCGCGGCCCACACGCTGTCCCTGCCGCTGCACCCGCATCTGACGCGGGATCAGCAGGAACGGGCGGCCGCCGCGCTGGCTCAGGCGCTGTCCGCACACCGGCGCGCCCACTGAGCACCGAGCCACCACTGAGCTCCCTGAGCGAGAAAACGGAAAGACGATGAGACAGAGCAGGAGATATACGACGCTCCGGACGGCGTTCTACGCCACCATGGCCATGGTGCTGGCGGCGACCGTCACCGTCTGGGGCAACGCGCCGGAGGCCTTCGCGTCCTGCGGCAACGCCGTCGCGTGCGAGAACCAGCAGACCGCCGGCATCCAGGATCTGACGGACGGCGCGAACAACCTGGCGACGTACACCAGCGCCTACGGTGACATCCAGGGTTTCGCGACCGCGCAGAGCGCCCTGCCCGGCGGCAGCATCAGCCTGAAGGTGCAGTCCCCGACGAAGTACGCCGTCGAGGTGGCGCGCCTGGGCTACTACGGCGGCAAGGGCTCGCGGCTGATGTCGTGGTCGATGAACACCTCGACCGGCACCTATCCGGCGACCTTCGGCAACACCCTGCCGAGCTGTGTGAGCGACAAGTCCACCGGGCTGGTCGACTGCGGCAACTGGCCGACCACGGTCCAGATCCAGGTGCCCTCGACCGCGGTGTCAGGCCTCTACATCGTGTCGCTGGAGCAGTGGGACAGCACCGACGCGCTGATCGGCTACATGCCGGTGCCGGTGATCGTGCGCGAGCCGGACAACGCCGCGCACCACAGCGACATCGTCGTGCAGACCTCCGACCAGACCTGGCAGGCCTACAACACCTTCGGCGGCCAGGACCTGTACGTCGGCAACGGCCCGGCCCCGGACGGCCGCGCCTACCGCGTCAGCTACAACCGGCCGCTGCCGGACATCGGGCAGAACGGCGTGTTCGGCTCGGAGTTCGCGCTGTTGTACTGGCTGGAGGAGAACGGCTACGACGTCAGCTACATCTCCGGCGTCGACGCCACCGCCGATCCGGCCGCGGTCGCCGACCACAAGGTCTACATCTCCTCCGGTCACGACGAGTACTGGAACCAGGCGCAGTGGAACAACGTGATGGCGGCGCGCAAGGCCGGCCAGAACCAGTTCTTCATGTCCGGCAACGAGGCGTTCTGGCGCACCCGCTTCGAGAACAGCATCGACGGGTCCAACACGCCGAACCGGACGCTGACCACGTACAAGATGACCAAGCTGTACGACACCAGCCCGGTGGACGGCATCCCGGACCCCTCGGGGCAGTGGACCGGCACCTGGATGGACGCGCACGGCCTGGGCACCGGGGCCGCGCCCGAGGACCAGCTCAGCGGGACGCTGTTCTCGGTCAACGCGAATCAGTACTCGCCGATGACGTTCTCCTCGGCGTACTCCAAGATGCGGCTGTGGCGCAACACCTCGGTGGCCAGCCTGCTGTCCGGCTCCGAGACCACGCCGTACGGCCTGCTGGGCTATGAGTGGGACTCCGACTACCCCGACGCCACCCGGCCGCCGGGCATGATCGACCTGTCCTCGACCACGCTGAACGTGGACCAGCTCCGCCTGGACTACGGCAACAGCTACGGCAACGGCAAGGCCACGCACAGCCTGGTGGAGTTCCGCGACCAGACCTCGCACGCGCTGGTCTTCGGCACCGCCACCGTGCAGTGGGCCTGGGGCCTGTCGAACCTGCACACCGACAACACCGGCGTGGCCAACCCGCCGAACCCGCCGAACCAGAGCACGACCGAGACCCGGGACGTCAAGCAGGCCACCGTGAACGTGCTGGCCGACATGGGCGTGCAGCCCAGCACCCCGACCCTCGGCCTGATCACCGGCTCGGCCCTGCCGGCCGGCACCCCCGGGCCGGCGACCACGGTCAGCGCGCCGTCCTCCGGCAGCACGGTGCAGGTGCTCAAGCCGATCACCATCACCGGCAACGCCGCCCCGAGCGCCGGCACCGTGGTGGCGCGGGTGGAGGTCTCCACCGACGGCGGCAGCACCTGGAACGCCGCCAACACCACGCCGACCGTCGGCGGATCGGTGTCCTGGAGCTACGCCTGGACCCCGACCTCGACCGGCAGCGCGCAGATCCAGATCCGGGCCGAGGACGACAACGCCGACATCGGCGCCGCGCAGACGCTGAACCTGACCGTCGGGCCGCAGGTCTGCCCGTGTGTCATCTTCCCGTCCACCACCGCGCCGGCCCAGCCGGACAGCGGCGACGGCGCCTCGGTGGAGGTCGGCACCAAGTTCCGGACCACGACCGCGGGCAAGGTCACCGGCGTCCGCTTCTACCAGAGCACCGCCAACACCGGCTCGCACGTGGCCAGCCTGTGGTCGTCCACCGGGCAGCTGCTGGGCTCCACCCCGGCCTCGACCGCGGTGGTCAGCTCGCCGGGCTGGCAGACGCTGAACTTCACCAACCCGCCGATGATCAAGGCGAACACCACCTACATCGTGTCCTACCACGCGCCGGTCGGGCACTACGCCGCCGACGCCGGGTACTTCACCTCCAAGGGCGCGGGGCAGCCGCCGATCCAGGCGCTGAAGTCCGGCACCGACGGGTCGAACGGCGTGTACTCCTACGGCTCCTCGCCGCTGTTCCCGAACAACTCCTACAACGACACCAACTACTGGGTGGACCCGGTCTTCGACAACACCGGGGTGCCGACCACGCCGCCCACGGTGACCAGCACCACCCCGGCCGCCTCGATGGTCGCCACGTCGCCGACCACCACCGTCAGCGCGTCCTTCAGCTACGCGATCGACATGTCCACGGTGACGTTCACGGTGAAGGACGGCGCCGGGACCGCGGTTCCGGGCTCGCTGAGCTACACCTCGTCGACCAACACCGTGGTGTTCACCCCGGACAGCCCGCTCGCGCTGAGCACCACCTACACCGCCTCGATCCAGGCCTCCGACATCAACGGCAACGCCATGACGGCACCGGTCACGTGGAACTTCACGACCGCCGCCACGATGCCGCCGCCGTCGTGCCCGTGCACGCTGTGGCCGAGCACCACGGTGCCCGGGACGGCGGACTCCGGGGACGGCAACGGGGTCGAGCTGGGCGTGAAGTTCTCGTCCTCGCTGGCCGGGAACATCACCGGCGTGCGTTTCTACAAGAGCGCGGCCAACACCGGCACGCACACCGGATCGCTGTGGAGCAACTCCGGCCAGCAGCTGGCGACCGGAACGTTCACCGGGGAATCCGCCTCGGGCTGGCAGACGCTGACGTTCGCCACGCCGGTCGCGGTCACCGCGAACACTCAGTACGTGGTCTCCTACCACGCGCCGACCGGACACTATTCGGTGGACGCGGGGTACTTCACCAACGTCCACAACTACTATCCGCTGAGCGCCCCGGCGAACAGCACGAGCGTCAACGGCCTGTACGCCTACGGCAGCACCACGACGTTCCCGACGGACACCTACAACGCGTCGAACTACTGGGTCGACCCGGTGTTCCAGAACAGCGCCGGGGCCATGGCGGCGGCCACCACCTCTGCCAGCTCCTCCAGTTCCTCGGCGACCATCGTGAACGGACCGCAGCTGCGGGCCACCACGGCCAAACCGACGACGACCACGGTCAAGGCCGGCACCGCCCGGCGGCTGGACCCGGTGATGGACCCGGCGCACCCGATCACCACGGTGCTGCCGGCCACCACGGACCCGTCCACGGTGAAGATGACCGTGGTGACCGTCGGCGCGACGCCGGGCCAGGAATGGCAGCCGGGCACGTCGATGCCGGGGTACGTGACGTATGAGCCGAAGTCGCACACCGTCGCGTTCCATCCCAGCGGACTGCTGCCGCGGAACGCGTCGTACCGGGTCACGGTGGAGGCGGAGGTCGACAACGACGACCCGACGCCGCCGCTGACGTGGACCATCTCCCCGACACCGGTGCCCGGTCCGGGACCGAACATCCCGGGGCAGGGCACGCCGCTCGGCGTGGCACCGGGCTACGTTCCGGCCCCGCCGCTCGGCGGGAAGAACAACCGCCCCGGTTCCCGGTGAGCAATGAGCACGAAGCAGTGAGCGACAGACAGCACCAGCAAGTGGAAGGCGAATGACCGATCGGCCGGGCCCCGCGGTTTCACGGCGGGTCCCGGCCGATCGGGCGTCGGCGAGGAACGGTTGAGGAGTGGAATGGGCAGCGTCAGTGTCGTGATCCCCTGCTACCGGTACGGCCATTTCCTGGCCGACTGCGTGCGCAGCGTGCTGGACGAGCAGCCGGGGGTCGATGTCCGGGTCCTGATCATCGACGACGCCTCGCCGGACGACTCGGCCGACAAGGCGCACGCGCTGGCCGCCGCCGACCCGCGGATCCAGGTGCGGGTGCACGAGACGAACAAGCGGCACATCGCGACCTACAACGAAGGCCTGCTGGAATGGGCCGACGGGGACTACTGCGTCCTGCTGTCGGCCGACGACCGGCTCACCCCGGGAGCCCTCGTGCGCGCCACGGCGCTGCTCGACGCCCATCCCAGCGTGGGCTTCGTCTACGGACACCCGCTCACGTTCCAGGACAGCGACCAGCTGCCGCCCGCGCGCGGAGCCGACTGGCACCCCGGGCAGTGGGCGGTGCGGCCGGGCATGTGGTGGCTGCGACGGCGGTTCCGGGCCGCGCAGGGCTGCATCACGTCCCCGGAGGTGGTGATGCGGACGTCGGTGCAGAAGCGGATCGGCGGCTACGATCCGGCGCTGCCGCACTCCGGGGACATCGAGATGTGGATGCGGGCCGCCGCCGTCTCCGACGTCGGGCACATCCGGCACGCGGACCAGGCGTACTACCGGCGGCACGGCGCGAACATGTCGGCCGTCGACTTCGGCGGACAGCTGGACGACCTGCGGCAGCGGCGCGCGGCGTTCGAGTCGGTGGTGGTGAAGTGCGCCGACCGGCTGCCGGACCGCGAGGAGTGGGCCGCCGGGATGCGGCGCAGGCTCGCCCGGCAGGCGCTGCGGCGCGCGGTGCGCGCGTATGACAAAGGCCTGACTGACACCGTCCCGGTCGAGGAGCTGACCGCGTTCGCGGCCGACTGCTGGCCGGACTACCGGCGGCTGCCGGAGTTCGCCGGGCTCCGCGTCCGGCGCGCGATCGGCGCCCGGACCATGCCGTATCTCAGGCCTCTGGTGCTGAGCGCACCGGTGAACCGGGGCCGGGAGTGGGTGTGGTGGCAGTCTTGGCGGCGGCGGGGCTGGTGAGGAAGCCCTTGAACTTGTGCCCGTGACTGCCTGAGGCAGGATCGGAGAGGGGATTTGAGGCACCCGAGGGCTGATTCGCGGCGGCTCTCTCGTCCGGTTCCGCGTCCGCTCCCTCGTCCAGCTCCCACTTCCGGTCGAGACCCTTGCCGGGGTCGGGCGCGCCGCCGCGCTTCAGCCGGTGGCCCGAGCTCAGATACAGGATCAGGGTCTGCTCCAGATCGAGTTCCGGCTCCTGACCGCGGCCCAGCGCGAGGTTGATGTCGCGGCTGCGGCCGTGGTCCAGGCCGAGGTCCAGCAGGTCCGGACGGACGTCGGCGCGCCGGGGCAGCCGCTTGAGCTTGATCCGGTCCGGACGCGGGTCGGGCTCGGGCTCCGGACCGAACCGGACCCGGACCTTGCCCCAGACCGCCCGCAGCAGCGGGACCGGCACGGCGATCGGCACGTACGCCGCCGTACCCAACAGCCCGGCGGCGGCCAGCGCCGGGTAGGAGTCGCCCGCGACCCGCACCACGGCCATCGCCACCACCGCCACCGCCGCCCCGCCGAGCACCGGCCGCCAGCAGACCGCCGCGACCCGTCTCGGGTCGACGCCCACAGCGCCGAGCACCACCTGATAGGCCGGGGCGATCAGCACCAGCGCCACCGCCACGTGCGCCACGCCGACACCCAGCAGACCGTTGCGATGCCCGCCGTAGATCAGCGCCGGGACCAGGGCGACCAGCCACAGCGCCTGCACCGCGAGCAAAGCCCGGGAGCGGCCGGCCGCGACCAGGAAGTCGTAGCAGAGTTCGAAGATGATCCGCAGCAGGCCGAGCAACGCCAGGTACCGCAGCGCGCCGGCCGAGCCGGACCACTGGCCGCCGTAGACGGCACTGACGATCGGACCGGGCAGCGCGAACAGCAGCGCGCAGGCCGGCACCGAGGCCAGCAGCAGTGGCGACAGGCCGCTGGCGAAGCTGGTGGTCAGAGTGTCCTCGGACTCCGCCGCGCGGGAGAACCCGGCGAAGGACACTCGCCGCGCGGTCTCGGAGATGGCGCGCACCGGCCAGCTCGACATCGTGAACGCCACCCGGTACAGGCCCAGCGCGACCGGGCCGAGCGTGGCGCCGACCACGACCGAGTCGGCGTTCATCGTCGCCAGCACGAACAGACTGGCCCCGGCCAGCGGCGCGCCGTAGCGGATCAGCTCGCGCGCGGTGCCGCGGTCCCAGCCGGGCCGCAGGTAGCCGGGAGCGGCGACGGCGCAGCCGATGAGCGCGCACACCACCCCGGCCACCCCGCCCCAGGCGAAGCTGGCCGCGCCCCACCCGGCGAAGGCCAGGATCAGGGTCAGACCAGAACTGACACTAAAGGTCACCAGGTCGATGGTGAGCCGCGCACGCTGCCGGAACTCCCGGGTCAGGACCGCGTTCGGAACACACGCCAGACCGTCGACGACCACCCCGAAGCACAGGATGCGCAAAACCCCGGTCGCGTCCGGGGAACCGAGCGCCCGCGCGGTCGTCGGCGCGGCGAACCACAGCACGATGTAGAGCAGCAGACTGGAGCCGGTCGCGAGGGTCACCACGGTCGGTGCGAACTCCCGCGGGTCGCGGGCCCACCGCACCACGGCCAGACTGACGCCGAGCTCGTTGAACGACAACAGCACCGCCTGCACGACGCCGCCCAGCGCGTACAGGCCCCAGTCGCGCGGCGTCAGCGCCTCCCGCGCGAGGATCACGCCGGTCGCGAACGTGCCGATCCGGATGACCAGGGTGTTGACGAGACTCCACTTGGTGGCCGACCGGACCTGGTCGCCCAGGGACTCCGAAGAGGCGCGGCGGTGCTTCATCGGGCACCGCTCAGCCGTTGGGCGGCCTCATTGCGCGCGATGCCCAAATAAGCACCCGAACAACCCAGCAGCAGGAAGAACAGGCCGCTGAGCATCGGGAAGCTCAGGGTGTCGAACGTCGCGCTGATCACCAGCATCACCGCGAAAGCCGCGGCGAAACACTGGCCGAGGTCCCGCTGCGCCGGGTCGACACTCAACCGCCGCCCCAGCCGCCCCGCGCGGATTCCGGTGAAGTAGATGATCAGGACCGCGGCCACTCCGGCGACTCCGATCTCGACGAGCGCCAGCAGATAATAGTTGTCGGTATACCGGTAGAGGCTCGGAATGAAGGTCGCCGGCCCACGCCCGAACCAGGGCCGGGACTTGATGTACGGGGCGACGCCGGCGTAGTCCTTGGTGCGGGCCTGCGTACTGTTGTCGTTGTTGCCGGAGGCCGAGGAGAACAGCACCAGGATCGTGCCCATCAACCCGGGAATCAGTACCCGGATACCAGCCGCGCCGATCAGGGCCATGATATAGGCGGGGCGGCGGCGCTCCTTGGGCCAGGACGGCATCAGCACGGCCATGGTGACGACCAGACCGATGATCGCCGTCCGCGAGACCGTCATCGGCAGACTGATGATCATGATCCACACCGGCGCCAACCGCCGGAACGTGTTGCGCCACCCGGGCAGCCGCCGCGCCGGATCCCCGGCCTGCTGAAGGGCGAACGGCAGGTGCACCGCGATGACCGCCCCGAACTCCAGCGGCTGCGTGGTCGTACCCTGCGCCCGCAGGTGCCCGCCCCGGTCCCCGGCCCCGGGCATGATGTTCGTCTGCAGCCCGGGCAGCACGATGTGCTCGGTGAGCCGGAACCCGGTGAAGAACTCCACGATGCCCATCCCCGCCACGATGGTGCCGAACAGCACCAGCCGCCGCAGCAGCACATCCAGCCGCCCCCGCTCGGTGATCCCGGCCGACGCCACCGCCACCAGCCCGCACCACACCAGCCCGATGATCAGCGCCCGGTCCGCGGCCTGGATCTCCGCCCCACTGGCCACCCGCCCCGACACGCCGATGTACGAGATCGTGATGACGGTCATCAGCACACACATGGCCTTGCGCACCGACGACGAGGCCGGATCCAGCCGCAGATGCCCGGTCATCCGCCCGGCCAGGAACCACAGCAGCGCCATCACCGAGTACATGGTCGCCGGCGACCCCAGCGCCCCCAGATTGGCGACCGTCTCCGTGGCCGGCATGAGCATGATCAGAAACGCATAGCCGGTGAGAACCGCGGTGGCATCCCACCGCACAGCCTTCGCCCGGGGATTCCTGCCGTTACCCTTGCGAGGCCCTGCCTTCGACCCCAGCGGCTCGACTCTCTGCCCGGCATCCGGCCGACGGGCGACACGCGACGGCGCCGAAGCGCTCACAGTACGGCGCCCCTCAGCGCGAGCCCGCGTCACGGTCGCCGACTGCGAAGTCCTCGAGCGAGACGGGGTCCAGATCGGTCCAGGGCTCGGCCTCGGCCTCCTCATCAGGAAGGTCGGGCTCCCGATAACGGGGCAGATTGACGGTGGTCTCCAACGGCGTGGGGGCACCGCTGGGCGCGCGCTTGGCCAACGAACCAGCACCGCGAGTGGGCCGCGAACCAGAAGCAGGCCGCGAACGGGAAACCCGACGCGGCGCGAACTCGGGCTCCTCCTCCACCGGCGCCAGATACGAGTCCTCACCGACGTCGATCAGCTCGTCCTCATCACCCACATCCACCACCCGCCGCCGCGAAGCCCCCCGGGCCGGCAGCACCGAGGGCTTCCCCCGCCGAATGGCCAGCGCCTCCGTCCCGAACACCGCCACGAACAGCACCACCATGCCGCCCACCCCGGCCCCCGCCACATCCTCCAGCCGCGACTTCATCGACGTGACCGGCTTCTGCGGCGGCACCATGACGATGGTGCGCACGAGCACATCACTGGGTAGCGGCTTGGCCACGTACTGGGTCTGGATCTGCAACATCTTCTGGTCGGCGTACTTGTCGAAAGCATCCATCTCGGTAAGGATCTTCTGCGGATCCTTCCCGGTGATCGTCAAGATGATGAAAGGCCCCGACGCATTCGGCGCCAGCTCAGCCGAAGCCAGATCCGTCACCCCGACCTTGGCCATGTCCGCCATCGACTGATCGGAGTTGAGCGTCCGCGCCAGATAATCAGCCGCCCCGGTCAACGAATTGTCAAAGCTGGTGAACGGATTCCCCGTCCCCTTCCCACCCGCATTCGCCGCCGCACTCGAGTTCAGCAGACTGATGGTCGACGTCGACGAATACTTGGCGGGCACCGCGAACCACGCCACCACCGGCAGCGCGATCGCCATGAGCAGCGCGGGAACACTGACGTACCACCGCTTGATCATGACGCGGAGCATCGTGCCGAGATCCATGGTCCCCCCACGTTTCGCGTCGGCCATCCGCAGCGGGCCCGCAAACAGAACCCGACGAAGGTCCATGATAAGTGGCCATCAGTGCTCTGGAAAGAAAAAGTAAAGGACAACGCGTAGGGATCTCCCGATGCGCCTGGGCACCAGCACCAAGACAGAGCAAGATTGGAACCACAGCCGACAGACACCAGGGGCAGGCGATGGCATCACAACGGCGGTACCGCTGGCGCCCCTGGCACCTGTCCATCCCCATCCTGCTGGCGACCATGCCCATCGGCTACCTCACCTCCCACCCGGCCCCCCGCTTCAGATCCCAGGCGGTCTTCGAGGTCCAAGCCCCGGCATCAGAACTCGCCCACTCCGACAACCCCAACCCCTACGCCGACGTAAAAGGCGCCCTAGCCGCAACCGCCGCCATGGTCGCCCAAGGCCTGAGCAGCGAATCCAGCGCCGCCACCCTCCACGCCCAAGGCCTGGCCGCAGGCTACTCACTCACCCCCCGCAACAGCGGCACAGTGCAGGAGCCGTACTACTGGCTCCCCCGCCTGGACATCACAGCAGACGGCCCGAGCATCCCCTCAGCGATGTCATCCCTGCAGATCCTCACCACAGCCCTCCAAGACGGCCTGATCGACCTCCAGAACCGCGCCGGAGTGAACCCCACCGACCGCGTGACGACGAAACTGCTGGTGCCGCCGTCCACGGCACCGATCCCGGTGCGGAAGTCCCGCGCACTGGCCGGCACACTGCTGATCGGCGGCGGCGCGGCTTGGCTGATACCGGCCTGGGTGGGCAATGTGCAGCGACGGCGGGCGGAGCGACGGGGGTAGCCAGCAAGACCGGCGGCCGACGACTTAGCGACAGCCAGCAGGACCGGCGGCCGAGGACGCACCGACACCCCGGGCAGCGATAGCCAGCAGCACCGGCAGCCGACGACGCACCGACACCCGGCAGCGACAGCCAGCAGGACCGGCGGCTGAGGACGCAGCGACGCCTCGGCAGCGACAGCCAGCAGGACCGGCGGCCG
>JABFXP010000072.1 GCA_013361685.1 Catenulispora sp.
AGCGCCGGTCTTCTAGGCGCCGGCGCTCCGGGGCGTCCAGCCCGGTCCCCGCAGCACATACCCGACCTTGTCCCGCCAGCTTCCGGCCGCCCGCACGTCGCGCGCGATCGCGGCGTATTCGTGTACTGCGACCCGCAGCGGGTTGTACGTGCTGATGTTCTTCGTCAGGCCGTACTCCACCGGCTCGCCCTCCGGCTCGAAGGAGCGGAACAGCCGGTCGAAGACGATGAAGACGCCGCCGTAGTTCTTGTCCAGGTATCCCTGGTTCGACCCGTGGTGCACGCGGTGGTGCGACGGGGTGTTCATCACCAGTTCCACCGGGCGCCACATGGTCCCGATCCGCTCGGTGTGGATCCAGAACTGGTACAGCAGGTTCATCGAGCCGGTCGCGAAGATCATGTAGGGCGGGAAGCCGGCCGCCGCCAGTGGCAGGATGAACACCGTGCTGCCGACGCCGGTCCAGGTCTGGCGCAGCGCCGTCGACAGGTTGTAGTGCCGGCTCGAGTGGTGCACCACGTGTGAGGCCCACAGGATGCGCACGCGGTGGTTGGCGCGGTGCTCCCAGTAGTAGCAGAAGTCATACGCCACGAAGAGCGCGATCCAGCTCGCCGCCGAGCTCTGGATCCGCCACGGCGACACGGTGTGCGTGCCGGCGACCGCCGCGACGGTCACCAGGCCCCAGCCCAGATTGCAGACGATCGACCCGATGCCCATCGACAGCGAGGTCACTGTGTCCTTGGCGGCGTAGCCCCGCTCCACCGGGTCGGGGAAGAACCGGAGGGACAGCAGCTCCAACGCCATGAACAGCACATAGAACGGGATGGCGAGGGTGGTCAGGTCTATGCCGTGGATCACAAGGCGAACGTTACTCGCGAGTAGCACGGCTGGCTAGAGCCAGCCGTGCTACTTCCGGTCGTCGTCTTCTAGAACGGCCAGACGGCGTCCTGCCCCGATGCGAGCAGCCCGAACATCGTGAACACCTTGTCCGAGAAGCCTCCGATCTCGAAGCGGTTCGCCTTCTGCGGCGGCAGCGCGCTGCGTCCGTAGCCGCCGGTGTTGATGCCGAACACCGGGACCGAGTCCTTGACGAACGCGTCCGCGCCCTTTCCCCGGTCGTAGTAGTACGGGAACGTCTGCATGTCGCTGACGATCACGACTCGGTCGTGGCCCCGGTAGGCGGCCTTCACCGAGTCCACGATCCGTGTGCCGTGGCCGACCTCGCCGACCCGCTTCGTGAACGCCTCCATCGAGCGGAGCATGCTGCCGCCCTTCGGTGCCTCGTGCTGGAACACGCCGTCGGCGAAGCCGACCAGGTCGACCGAGCCCGCCGCGGCGTCCTGCGCGCCCCGGAAGGCCAGCGCGACGCCGATCAGCGCGCCGATGTCGACGTGCCGTACCTTCGAGCGTCCGGACACCAGGGTGCCCATCGAGCCGGAGGTGTCGACCAGCACCAGGGTGCGTCCCGGCAGGGCCGGGATCCCGGCGACCGCGTGGCCCAGCGCGCCTTCCAGCGCGTGGCCCCAGCGCAGCGACGGGGCCGCCCGGTAGGCCGACAGCCACCGGTAGGGCAGCATCCGCGACTTCGCGACCTGCTCGGCGTCCAGGAACCGCGCGCAGATCCGCCACGCCACCTCGTCGGCGACTCCCGCCTCGTCGAAGTTGCGCAGGTTCCGGGCCAGCGCCATCAGTCCCATGGACGGGATCACGGCCTCCCAGGCCGCGGCGTCCATCGGACCCTGCAGCCAGCCGGCCAGTGCCTCCCACGTCATGCCGGCCGCGTTCAGCCGCTGCGCTCCGTCGGCGTCCAGCAGTACCGCGCGCCGCTCGGCCACCGGCAGTGCCAGCAGCTCCGCGCGGCGGGTCAGCGTGCGCAGTGCGGCCGGCACCGGGTTGTCCCGGTTGTGCCGCCGGTCCAGTGCGTGCCGGAACAGGTCGCCCTGCCACGGCTTGTCGGCCGCGGCGGTCGGGTGCACCAGGTCGATGACGTCACCGAAGCGGAAGCCCTTGGCGTCCGAGTCGTACTTGGCGAGCGAGTACTCCGAGTACAGCCGCGCGACGGCGTCGCCGACTCCGCGCTTCACCGGCTTCGGCAGCGCCCGGCCGAACCGGCCGGTCCAGTACCCCAGCACCTCGCCCGGCTCGTCAGCCCGCTGACACGCGGCGGCGATCAGCTGCCGGTTCTGTCCGGACAGGCCGACCTGCAGCCGTGCCCAGACCGCCTCGCACGCCGCGACCACCGAGGCGGAGCGCATGTTCGCCTCCGACCGCAGCCAGGTGACGAACCGCAGCATCCACTCCGGGTCCTCGAGCGCGACGGTGTGGATCAGGCCGCGGTACCGCTCGTCGCGGACGTCGGCCGCCTCGTAGAAGGTGTCCTCGCCGACCATGTTCGTGACCGCGAGCAGGAAGAGGTCGGACTTCGCGTCCCGCTTGTACGCCTTGCCGCCCTCGAAAGTCGTCGTCGTGCCGCCCGCGGACTTGTTGAACTTGGTCATATTTCGTCACCACCCCGTGAATGAAAGCGTCCTCCCGAGACCGAATCGGCTGCGGTACGTGGGTACGTCCCCATTGCCGCGCACGCGCTGCGCAGTGAGGACGCGCCGGACTTGAACCGGCGACCCTGACCATGAAGTACCCGCTGCCTGCGCACCGGGAGGTGTTCCACAGAATGCCGTCCGCCGGCCGCACGCGTCTATCGGATATCCGATGTCAGCCATCACGGTTATGATCACGCCATGCTCCCCAAGCCAGTGCACGTCGTCAATGAAGGACTCGCTTTTCTGCTGGAACTTCTCGCCCTCGTCCTGCTCGCCGTCTGGGGTTTTCGGACGGGCTCGAACGTCGCCGTGCATGTGCTGCTCGGCCTCGGCGCCCCGGCGCTGATGGTCGTCGTCTGGGGTGCCTTCGCGGCGCCGCGCGCCCGGTTCCGGGTGCCGTTGGCCGGGGTGCTGGCGGTCAAGGCGGTGGTGTTCGGCGCGGCCACGGCGGCCGGGTACGCCGCCGGGTGGCACGCTTTCGCGATCGTCTTCGGCGTGGTGGCCGCGCTGAACACCGTCGTCGCCGCGTTCGACCGGGAGTCGTTGAAGAACACGGCCGCGCGGGCGGCGGCTGAGTCAGCTCCCTGATCCGGCGGCTGCGCGCTAGACGGCGGGAGAGGACGGCGTAGCTGCGTTCGGGGCTGCGTCCGGAGGGCCGTCCACCGCGCCTACAGCTGCCGGAACCGGGTCAGCGTGCGGGCTGGCCGTGGCCGTTTTCGTGGTACCGCTCGCGATGCCCTCGCTCGCGGCGCCGGCCCGGCCCGTCCGGAACCCGCCGATCACCAACACCGCGCCGACCGCGACCGCGCCCGCCGCCCACACCAGGCCGGCGTGCATCGCGTGGATGAAGGCCAGGTCCGCCTGGTGCGCGAGCCCGGCGGGCCCGTGCTGCCGGGCGACGCCGCGGGCCAGTTCCGCCGACGTCTCAGCCTGCTGTTTCAGCGGTGCCGGCAGTGTCGCCGCCGCGCTGTGGACCGCCCGCCGGTACACGATCGACAGCACCGTGCCGCCGATCGCGATCCCGAGCACGCTGCCGGTCTGCCGCAGGGTCGCGTTCACCGCGCTGCCGGATCCGGCCCGCTCCAGCGGCAGCGAGCCGAGCACCGCGCCGGTCAGCGGCGCGATCGTCATGCCGATCGCCGTGGCCTGCACGATGATCAGTGCGACGTAGAACGGGATCGGGGTGTGCAGGCCGAAGCGCGAGTAGGTCAGCATCGTCCCGGTCGCCACCAGCAGCGTGGTGCCCGCGACCAGCCGGACCGACGTGCGCCGGGCCAGCCGCGTGGCGATCGGGGCGCCGACCATCACGCCGAGCGCGCCGGGGATGCCGAGCAGCGCGGCGTGCAGCGCCGAGTAGCCGCGCACACCCTGGAGGTAGAACGCGAAGTAGTACCCGGCCGCGCTCAGGGCGAGGAACACCATGCTCAGCGCGATGTTGCCGACGGCGAACCGCCGGTGCCGGAACAGCCGCGGGTCGAAGCTGGGGTGCTCCCGCCGCAGTTCCACGACCAGGAACACCGCGGTCAGCACGACACCGGCGCCGATGGTCCCCCAGACCGCCGCCTCGGCGAGCGTGCCGTCCTGCCCGGCCCGGATCAGGCCGTAGGACAGCAGGCCCAGCCCGGCGGTGGACAGCACCAGGCCGGGGAAGTCCAGGCCCCGCTTCTGGGGCGGCCGGAAGTTCGGCACGGTGCGGGCGATCGCGACCAGGCCGAGCGCCACCACCGGCACGTTGATCAGGAACACCGAGCCCCACCAGAACCGCGCCAGCAGCAGCCCGGCCAGCACCGGCCCGGCGGCGATGCCGACGCCGGCGAAGCTGCTCAGGACGCCGAAGGCGCCGGGACGCCGCGCGGGCTCGAAGGTGAAGCTGACGGTGGCCAGCGTCGCCGGGATCAGCAGCGCGGCGCCCAGGCCCATCACGGCGCGGGCGGCGATCAGCTGGCCGCTGTCCTGTGAGTAGGCGGCGCCGACCGACGCCAGGCCGAACAGCGTCATGCCGGTCAGCAGGGTGTTGCGATGGCCGAAGCGGTCGCCGAGGGCGCCGCCGGTGAAGGTCGCGGTGGCCAGTACCAGGGTGTAGGAGCCGGTGGCCCACTGCAGCTGGCCGGGCGTGGCGCCCAGGCCCCTGACGGGATCGGCGAGGGTCTCGTAGGCGGTGGTCAGTGCGGTGCCGTCGATCCAGATCAGGAGCTGGGCGAAGATCAGGACGGCCAGCACCAGGCGCTGGCGGCGCCCGGTCGGCGGGTTCTCGGGCATGGCGGACGACCCCCCGGGGATCGGTTGGCGGCAGGACGGACGGGACGTTCCGGCCGGGAGAGCGACCGGGACGGCGGTGATCGAAGCTGGACCGGACTGACCGGCCGGCGCGGAGCGCGCGGTAGGATCGGCAGGTACCTGTCGGCTATCAGCCTGGCAAACTCGTCAGGTTCCTGTCAATCATGGTTCCGGAGCATCCCGCTATGTCCCATTCCGAAAAGGCCGACTACGGCGTCGTGAGCTTCCTGGCGCGCCACGTGTGGCTCGGCATGCGGGCCGCGATCGAGGACGAGCTCACCGAGTTCGGGCTGACCGTGCCGCAGTTCGCGACGCTGCTGATGCTCGACCACGCCCCGGGGATGTCCATCGCCGAGGTGGCGCGGGCCTGCGGCACCACGCGGCAGGCGGCGAACGAGATGGTCGCCGGGCTCCAGGCCCACGACCTGGTGACCCGTTCGCCGCACCCCACCGACCGGCGGGCGCAGCAGTTGCACACCACCGAGGCCGGGCGCGAGCTGTTCCACAAGGCCCTGCCCGCCGTGCGGCGGCGCGAGGAGGAACTGGAGGCCGGGCTCAGCCCGCAGCTGCGGTCGGCGGGCCGGGAGTGGATGCTCGCCATGGCGGCGGCGTGCGTGATGCAGGAGAAGGACTGAGGCGGCCGGACTCCCCGCGCCGACGCCCCGCCCGTATCAATAGTCTGATCTCAGAGTCTTTATCCATCGGAGGTTTTGTCTCAGGGCTCGGTCGACGTGCCCAGCGACTCCTTGCTGATCGCCCCCATCGACACCGCGCCGATCCGGCCCTGCTGGTCGAACTGCACCGTCGCGGTGGCGCCGCCCGGCAGCTCGGCGAACACCGTGTCGCCCTCCTGCCGCCACGGCAGCCGGAAGTGGTGGAAGTACCCGGCCACCACCTCGAACGCCGAACGGTTGAAGAACTGCGCGCCGGCCATCAGCAGCCGCGGCAGCGCTATCGGATCCGGGCCGGCCACCGGCACCTGCGGATCGTCCGGCACCATGTACAGCCGCCCGGTCTCGTTGGCCTGCACCCCGATGTAGCCGTCGGCCCGCAGCACCCCCATCGCCCCGAACGCCAGCATCTCGGCGGCGTACCGCGGATCGTCGAACCCGGACAGGTCCACCAGCTCCTCGGAGAACTCCGGCACCCCGTGCTCCTGGCCGAACCCCCGCAAGGCCTCGGCCGCGGCCACCACCGGCAGTTTCCCGAACCCGGGATTGGCCCAGCCCCACAACCACGAGGCCTCCGCGGTGTCGAAGCTGCCGAGCACGCTGATCCGCAGCTCCCGCCCGGACTGCCGGTACCGGCGCTCGTCCAGGTTCACCGTCCACGGCCCGATCGGCAGGAACTCGTTGAACTCCTCGATCTGGCGCATGCCC
>JABFXP010000287.1 GCA_013361685.1 Catenulispora sp.
GTGCCGTGCTGCACCACCTGCGAGGCGACCGTCGCGGCCTTGGCCGGGCCGGCGTCGTGGGTGCGGCCCAGCGAGGACAGCCCGGGGGCGAAGGAGGCCGCGGAGGCGGTGATCAGCAGCACCGCCGCGACGAGCTGGCGGGCCAGCAGCTGGCTGCCGCCGGACAGCGGCACGTGTCCGGGCATGCCGACGCCGCGCGCCGCGGCCGCGGCCTCGACCACGACGCAGGCCGTGAACTGCGCCCAGGCCAGCCACACCAGGACCGCCAGCACGTTGGTGAAGGTCTTGGTGTCGATCTTCGCGTTCAGCAGGTTGCCCTTGGGCATCGAGTGCGGCAGCGGCCAGCCGATGAAATAGGCCAGGGCCAGCGGGACGCCGGCCACCAGGACCAGCAGCGCCAGCAGCGCGGCCAGACCGGTCAGCACGTCGCCGGCGCTGCGGCGGCGCTTCAGGACGAGCGGGGCCTGCTGCGGGCCGCCGGGCGGCGGCCCCTGTGGCGCGAGGAACTGCCGGTCCGAATCGTGGCGTGCCATGACTGTTCGCGCCCCCTTCCTACCTCGGTATCACGGGTGTCGCGGAGCCCGTCCCGGTGACAGTACTGTCCCCTTTGAGGGCGAAACCGACGAACATGGGCTTGTACAGCATTCGTAGCGTGACCGTTATCCGCGGGTTGACGTAAAGGTTCTGCTCATCGGGGTTCCCGTCAATGGTGCACGAGGTGACCGTCGCGTCCTGGATCCCGTTGTCGACCAGGTACTGCCGGGCGATCGGCACGCAGTCGCCGGTGCCCGGGTCGGGGTCGACCTTGATGCCCGGCCGCTCGCCCTTCAGCCCGATCGTGTTGTGGGTCTTCAGCCAGGCCTGGTCCACGTTCTGCGCGACCTTGCGGGCCGCCTGGTCGGCCAGGTCCGAGGCGTCGGTGCGGTCGGAGATGAGCAGCCCGACGTCGACCAGGAACGCCATCAGCAGCACCACCACCGGCGCCCAGATGACGACGGCCATGCTCAGCGAGCCCCGGTCGTCGCGCAGGGCGGCTCGCAGTCCTTCTCGGCGGGTGCGCATCAGTGCCCTGCCGGAGTGGTCGGCTTGGGGTCCGGGGCCGGCTTCGACGGCTTCGACGGTGCCGGGCTGCTGGCGGAGCCGGCCGGCGTCGTCCCCGACGGCGTCGCCCCGGACGGCGTGGCCCCGGACGGCGTCGGGGACGAGGGCGGCGGCGTCGGCGAGTTCCAGCTCGGCGCCGTGAACTGGGTGCTGGTGGGGCTCGGCTCGCTGCTCGGCGGCGGTTCCAAGCTGGTGGTCGGCGCGTCGCCCGGCACGAAGTTCTGCAGCGGGTCGATCGGCGAGCTGAACACCTTGGTGAACGTCTGGTGCGCGCCGAAGACTCCGAACCCTGACATGTCGATGGTGCACGTCACGGTCACCCGGTAGTAGCCGCCGCCCCCGGCCGTCGGCGGCACGTAGGCGCCGGTGATGTCCGCCGCGCCCTGGCAGCGGTCGCCGAGGTCCGCCTTGGCGGCGAGCTCGGCCTGCTTGGCCGCCTCGCCGCCGCTGCCCTGCAGCGATCCGGCGCGGGCCGCGTCGCGCGCGGCGCCGGCGACCTCGCTGCGGACGTTCACCATCACCCCGAGCGAGATGATGATCAGCATCATCGTGACGATCAGCGGGGTCAGCAGCACGACCTCGACCGAGGACACGCCGTCGTCCGCGGCCCGGGACCGCGTCGTCGTCCTCGTCCTCGTCCCCGTCTCGTTCCCGCCGGCCGTCACGGGTGCCTCACCGGCTGCTCCAGCGGGCCGCCGGCGTGCACGTCGATGCTCAGCCCGAAACCGGGGAACACCGCGGGCACGTCGGCGTGCAGCGACACGGTCACCAGCGCGATCTTGCAGTCCGCGTTCAGCTGCGGATCCACGGTGAACGCGGTCTTCACCACGGGCTTGAGCACCAGCTGGCCGCCGAGGTCCTGGGCGCGGTCGGTGACGGCCTTGACCGCGTCCTGGGGCCAGGTCGCGGTCTGGCTGTCGCAGCCCTTGTCCGGCGCCGCGGCCTCCTCGCGCGCGGTGCGCGCGCCGTTCTGCACGGCGGCGGTCGCGGCCTGTTTGGCGAACAGGTACAGCGCGAACTGCACCGTGAGCATCAGCAGCAGGAACAGCAGCGGGGTGAGGATGACGAACTCGACCGCGGTCATGCCCCGGTCGTCGCGGAGCGAGAACCGGCCCCGCGGCGGGTGTGCGCCGCGCGGCTCCGTCTCCCTGTCCACTGCGTCAGCCATCCGCTGATGCCCGCCCGCTGTCGCCTCGGTCTCCCCGCTACTTGCTGCAGCCGTTGCCGCCGCTGTTGTCCTGGCCGCCGGTCCCGGCGGTGACGTTCAGGTTGCCGCCGGCGTTGTTGATCTTGTTGCAGGCGTCGTCGGCCTTGTTGCTGATGGCCTTGCTGATGCCCCAGCCGACGCCGGCCACGATCGCGACCACGATGCCGGTGATGACCACCCACTCGACCGCGGACGCGCCGCGGTCGGCGGCCTTGGCCGGCGCGGCGGGGAGCGCGGCCGGGGCCGGCTCCGCCACGGTGACAGGGGTCTGCGAAGCGGTCTCGACCACCCGCTGCCACGGCTGGACCGGGAACAGGTCGGTGTACTCGGTGGTGATGACTTGAGCCTTCATTTGTTGCGTGTCTCCTAGATAGAGCCCATGACCCGCGCCATCGCCGGGTACAGGAGGAAAACCATGAAGCCCGCGCACAGCAGCATCTGCGCCACGAGCATGGACTGCGACTTCGCCCCGGCCGCGCCCTCGATCTCGGACAGTTCGCGGTGCCGCATCGTCTCGGCGCGGGCGGCCAGCGACTCGCGGACCTTCGCGCCGTCCTCGGCCACCAGCGCCAGCGCGGCGCCCAGGTCCTTGAGCTCGTCGACGTCCAGTTCGTCGCCGAGCTGGGACAGCGCGTTCCACTGGGTGATCCCGGTGACCCGGGCGTCGGTGAGCGCGTCGCGGATCCGGCGCAGCGCCCAGCCGTCGGAGACCTCGGCCGCCGCCATCAGCGCCTCCGGCAGGCCGCGGCCGCCGGCCAGGTTCATCGCCACCAGGTCCAGGTAGGCGCCCAGCACCCGGCGGAAGTCCCTGCGCTTGTCGGCGGCCTGGTTCTTCACCTCCAGGTCCGGCAGCACGAAGAACACCCCGCCGAACAGCAGCGCCAGCCACACCGGGACGGTCGGCGTCAGGTGCAGGCCGACGGCGTAGAAGGCGGCGAAGGCGAACGGGCCGAAGATGATGCCCAGCGCCGCCAGCAGCAGTTTGGTGGCCAGGAACTGCTCCACCGAGCGGTCCAGGATCGCCAGGTCCGCCCGGATCGAGCGGATCTGCCAGCCCTGGCGGATGTAGAACTCGTTGAGCGAGGAGCCCAGGTCCTGGCGCGCCTTGGCCAGGCCCTTCGGCGGCTCGGCGGGGGCGTGCGGGGTGAAGGTGGTCTGCTGGCGCAGGGCGTCGATCCGGGCGATCGCCTGCATCGGGTCCGGCTTGCTCGGGATCAGGGCCCTGATGAGCAGGAACAGCCCCAGCCCGGCCAGCGCGCCGGCCAGCACCTGATAGGTCATCGCGGGTCACCGCCCCGCTGCTCCGGGACCGCGCCGCCGCGCGCCGCGCGGTGCAGGAAGCGGGCCGGGGTCTCGATCGAGGACAGCTTGCGCAGCCAGAAGAAGCCGGCCGCGAACAGCCCGATCACCAGCAGCAGCACCAGCTGCCCGGTGGCCGAGCCGTAGGGCTTGACGAAGGACTTGTTGAACACCGCCAGGCCCAGCACCACCGCCACCGACACCGCGACCACGATCTGCACGCTGCGCCGGGTCGAGCTGCGCTGCGCCATCACCCGCTGCCGCATGTCCACCTCCTCGCGCGAGGACTGCGCCAGCGCGCCGAGCACCTCGCGCAGGCCCGGGCCGCGCAGCCGGGCGTTCAGGATCAGCGCGGCGATCACCAGGTCGGCCGAGGCGTCGTCCATGTCGTCGGCGAAGTACTCCAGCGCCTGCGGCAGCGGCATCCGCGCGCGCAGCCGGTCCACCAGGGTGTGCAGGTTCTCCCGGATCGCCGGGGCGGCGGCCCGCGCCGTGGCCGGAATGGCCTGCTCCAGGCCGACCGCGCCGGCGATGGTGTCCCGCAGGCTCTCGGTCCAACTCGCCAGCGCCTCCACCCGGGCCAGCGCGGCGCGCTCGGCGCCGAGCCCGCCGAACAGCTGGTTCCAGAAGAAGATCAGCACGCCGGAGGCGACCGCCGCGGTCGGCCAGCGGGTGGCGGCCAGCACCACGGCGCCGACGACGGTGGCCACGGCGGCCCGCGTCGACAGGAACCTGATGACGTCGCCGGCGTCACGCTTGGCCGCCTCGGGCTTGGCCGGGAAGCCCCGGACGGCCGCGATCAGCAATGCGGTGCCGCCGCCGATCGTCGCGCCGACGCCGAGCGCCTCCAGCGTCGAGATGTTGTAGAGCGCGGAGCTCACCGTCTCACCTCCATCCCGGGGCGTGGTGCAGCTGGGTCGGGCCTTGGTAGCCGTACTGGGCCAGCTCGTCCAGACAGGCGATGGGCGCGTGCGCCACCGCCCGGCCGTCCGGGCCCTCGGCGAACACCTCCGAGGACAGCACGCGGCCGTCGATGCCGTTCACCTCGCGCACCGAGGTCACCATGCGCTGCAAGGTGCCGCCGTGGTGCCAGGCGTTGCGGCGGGTGATGAAGACCACGAAGTTGACCGCGCCGGCGATCAGCATCTGGCTGGCCTCCACCGGCAGCCGCTCCCGCGATTGCAGGGCGTAGGTGGAGATGCGGTTGAACACCTCCAGCGAGGAGTTCGCGTGGATGGTGCTCAGTGATCCGTCGTTGCCCTGCGACATGGCGTTCAGCATGGTGACGATCTCGTCGCCCAGCACCTCGCCGACGATCACCCGCGAGGGGTTCATGCGCAGCGACCGGCGTACCAGCTCGGCCATCGACACCGCGCCGTGGCCCTCGGAGTTCGGCAGCCGCTCCTCGAAGGCGACGACGTTCGGATGCAGGTCGGGGAACTGGTCCAGGCCCAGCTCCAGGGCCCGCTCCACGGTGATCAGCCGCTCGTGGCCCGGGATCTCGTTGGCCAGCGCGCGCAGCAGCGTGGTCTTCCCGGCGTTGGTGGACCCGGCGATCATGATGTTCTTGCGCGCCGCCACCGCCGCCCGCAGGAACGCGCCGAGCTCGGGCAGGACCGTGCCGTTGTGCTCCAGGTCCCGCAGGAACACCTTGCCCAGCCGGGCCCGCCGGATCGACAGCGCCGGCCGCCGGGTGACGTCCATGACCGCCGAGAGCCGCGACCCGTCCGGCAGCCGCAGGTCCAGCTGCGGGTTCGCGGTGTCGAAGGGCCGCGACGACAACCCCGAGTAGGCGCCCAGCACCTGGATCAGCTCGATGAGCTCCTCGTCGTTGTCGGCGACCGGCTCGCCCTCGGCTTCGCGGCCGTCGGCGTACCCGATGAACACCCGGTCGCAGCCGTTGATGTCGATGTTCTCGATGTTGGGGTCGTCCAGCAGCGGCTGCAGGCGCCCCACCCCGTACAGCGCGGCGTGCACCGCGGCGGCGAGCGCCTCCTCCTCCATGGCGTTCGGCGGCGTGCGCCCGTAGGTGATCTCCGCCCGCGCGTGGTCCTCCAGCGCCTGCGCCACCAGTGCCCGCGCGAACTGCCGCTCGTCCTCGCCGGTCATCGGCGGCAGCCCGGAGGCCTGGTCCATGCGGCGCTGCTCGGCCAGCCGGTCGCCGACGTCCTGGCGGAGCCGCTTGACGAGGCCGTGGTCGACGGCGGTCATGAGCGGCCGCCTCGGTGGCGGGCGGGGGGCGGGGATCCGGCTGCGGAGAAATGAGCGTGCTGCTTTGCCGGGCCGGTGCCGGTGGAGTGACAGAAGTCTGACATCAACGGCCCCCTGGGTGTGGCGGGCCGGCACGGTGGCCGCCGGTGCCGGGCGGGATCTCGCCGCGTGCCGGACGCGGGTCACGCTGATTCTGACCGGCCGGCGGGGGGACCGGTCCCGCCGCGCTGTGGCGCGGGTCGGGGCCGCCGCCGAGCGTCACGGAGGTGAAGCCCTCGTGGGCCGACGGGGGTTGCCGGCCCTGGGGCGGCGGGAAGGGGGCGTTGCGGTCGTAGGCCGGGCCTGGGGCCGGCGGCGGGCCCGGGGCGGGAGCC
>JABFXP010000261.1 GCA_013361685.1 Catenulispora sp.
GAGCAGGCAGGCGGCGCGGCATCGGCGCCGGCGCCGGTCCCGCCGCAACGCGGCTCGCACGACGGCTGGCACCGCCGCCGGCTGGCCGGCTTCGACACCGAGACCACCGGCCGCGACCCGCGGACCGTGCGGATCGTATCGGCGGCCCTGGTGCTCTCCGACGGCACCGAGAAGACCTTCCTCATCGACCCCGGCGTGGAGATCCCGGCCGAGGCCACCGCGATCCACGGGATCACCACCGAGTACGCCCGCGAGCACGGCACCGCCCCGCGCGAGACGCTGGACGAGATCGCCGACACGCTGGCCGCCGAGCTGCGGGCCGGGACGCCGCTGGTGGTGTTCAACGCGCCGTACGACCTGACGCTGCTGGAGGCCGAGCTCGCCCGGCACGGTCTGACCCCGCTGGCCGCCCGGGCGCCGGTCGCGCCGGTGATCGACCCGCTGGTGATCGACCGGCAGATGGACAAGTACCGCCGGGGCGCGCGGACGCTGGAGGCGCAGTGCCAGTTCTACGGCGTCACCATCACGCACGCCCACGACGCCGCCGCCGACGCGCTGGCCGCGCTGAACCTGGCGCAGGTGATCGGGGCCAGCTACAGCGCGGTGGGGACGCTGGACGCGGTGCGGCTGCACGAGGCGCAGGCGCGCTGGAAGGCCGAGCAGGAGGCGGACCGGGCGGCGTATCGGGAGCGGCGCGGGGAGAAGTCGTACGCGGAGCCGGAGTGGCCGACGCGGCCGTTGGCGACGTCGGCCTGAGCGACGGCGGCGGCAAGAGCGCCGACGGCGGCGACAGCGATGCGGCCGGCACCGGGATAGATCCGACATCGGACCACATCGCGTCCGGGACAGAACGAAAGGGGCGGTGCCCAGAACCCGAAAGGGTCTGGGCACCGCCCGCTGGCTTATATGCGGCGCTGTATGCGGGGCGGAATCAGTGCCAGAACACGGCGATGATGATGTTCGCCAGCGTCAGCCCGCCGATCGCGAAGTAGAGCGGCTCGGCGAGCTCCTCCTTGGTCCGCTGGGTCCACACCAGCGCCGAGATCACCACCAGGACACCGAGCTTCACCGCCATCTTCGCCGCGGGCGGTTCGTGGTGCAGTCCGTTCTTGTCCACCACGTACAACGCCAGGCCCGTGACCAGCATCGTCGCCGCGCCGTGCAGCATGGCCGGCACCACGCGCCTGGTCGCGGCGGACAGCTGCGTCAGGAACCCGCCGAGAAGCGAGGCGATGCCGACGAAATGCAGGACCAACAGGCACTCTTGCAGCACTTTCACGCCTGCATCCTACGATCAAGGGAGTACTTGCCGACAAGGTGTCGCCACGAAACGTCCACACGGCCCGGTACGAATCAGGACACCGAGCACTGAATCAGGACCACTAAACCCCTGCCAAGGTAAAATCCTGGTATAGCGCGCTGGAGCGGTCCGTTATGTCGTTCGAGATCTCGCTATGGTTACGGCCGGACCTCCGTACACACACCACCCACCCGGACGGTGGCGGGGGTTCACCGCCGAGTCCGGCGACGCGCGCACCGCTGTTGGGGCTCCCACAAGCCAGGGCGGGACACGCGGAACCGGAGCCGGGGACCCACAAGTCCCACCGGCCCGCATCCACTGGGGCCAGGGGTGAATCGGTGCGTCGCGTATCCCCCTCGCGGCAGCCGTAGGGCACGCTTCTCAGCCCGAACCCGACAGCTAACCCGGTAGGCGGCCGCGAGAAGAAGAGGAGTGCCGCCCTCGTGGCGTCTCACAAAACCGTGACCACTCACCGCGCGTCCAAGAAGACGATCACCGCAACGCGTACCGCGGTGACGCTGGCGACCGCCACGGTCGGTTCGATCGCCCTGGTGCCGGGTCTGGCCCACGCCGACCCCGGCGCGAACCTGAACGACGTTCAGAACAAGGTCAAGGACCTGCACGAGCAGGCCGAGGCGGCGTCCGAAGCGTATGACAAGGCCGCCGGGGACCTCGCGACGCTCCAGCACAAGGTCGACCAGATCCAGTCCCGGATCACCGCCGAGCAGACGCAGCTGGGCAACGCGCAGTCGGCCCTGGGGAGCCTGGCGGCCGCGCAGTACCGGGCCGGCGGCGTGGACAGCTCGCTGCAGCTGATGCTCTCGGCCTCGCCGGACGCGTTCCTGCAGCAGGCCACGGCGATGAACGAGCTCACCGACAAGTCGGCGAACTCGATGAAGTCCGCCCAGGAGATCAAGCGCCAGCTGGACCAGGACAAGGCCGAGGCCTCCGCGGACCTGTCGCAGCTGCAGAAGACGCGCGACCTGATGGCGCAGAACATGGCGGACGTCAACAGCAAGGAGAAGCAGGCGCAGGACCTGCTGAACAGCCTGACCAAGACGCAGCGCCAGCAGTACGACACCCAGCAGAAGCAGCAAGCCTCGCAGCAGACGAAGGCCCCGTCGGTCGCGCTGCCGCCGGCCCCGAACGCGCGCGCGCAGATAGCGGTCAACTTCGCCATAGCGCAGCTGGGCAAGCCGTACGTGTACGGCGCCGCCGGCCCGCGCAGCTTCGACTGCTCCGGCCTGACGATGGCCGCCTGGGCCGCCGCCGGGGTGTCGATGTCCCACGGCTCCTCGGACCAGGCCTACGAGTTCCCGGCGGTCAGCGAGTCGGACATCCAGCCCGGCGACCTGGTGATCTACTACGGCAGCATGCACCACGTGGGGATATACGTCGGCGGCGGACGTGTCATCCACGCGCCGTACAGTGGCACCGTGGTGCAGTACGCTCCGCTTCACTCGATGCCTGTGGTGCGGATAGTCCGGCCGTAACCGACCGGACCGCGAGCCAACCGCGGGGCGCCGACTTCCACGTCGGCGCCCTTCGATGTTGTCAGGGGGATGTATGTCAGAGTACGGAGTCGGTCGGGAGGCCGAGGCGCAGGACGGTGTGGGAGCCGGGGCCGGGGTCGGCGTGGAGACGGAAGCCGGTGTGGGGCCCGGGGACGCCGGTGACGGGGACGATGGCACCGTGGACGATGGCGCCGAGCCGGACGGTTCGGGCGAGCCCGGCGAGTCGTGGTTCGAGCGCCGGGACGCGGCGGGAGCGGACCGGGCCGACGGGTCCGACGGTGACGTTTCCGAGGCGGACGAGGACCGGGAACTCGTCGAGGACTACGTCGACTCGGACCCGCAGCAGTGGATAAGCGGTCTGATCGCCGATCTGGAGCGGGCCGAGCAGGGTATCGGCAGCGGGCCGCGGGACGTGCTGATGGCGCGGATCAAGCTGGCGCAGGCTTATTCGGAGCTCGGGGACACGGTGCAGGCCGCGCCGCTGGCGGTGGCGAACGTCGCGCAGGCGCAGCGGCTGTTCCCGTCGAGCGAGGGGATGCTGCGGCAGCTGCGGGAGTTCCGGGACGCGGCGTGTGAGGCCGCCGGGTGGACCGCGGCGATGATGCGGGAGCCGGACGAGGAGGACGAGGGCGCGTTCGAGGAGCCGAGCGAGTTGGTGGCGCGGCCGTCGGCGAAGATCGCGGACGAGGAGCGGGACGCCGAGCCGGGGTCTGAGCCGGAACCCGAGCCCTGGGCACAGCCAGCCGCCGACGCCGCCACGGAACCCGAAGCCGAGCCGTGGGCGCAGCCGACCGCCGAGGCCGTCGCGGAGCCGCAACCCCAGCCCCAGCCCCAGCCGCAACCGCAGCCCCAGCCGGCCCCGTGGCCGGTCGCCGAAGCGGTCGCCGAGGCCTGGCCGGCGGTGGAAGCCGCCGAAGACGAGGAGTTGGTGCTCGGCGTGGAGAACGAGGCGGTCGCGGAGCCGACCGGAGCCGTGATCCACGAGTTCGTCCGCCGGGCGCCCGAGGCCGACGCCGCGTGGACCGCCGAAGCGCCCAGCGCCGTCCCGCCGCCGGCCGAGCTCGCGATCCCGGGGCCGCCGGAGCCGGAGTACGCCGAGGAGGTCGAGCAGACCGTGCCGGCGGCCGAACTGGCGGCCTTCGAGGAGATCATCCGGCTGCGCTACGAGCTGCGCGAGGCGCACCGCACCATAGACCGGCTCAAGCACGTCAACCGGAAGCTGCGGGAAGCGCTCGACTTCGAGTCCGAGTGACGGATGACTCCGAGTGGCACATGACGAAGGGCCGGGTCCGCGGACCCGGCCCCAAGTCTGGAACCCCTACTCCCACTCGATCGTCCCCGGCGGCTTGCTGGTCACGTCCAGCACCACACGGTTGACGTCGGCGACCTCGTTGGTGATGCGGGTGGAGATGCGGGCCAGCACCTCGTAAGGGAGGCGGGACCAGTCCGCGGTCATCGCGTCCTCGCTGGAGACCGGGCGCAGGACGATGGGGTGGCCGTAGGTCCGGCCGTCGCCCTGGACGCCGACCGAGCGGACGTCGGCGAGCAGGACCACCGGGCACTGCCAGATCTCCTGGTCCAGGCCGGCGGCGGTGAGCTCCTCGCGGGCGATGGCGTCGGCTTCGCGGAGCAGGTCCAGGCGGTCCCTGGTGACCTCGCCGACGATGCGGATGCCCAGCCCCGGGCCCGGGAAGGGCTGGCGGCCGACGATCCCCTCGGGCAGGCCGAGTTCCCGGCCGACCTGGCGGACCTCGTCCTTGAACAGCTTGCGCAGCGGCTCGACCAGCTCGAACTGCAGGTCCTCGGGCAGGCCGCCGACGTTGTGGTGGCTCTTGATGTTGGCCGCGCCGGTGCCGCCGCCGGATTCCACGACGTCCGGGTAGAGGGTGCCCTGCACCAGGAACTTCACCGGCTCGCCGGCGTCGGCGGACTCGGCGACGATCTCGCGCTCGGCCTGCTCGAAGACGCGGATGAACTCGCGGCCGATGATCTTGCGCTTGTCCTCGGGGTCGCTGACGCCGGCCAGCGCCGACAGGAAGCGCTCCTCGGCGTCGACCACCTTCAGCTGCACGCCGGTGGCCGCCACGAAGTCCTTCTCGACCTGCTCGGCCTCGCCCTTGCGCAGCAGCCCGTGGTCGACGAACACACAGGTCAGCTGGGTGCCGATGGCCTTCTGCACGATCGCGGCGGCGACCGCGGAGTCCACGCCGCCGGACAGCCCGCAGATCGCGCGCTTGGTGCCGACCTGCTCGCGGATCGCGGCGACCTGCTCCTCGACGATGTTGCCGGTGGTCCAGTTCGGCTCGATCCCGGCACCCTTGTACAGGAAGTTCTCCAGCAGGAGTTGCCCGAACTGCGAGTGCATCACCTCGGGGTGGTGCTGGATGCCGTACAGCCGGCGGTCGTCGTCCTCGAAGGCCGCGACCGGGGTCTTGGCGGTGTTGCCGGTGACCGTGAAGCCCTCCGGGGCGGCCACCACCGCGTCGCCGTGCGACATCCACACCGGCTGCTCGGCGGCCGAGCCGGCGAACAGGGTGGAGTCGATGTCGGTCACCGTCAGCTGGGTGCGTCCGTACTCCCGGCCGCCGGTCTTGTCGACCACGCCGCCCAGCGCCCGGGCCATCGCCTGGAAGCCGTAGCAGATGCCGAGCGTCGGCACCCCGGCGCGGAACAGCTCCGCGCCGACGTTCGGTGCGTCGTCGGCGTAGACCGACGACGGCCCGCCGGACAGGATCACCGCCTTGGGCTGCTTGGCGAGGATCTCGGCCACCGACGCGGTGTGCGGCACGATCTCGCTGTAGACGTGGGCTTCGCGGACCCGGCGCGCGATGAGCTGCGCGTACTGTGCCCCGAAGTCGATGACAAGAACGGTGTCGGCAGGCTGCTCCATGATGCGGCCAAGTCTATCCGGATCCGGTGACCGCTCAGGTCACGACCGTGATCACCGGAAATCCCCGCCGCCGTCGGCGATCTACGCCGGCGGAGACAGCGGCCAGGGCCGCGCCGCCTCGATCTGCGCCGCCAACCCCAGCAGCAGCGCCTCCCGCCCGGCCCGGGCCACGAACTGCGCCCCGATCGGCGTCCCACCGCTGTGCGTCCCGGCCGGCACGCTCATCGCCGGCCACCCGGCCAGGTTCCACGGCGGGCACAGCCCGGCATAAGAGGTGTTCGCCACGAAGTTCCGCACGAACCCGCGCCGTCCCCACCGCACCGCCGCCGGCGGCGGCCGCATCAGCGTCGGCGTCAGCACCACGTCGGCGTCGCCGATGAACCGCTCGGCTCCGGTCCCCCGCCAGCGCCGCCGCGTCCCGGCGCCGGTCAGCCCGACGCGCCCCACGGCCCGCCCGGCCGCGGCC
>JABFXP010000957.1 GCA_013361685.1 Catenulispora sp.
CGCCGGGCGCCGGCGGCGGTCGGCGGGGCCGAAGTGGTGCGGGAGGTGCGGGCGGCGGTCGGCCTGCCGGTCGTGGCCGGCGGCGGGGTGACGGATGCGCGGGACGCGAGCGAACTGCTGCGGGCCGGCGCCGAGGCGGTGGCGGTCGGGACGCTGTTGCTGCGCACCGACGAGTCGGGCGCGTCGCAGACGCACAAGGACGCGTTGGCCGACCCGGCTTTCACCGAGACGACCATCACGCACGCGTTCACCGGGCGCCCGGCGCGCGGGCTGCGGAACGGGTTCATCGACCGGCACGAGGCCACGGCGCCGTTCGGGTATCCGGCGATCCATCATCTGACGCGGCCGCTGCGGCAGGCCGCCGCGAAGGCGGGGGATGCCGACCGGCTGCATTTGTGGGCCGGGACCGGGTTCCGGGCGGCGCAGACCGGTCCGGCGGGGGAGGTCATCCGGAGGCTGGGTGAGGGGTTGTAGGGGCTCAGCGGCGGTGGGGCCGGCCCGGTGGACGGCTCGCGCGGGATCGGGTCCGCGCGGCGCATGGCGTCTCGGCCGGTGGCGAGTCGGGTGACGTTGGCGGCTCAGCGCCGGTGGAGCTGGTGGGCGGTCCGGCCGGGATCGGGTTCCGCGCGGTGCGTGATGTCTCGGCCGGCGGCGATTTCGAGAGGCGGGCGAACGGTTCGCGATCGCTCGCCCTCGGACGCTCAGCCCTTGAACGGCGGATGCCCGCCCCAGTTCCACTTCGGCATCGGCGCGTCATACGCCTGCACCCCCGGCTGGGAGTTGATGACCGCGAGCCGCGTGCCCCACTCGATGTAGCTCGCGAACGCCGCACGGAACTCGGGGTCGGTGGGGAGCCCGACCTCGTCGGCGGCGTCCATCAGGAGGTTGACCCAGCGGCGGCGCTGCCGCTCCTCGATGCCGCGGCCGAGGTGGCGGGAGACCATGTGGCGGTAGCCGCCTTGATGGTCTGTGTAGGCGGTGGGGCCGCCGAACACCTCGCCGAGCCAGAGGGCCACGTGCTGCGGGTGGTGCGGGTCCATGCCGGCGAACAAGGGGATCAGCAGGTCGTCCTTGAGGACTTCGCGGTAGAAGGCTTCGGTGAGGCGTTCCAAGGCCTCACCGCCGCCGAGGTAGTCATAGAGCGTCGGGGCCGCGCCCCCGTCGCCGCGGACCGTCGTCTTCTCGTAGTGGCGCATCTCTTCGATGTCGCCGACGTACGGCTTGATCTCGGCGAAGAAGGGCGGGAAGTGTTCGCCGCCGCGGAAGCCCTCCAGGTGGTCCTTCGCGGAGTTCCAGGTGATCCGCAGGATGTAGCTCTCCGGCTCGTCGACGCAGCGGGACAGCTCGTAATCCACGCACTCCGGGGCGGCGGCCAGGCTCTCGGCGGCGCGCGCGTACGCGGACTCGAACTCAACGGCGCGGTCGGCGGGGATGCGGTAGCGGATGTATTCGACGATCACGACGAGCCTCTCTGTGGCGATGATTACTTGATTACAGCCACTATGGCGGAAGCTGGGCGTCTGTGCGGTGATATTCAGCACCCTTGGTTCACTTCTCGTGGCCGGGGGTTGAAGCGCCGACGCGTACAGCTGCCTCCTTACCGACCGAACGCGCGGGATGTAACATGCGTACCGGCATTGTGCCCATGACATAGGGATCGCCGATGACATCCGAGCCGCAGCCACCGTACTCACCGCAGCCCGTGCGGCACCGGTTCCGCCCCACCGCGGAGGACACGCGTCTGCTGCGGCTGGCCGTTCCCGCCCTCGGGAACCTCGTGGCGGAGCCGCTGTTCCTGCTCGCGGACTCGGCGATCGTCGGGCACTTGGGGACGCCGCAGCTCGCGGGGCTGGCGGCGGCGAGTGCGCTGCTGGCGACGCTGACGTATCTGTGCGTGTTCTTGGCGTACGGCACCACGGCCGCCGTGGGCCGGCGGATCGGCGCGGGGGATCTGCCCGGGGCGGTGCGTCAGGGCGTGGACGGGATGTGGCTCGGGGTGCTCCTCGGGGTGGTGCTCGGCATCGCCGGGGTCGTGCTGGCTGAGCCGCTGGTGCGGTTGTTCGGGGCGTCGCACGAGGCGGTGCCGTACGGGGTCACCTACCTGCGCGTGGCTTCGCTCGGTCAGCCGGCCATGCTGCTCGTGCTCGCTTCCACGGGCGTTCTGCGCGGGCTTCAGGACATTCGGACCACGCTGGTGGTCGCGGCCAGCGGAGCCGGCGCGAACGTCGTGCTGAATCTGGTGCTCGTGTATCCGGCGGGTATGGGCATCGCGGGGTCTGCCACCGGCACCGTGCTCACGCAATACGGCATGGCCAGCGCCTACACCTGGGTCGTCTACAAGGCCGCGCGCAAGTACAACGCGCCGCTGCGCCCGGACCGCGAGGGCATCAAACAAGCGGCGGCCGCATCGGTTCCGCTGCTGATCCGCACGATAATGCTGCGCATCGCTCTGCTCGCGGGCACCATCCTCGCTGCCAAGTACGGTACCGAGGCGCTGGCGGCGCAACAGGTCGCGTGGTCGCTGTGGGGCTTCCTGGCGCTGGTCCTGGACGCGCTCGCGATCGCCGGGCAGGCGTGGATCTCGCAGGCGCTCGGCGCGGCCGATGTGGCCGGTGCGCGCCGGGCCACCCGGCGCACGATGCAGTGGGGTGTGGTGGTCGGCGTATTGCTCGGCCTGGCGGTGCTGGCGACGCGCCAGTTGTTCATCCCACTGTTCACCGACGACCAGACGGTGCGGGACCTGCTGGGCCAGGTGCTGCTGCTGGAGGTGCTGTTCTTGCCGGTCGCGGCACCGGTGTTCGTGCTCGACGGCATCTTGATCGGCGCCGGCGACGGCCGGTACCTGGCGTGGGCCGGCGTCGCGACCACCGCCGCGTATCTGGCGGCGGCGCTGGCCAGCTACGGTCTCGACGGCGGTCTGACCGGCCTGTGGTGGGCGCTCGGCGGGTTCATGCTGGCCCGGCTGGTGGCGCTCGGGGTGCGGATCCGCACCGATCGGTGGATCGTGACCGGCGCCGGGCCGGGCGGCGGGTCGCAGGGTACTGATGCGGTGGTGGCGACCGGCGAGGTCGCCTCCGTCACCCAGACGCCCTAGAACCACTGGTAGTCATCAGTCGCGGGCTACTTCACGCCCGGTACCTGCAACACCTTCGCGAACCATGGCAGCTGCGTCTGGAACACCGCCTGGGCGAACGTCCACGAGTGCTTGCCCGGTGCGACGTAGACCTGGGATTCGATGCCGGCCTTCGTGGCGGCGTCGGACAACTGGTGCGCCTGCTGGATGTGTTTGTCCTCGGTGTCGCCGTCGGCGAATATGCCGGAGAAGCCCTTGGGGAACTTCTTGTGCTTCGCCAGGACCGTCAGGGGGTCGTTGGCGTCGTAGGCCGCGGCGTCGCCGCCGTAGAGCTGCTTGACGGTGCCGGCCTTGTCGCCGATGTTGGGGCCGATGTCGCCGGAGATGTCGAGGAAGTGGCCGAAGACGTTCGGGTGCGTCACGGACAGCGTGATCGCGCAGGTGCCGCCCATCGACCAGCCGGCTATCGCCCAGTGCGGGGCCGAGGTGAAGGTGCCGAAGTTCTTCTGGACGAACTGCGGTATGTCCTTCACCAGATGGTCGCCGGCTCGGCCCGGGACGCCGTTGACGCATTCGGTGTCGACCTTGAAGCCGCCGGAGGCGTCGGCGAAGACCAGGACCGGGGCGAAGCCGTGGTGCTCCTTGGCGAAGGCGTCGGCGGTCTTCACCGCGTTGCCGGCGCGGACCCAGTTGTCGGGGACCGCGTACTCGCCGCCGATCATCTCGATGACCGGGAGCTTGGGGCGGTGGGTGGAGCGGAACCAGGCCGGCGGCAGGTAGACGTACTCGGTGCGGTGCTTGAAGCCGCTGGGGACGGCCGGGATGTCGACCTGGACGATGCGGCCGGTGTCGGTGTTGCCGTGGACGTTCGCCAACTCGGCCATGGTGATCTGCTGCGGCAGCGCCTGGTTGGTCAGCTCGCCGTACATGTCGGCCAGGGTCGGGAAGTAGCCCAGGCTGCTGTTCAGCGCGACCCCCGAGGTGAGCAGCGCCAGCAGGGTCGCCGGCGGTCCCGCCGTACGCTGCCACCAGCGGGACCCGCGCCAGCACACCCCGGCCAGGCCCCCGGCCAGGGCGGCGACGGTCAGCCAGAACCACATCTCCAGGGGCAGCGGGTCGGTGATGTCGAAGACTTCGCGGACCAGCAGCGAGCACAGGACCCCGAAGGTGACGGCGCCCATGACCGTCAACGGCAGCAGATGGAGCAGGAATCTCCGGTCCCGCAGCCGCCGCCGGCCGACGGCCGCGACGACCAGTAACACCGTCAGCAACCGCAGGGTCCACGGAAGCCATCCCCCGAGCAGTGAAACATCCACGCAGAGGATCATCCGGCATGCGGGGGTCAAGAATAAATAAGCGGCGCTGGCAGAATGACGACATGGCGGTGACGGACGAGGCGATCGAGAAGATCAAAGAGATGATCATCAAGGGCCGGCTGCGGCCCGGCGACCGCCTGCCCAAGGAGGCTGATCTGGCCGCTGAGCTGGGCCTGTCGCGCAGTTCGCTGCGCGAGGCGGTGCGGGCGCTGTCCCTGATCCACGTCCTGGACGTGCGCCAGGGCGACGGCACCTACGTCACCAGCCTGGAGCCGGCCCGGCTGCTGGAGGCGATGAGTTTCGTCGTGGACTTCCACCGCGACGACACCGTCCTGGAGTTCCTGGAGGTGCGCCGGATCCTGGAGCCGGCGGCCACCGCCATGGCCGCGCAGCGGATCACCGACGAGGAGGTCGCCGGCCTGCGCGCGCACCTGGAGCTGATCGGCAACGCGCCGACCGTGGAGGACCTGGTCCGCAACGACCTGGAGTTCCACAGCCGGATCGCCGCCTGCTCCCGCAACGTGGTGCTGGGCTCGCTGCTGGACAGCCTGTCCGGTCCGACCACCCGCGCGCGGGTGTGGCGCGGCCTGACTCAGGAAGGCGCGCTGACCCGCACCCTGATGGAGCACAACGCGATCCTCGACGCGCTGGCCGAACGGGACTCCGAGGGCGCGCGGGCGTGGGCGACCATCCACATCGTGAGCATCGAGCAGTGGCTGCGTAAGACGCTGAGCGAGAACAGCGCAGGTGGGGAGCAGTGAGCGCCGGTCCCCGCACCGATAACCGCGTGACGCGCGGCGCTTGATCGCCGATAGTGCAGCCGTGACCGTCATCGAGGCCGAGGCGACCGACCGGGGACCGTCCGGTCCGGCGTCCCGGAGCGGACGGGCCTTCGCCGCCGTCCCGCCGCCGGCGCTGGTCATGCTCGGCATCGTCAGCGTCCAGATCGGCTCGGCGCTGGCCAAGCACCTGTTCGACGAGGTGGGCAGTTTCGGGACGGTCGCGCTGCGGCTGTTCTTCGCCGCCGCGGTGCTGATGCTGTGGTGGCGGCCCGCGCTGCGGCTGGGCCGGCGCGCGTGGACCGTGGTGGTGGTCTTCGGCGTGGTCCTCGGCTTGATGAACCTGTTCTTCTATCTGGCGCTGGCGCGCATCCCGCTGGGCATCGCCGCGACGCTGGACTTCCTCGGACCGCTGGGCGTGGCCCTGGCCGGGTCCAGAAGGCGGCTGGACGCGTTCTGGGCCCTGCTCGCGGCCGGCGGCGTGCTGCTGCTGACCGAGGGCGGCGGCCACCTGGACCTCGTCGGCGTCCTGTTCGCCGTCGCCGCGGGTTCGTGCTGGGGCCTGTACATCCTGGCCGGCGCGGCTTTGGCCCGGCACACCACCGAGGGCAACGGCCTGGCGCTGAGCATGGTCGTCGCGGCGCTGGTGGCCGTGCCCGCCGGTACGGCCGACGCCGGCACCGCCCTGCTGCGGCCGTCGGTCCTGCTCGCGGGCCTGGGGCTGGCGCTGCTGTCGTCGGTGGTCCCCTACACGACCGACGTGGAGGCGCTGCGCAGGATCCCGCCGCGGGTCTTCGGCATTCTGATGAGCCTGGAGCCGGCGATGGCAGCCCTCATGGGACTGATCCTGCTCGGGGAATCGCTGCGCTGGCCGCAGTGGATCGCTGTGGTGTGCGTGGTGGCCGCCTCGGCGGGCGCCACCCTGGGCGCCCGCCGCGACGGCTGAAGCGGCTGAACCCGCGCGGCTAATCCTGCGCGGTCCCGGAGGTGTATCGGGACACGACCAGCGCCACCAGGATCACCACCCCGTTGAAGAACTCGATGTCCTGCGCCGACACGTGACCGAACGTCAGCACGTTCCCGATCAGCCGCAACGTCAGCACCCCGGTCAGCGCGCCGAACAGCGAGCCCCGGCCGCCGTTCATGCTCACCCCGCCGATCACCGTCGCGGCGAAGACCTCGAAGATCTTGCCGGTGCCCTGGCTGGCCGAGGCCGAGCCGAGACGGCCGGTGTAGAGCATCCCGGCGAACGCGGCCAGCACCGAGCCGATGATCAGCACGATCCACATCGTGCGCTCCACCCGGATCCCGGCGGCGCGCGCCGCGCCCGGGTTGCCGCCGATGGCGTACAGCGCCCGGCCGTGCCGGTACCAGCCCAACGCCGCGATGCCGAGGGTGAACAGCAGCCCGCACACCCACACCGAGGCCGGCAGCCCCAGCCAGTCGTGGTGGCCGAGGTAGGAGAACGACGGCGGCACGGTGGTGATGCTCTGGCCGCCGTCGACCACGACCACCAGGCCGTGCAGCGTGGTCAGCATCCCGAGCGTGACGACGAACCCGTTCAGGTTCATCTTCAGGATCAGGAAGCCGTTGATCGCCCCGACGGCCGCGCCGACCAGCAGGCAGGCCGGGATCGCCAGCCACGCCGCGCCGAAGCCCAGGCCGTTGAACCGGTTGCCGGACGTCGGCAGCACCAGCCACAGCGCGAGCACCGGGGCCAGCGTCACCGTCGACTCCAGCGACAGGTCCATCCGGCCGCCGATCAGGATCAGCGCCTCGGCCAGCACCAGCACGCTGAGCTCGGTGGACTGCTGGAGCATCGCCAGGAAGTTGTCGCCGGTCAGGAAGTCCGGGGACTCGATGAAGCCGATCAGGATCAGCAGCCCCATCGCCGGGATCAGCGAGAACTCGCGGAGCCAGCGGGTGCCGGACCGGGCCGCCCGGGCCGGCTCGGCTTCGGGGAGCAGGTCCGCCGCGTCGGACATCGTCGTGACCTCACTCATCGTCGTTCCTCTCCTGATCCGGCCGGTCCGCGCCGCCGAGCCCCTCGATCGCGGCGATCAGCGCGGCGTCGCCCCACCCGCTGGCGAACTCCGCGACCACCGCGCCCTTGAACATCACCAGCACCCGGTGCGCGATCCGCAGGTCGTCGAGCTCGTCGGAGACCAGCAGCGCCCCGCAGCCGTCCGCGGCGGCCTGCCGCACCGTGCCGAGCAGCGACTCCTTCGACTTCACGTCCACCCCGGCGGTCGGCCGGATCAGCACCAGCGCCCTGGGCGAGCCGGCCAGCGCCCGGCCCATCACCACCTTCTGCTGGTTCCCGCCGGACAGCGCCGAGACCGGCTGGTCCGGCCCCTCGGCCTTCACGTCCAGCCGCCGCATCAGGGCACTGCCGGCCCGGCGCAGCGACTCGCCCGTGAAGAACCCGTGCCGGCCCAGCCGGTCGGTCGCGGTGAGCGTGATGTTCTCGGCGATCGGCCGCAGCGGCACCACGCCCTGCGCGTGCCGGTCCTCCGGCACGAACCCGAGCCCGGCGCGCAGCGCGTCCGGCACGCTGCCGGTCCGTACCCGCCGCCCGGCCACCTCCACGGTCCCGCCGCTCGGCCGGCGCAGGCCGGCGACCGTCTCCCCGACGGCCACCGCGCCGGACCCGCCGGCCCCGGCCAGGCCGACGATCTCGCCGACACCGACCGTGACGCCGACCTCCTGGAACGTGCCGGGCAGACTCAGGGAGCTGATCTGCAACGCTGGCGCCGGCTGGGAGGCCGGCGCCAGGTAGCGGTCCACGGCGAACTCCGCGCGCGCCGACCGGTCCTCGCCGGTCATGGCCTCGATCAGCGCGTCCTTGTCCAGGCCGGACACCGGTGCGGTGAGGATGTGCCGGGCGTCGCGGTAGACGGTGACGGTCTGGCAGACCTCGTACACCTCGCTCAGATGGTGCGAGATGAACAGGAACGCGACGCCCGACTCCTGCAGGCGCCGCAGCCGGTCGAACAGCGCGGCGATGTTCGCGCCGTCGAGCTGCGCGGTGGGTTCGTCGAGGATGATGAACCGCGCGCCGAAGGACAGCGCCCGCGCGATCTCCAGCACCTGCCGCTGGTCCACGGCCAGCGTCGCGGCGGACGCGGCCGGGTCCACGTCGATGTCGTACTCGGCCAGCAGGTCCGCCGCCCGCGTCCGCAGCGCCTTCCAGCTGATCGGCCGCAGCCCCTCGGACTGCCGGTTCAGGAACAGGTTCTCCGCGACGCTCAGCCCCGGGATGATCGTCGACTTCTGATAGACGCAGGCGGCGCGGCTCTGCCATCCGGCGCGGTCCGACAGCGGCGGCGCGGCCTGCCCGTCGAACAGGATCCGGCCGCGGTCCGGTCTGGCCAGGCCGGTCAGCAGCGACACCAGGGTGGACTTGCCGGCGCCGTTCCGGCCGACCAGGGCGTGCGCCTCGCCCGGGGCGACGGAGATGCCGACGTCGATCAGCGCCCGGGTGGCGCCGAAGCTCTTGGACACGTCCAGGGCGGTCGCGACCGGGTGGCCGGGCGCGCCGCCGGGGCGGCCGGGGTGGCCGGCCGCCTCGCGGTCTGGCGTCGTCATCGGGCGATCACTTGCCGACCTGGTTGCCCCACAGCGAGGGGTCGTTGACGGTGTCGGCGGTCACCAGCGGCGCGGGCAGCTGGTCCTCCAGGCCGTTGGGCAGCTGGATGATGGTCGAGCCGTGGTCGGTGGGGCCGGGGGCGAAGGTCTTGCCGGCCAGCGCCTGCTGGGCGTAGTAGAGCCCGTATTTGGCGTAGAGGTCGGCCGGCTGCGACACGGTGGCGTCGATCTGCCCGGCCTTGATGGCGGCGAACTCTGCCGGGATGCCGTCGTTGGAGACGATGAAGATGTGCTTGGGATCGGTCGGCGGTACCAGCAGGTTCTTCTGCTGGAGCAGGGAGATCGTCGGAGCCAGGAACACCCCGCCGGCCTGCATGTAGATGCCGTTGATGGTGCCGGCGTTCAGCGCGTCCTGGAGCTTGGCGGCGGCGACGTCGCCCTTCCAGTCGGTGGCCTCGGCCAGGACCTTGACGCCGGGGTAGGTCTTGCTCATGCAGTCGCCGAACGCCTCGGAGCGGTCCCGGCCGTTGATGGAGGTCAGGTCGCCCTCGAACTCCACGACGGTGCCGGTGTTCTTCAGCTTGTCGCCCAGGAACTTGCAGGCCTTCTCGCCGTAGGCCTTGTTGTCGGCGCGGACCACCATGTAGACCTGCCCCTTGTCCGGGCGGGTGTCCACGCTGACCACCGGGATCTTCTTGCCCGCCAGGTCCTCCAGGGTGCTGGCGATCGCGCCGGTGTCCTGCGGCGCCATCACGATGGCCTTGGCGCCCTGCCCGGTGAGGGTGGTGACGTTGGAGACCAGGGTGTCGGTCTTGTTGTTGGAGTTGGTCGGCGTCAGAGAGCTGATCTTGCCGCCGCTGATGTCCTGGTTCACGTACTTGGCGTAGCTGTTCCAGAAGTCGGAGTCCGAGCGCGGGAAGTCGATCCCGATCTTGCCGCCGGATCCGGACTTGCCGCCGGAGCGTCCGCAGGCGGCGGCGCTCGCGCTGAGCGTGATGACGGCCACGAGGGCCAGAACTGTTCTCGACGTGCGGTGAAGCCTCATGCCGTCCTCACTGGGAGCAGGGGTAGCGGAAAGAGTGTGGTGTACGTCACGCACTGGGTTCAGTCATCCGATGTATAGACCCCGTTTTGCGAGCTGGCAAGGCCTATCGCGGATGGAGTTACGGTGTTTAACGAGATCCAATAAGGGAAATGGCAGGCCCAGGCCGGAGTCCGGGCCCGAAAATGATCTTGAAACCCTTGACGATAGATCCGACGTTTGCCTAGAGTCCCCGGGGTGAAACTCCTCCGCCTCGGCGAGCCCGGCCGCGAGCGCCCCGCGCTGCTCGCCCCCGATGGCCGTCACCTCGACCTGGCCGGCGTCGCCGGCGATCTGGACCGCGCGTTCTGGCTCCAGGACGGCCCGGACCGAGTGCGCGCGGCCTTCGAGGCCGGCGCGCTGCCGGAGATCCCGGCCGCCGAGACCGCCGGAGTCCGGATCGGCGCGGCCGTCGCCCGGCCGGGCAAGGTGGTCTGCATCGGGCTGAACTACCGCGATCACGCCGCCGAGACCGGCGCGGCGATCCCGCCGCGGCCGGTGGTCTTCATGAAGGACCCTTACACCGTGGTCGGCCCGAACGACGACATCCTCATCCCGCGCGGCTCGGTGAAGACCGACTGGGAGGTGGAGCTCGCCGTCGTCATCGGCAGGCGGGCTCGGTACCTGGACTCCGACGCCGAGGCACTGGCCGCGGTCGGCGGCTTCGCCGTCAGCAACGACGTCTCCGAGCGGGAGTTCCAGCTGGAGCGCTCGGGCCAGTGGGACCTGGGCAAGTCGTGCGAGACGTTCAACCCGCTGGGGCCGTGGCTGGTCACCGCCGACGAGGTGCCCGACTGCCAGCGGCTGGGGTTGCGGCTGTCGGTCAACGGCGAGCCGCGGCAGGACGGCGACACCGGGAACATGATCTTCGGGGTCGCCGAGATCATCCGCTATCTGTCGCAGCACATGGTGCTGGAGCCCGGCGACGTGGTGAACACCGGGACGCCGGCCGGCGTCGCGCTCGGCATCGAGGGCAACCCGTACCTGCGCGAAGGCGACCGGGTGGAGCTGGCCATCGACGGACTGGGATCGCAGAGCTCGAAGCTGGTGCGGGCATGAGCCGCATCACCGGCTTCGAGACCTACGACATCCGGTTCCCCACGTCGCGGGAGCTGGACGGGTCCGACGCGATGAACCCCGACCCCGACTACTCGGCGGCGTACCTGATCCTGCGCACCGACGACGCGGACGGCCGGTCCGGCCACGGCTTCAGCTTCACCATCGGGCGCGGCAACGACGTGCAGGTCGCGGCGATCCAGGCGCTGCGCGAGCACGTCGTCGGGCTCGACGTCGAGCAGGTGTGCGCCGACCCCGGGACCGTCAACCGCGCCCTGATCGGCGACAGCCAGCTGCGCTGGCTCGGCCCGGAGAAGGGCGTCATGCACATGGCGATCGGAGCGGTCGTCAACGCGGTGTGGGACCTGGCGGCCAAGCGCGCCGGGGTGCCGCTGTGGCAGCTGCTCGCCGACGCCGACCCCGAATGGCTGGTCTCACAGGTCGACTTCCGCTATCTCACCGACGCGCTGACGCCCGAAGAGGCGCTGGAGATGCTGCGGCGCGGCAAGGACGGCGCGGCCGGGCGGCAGGCCGAACTGCGGGCCGAAGGCTACCCGGCCTACACCACCTCGCCGGGCTGGCTCGGCTACTCCGACGAGAAGCTGACCCGGCTGGCGCACGAGGCGGTGGCCGCCGGCTTCCGGCAGATCAAGCTGAAGGTCGGCGCCGACCTGGCCGACGACGTGCGCCGCTGCCGCGCCGCCCGGGCCGCGGTGGGCCCCGGCGTGCGGATGGCGATCGACGCCAACCAGCGCTGGAACGTCGGCCAGGCCGTGGAGTGGGTCAAGGCGCTGTCCGAGTTCGACCCCTACTGGATCGAGGAGCCGACCTCGCCGGACGACGTGCTCGGGCACGCCGCGATCCGGGCGGCGGTGGCGCCGGTGAAGGTGGCCACCGGCGAGCACGTGCAGAACCGGATCGTCTTCAAGCAGCTGCTGCAGGCCGGCGCGATCGACTTCCTGCAGCTGGACGCCGCCCGGGTCGGCGGGGTCAACGAGAACCTGGCGATCCTGTTGCTGGCGGCCAAGTTCGGGGTGCCGGTGTGCCCGCACGCCGGCGGGGTCGGGCTGTGCGAACTGGTGCAGCACCTGTCCATGTTCGACTTCGTGGCGCTGTCCGGAACCCGCACCGACCGGGTGATCGAGTACGTGGACCACCTGCACGAGCACTTCCTGACCCCGACATCGATCGTGGACGGCGCTTACCGGGCGCCGACGGTGCCGGGCTTCTCAGCCGAGATCTTCCCGGCCACCCTGGAAACGTATTCGTATCCCGACGGCACGTTCTGGCGCGCGGACCGAGGAGAGGCCTGAGATGCGGGACTTCGAAGGGCTGAAGGCGATCGTCACCGGCGGCGGTTCCGGCATCGGCGCGGCGGCGGCCCGCACCCTGGCCAACCGCGGCGCGGCGGTCGCCGTACTGGACCTGGACCCGGCTGCGGCGGTCGCGGCCGGTCTGCACGGCTTCCAGGCCGACGTCGCCGACGACGCCTCGGTGCGGGCCGCGGTCGCCGCCGCGGTCTCCGCCCTCGGCGGCCTGGACGTGCTCGTCAACAACGCCGGCGTCGGCGCGGTCGGCACCGTCGAGGACAACCCCGACGAGCAGTGGCTGACGGTCTACGACGTGAACGTGGTCGGCATGGTGCGGGTCACCCGCGCCGCGCTGCCGGCGCTGCGCCGGTCGGGCCACGCGGCGATCGTGAACACCTGTTCGATCGCCGCCACCGCCGGCCTGCCGCAGCGCGCGCTGTACTCGGCGACCAAGGGCGCGGTCCTGTCGCTGACCCTGGCCATGGCCGCCGACCACGTGCGCGAGGGCATCCGGGTGAACTGCGTGAACCCCGGCACCGCCGACACGCCGTGGGTGGCCCGGCTGCTGGACGCCGCGCCGGACCCGGCCGCCGAGCGTGCCGCGCTGCGAGCCCGCCAGCCGATGGGCCGCCTGGTCAGCGCGGACGAGGTGGCCGCCGCGATCGCCTACCTCGCCTCGCCGACCGCGGGGTCGGTGACCGGGACATCCTTGGCGGTCGACGGCGGGATGGCCGGGTTGCGGTTGCGTCCCGTGGGACAGTGAGGGCATGGACATGATCTGGCGCGGTGAGGCGGGATGAGCGTGGACCGCACCGTCGGCCGCGGTGTCGTGCTGAGCGCGCTGTCCTTCGGCGGCGCCGGACTCGGCAACCTGTTCACCGCCGTCACCGACCAGGACGCGCGCGCCGCGGTCGACGCCGCGTGGGACGCCGGGATCCGGGTGTTCGACACCGCGCCGCACTATGGGCTCGGGCTGTCCGAGCGGCGGATCGGGGCGGCGTTGCGGGACCGGCCGCGCGAGGAGTTCGTGCTCTCCACCAAGGTGGGGCGGCTCCTGGAGCCGGTCGCGCAGTACGCCGGGACCGACCCCGAGGGCTTCGCGGTCCCGGCGGCGTTCCGGCGGGTGCCGGACTACTCCGGCGCGGGCGTCCGGCGCTCGATCGAAGCCAGCCTGGAGCGGCTCGGCCTGGACCGGATCGATGTCGTGTTGATCCATGATCCCGACCACGTCGAGGAACAGGCGCTGGGGGAAGCGTTCCCGGCGCTGGCGAAGCTGCGCGAAGAAGGCGTGATCGGCGCCGTCGGCGTCGGGATGAACCAGACCCGGATCCCGCTGCGTTTCGTCCGGGAAACCGACATCGACGTGGTGCTGCTCGCCGGGCGCTACACCCTGCTGGACCGGTCCGGCGCGGAACTGCTCGACGCGGCCGGGCAGGCGGGGGTGGGCATCGTGATCGGCGGGGTGTTCAACTCCGGGCTGCTGGTGGATCCGCGGCCCAGTTCGACGTACGACTACCAGCGTGTGCCGCCCGACGTGCTCGCGGAGTCGTTGCGGCTCAAGGAGATCTGCGAGCGGCACGGCGTCCCGCTGCGGGCTGCCGCGCTCCAGTTCCCGGCACGGCATCCGGCGGTGAAGTCGGTCCTGATCGGGGCCCGGTCGCCGCGGGAGGTGGCCGACTGCGTCGAGATGGCGCGGCTGCCGGTCCCCGACGCGCTGTGGGCAGAGGTCTGAGATGCGAGTCGCGCTGTTCATCGCCTGCTACAACGACGCCCTCTTTCCGGACACCGGCAAGGCGGTCACCACCGTCCTGGAGCGGCTGGGCCACACGGTCGAGTTCCCCATGGCGCAGACGTGCTGCGGGCAGATGCACTACAACACCGGCTACCGCCGGGAGGCCGAGTCGTTGGTCGGTGCCTTCAACGACGCCTTCCGCGGCTACGACGCGATCGTCACGCCCTCGGGATCCTGCGGCGGCCATGTGCGGCACCATCACGAAACGGAGACCGCGCCGAACGTCTACGAGTTCTCGGAATTCCTGGTGGATGTGCTCGGCGTCAGCGACGTCGGCGCTTACTATCCGCACCGGGTCACCTACCATCCGACCTGTCACAGCCTGCGTATGCTGCGGGTCGGCGACAAGCCGCTGCGACTGCTGCGCGCCGTCGAGGGGATCGATCTGGTGGAACTGCCCGAAGCCGAATCCTGTTGCGGTTTCGGCGGAACCTTCGCAATGAAGAACTCTGAGACGTCGGTCGCGATGCTCCGGGACAAGATGGACAACGTCCACATCACCAAAGCCGGCACGCTCTGTGCATCCGACAATTCCTGTCTGATGCATATCGGCGCAGGGCTCGGGCGCATCAAGTCAGGTGTCAGAACCCTGCATCTCGCCGAGATTCTGGCGGCGACGAAATGAGCGACGAGAAGGTGAACGTCGTCTGGCTCGGGTCGCCGACTTTTCCGAACGCGGCGCACGACGCGCTGCGAGACGGGCAACTTCGCCGCAACCTCAAGCACGCGACGACCACCATCCGGGACAAGCGGCTGCGCGCCGTCGCCGAACTCGACGACTGGGAGACGCTGCGCCTGGCCGGCTCCCAGATCAAGGACCGCGTGATGCGGCACCTCGACGAGTACCTGCTGCGGCTGGAGGCGTCGGTCACCGCGGCCGGCGGCGTGGTGCACTGGGCCGAGGACGCCGACGCGGCCAACCGCATCGTCATCGAGCTCGTCCGGGCCAAGGGCGCCGACGAGGTCGTGAAGATCAAGTCCATGGCCACTCAGGAGATCGGCCTCAACGAGGCGCTGGCCGCCGACGGCGTCACCGCCACCGAGACCGACCTCGCCGAGCTCATCGTGCAGCTCGCCGGCGACCGGCCCTCGCACATCCTGGTCCCGGCGATCCACCGCAACCGCACCGAGATCCGCGACATCTTCCGGCGCGAGATGGGCAAGTACGGCGTGGCGGCGCCCGACGACCTGACCGACGAGCCGCGGGTGCTCGCCGAGGCCGCGCGGCTTCATCTGCGCGAGAAGTTCCTGCGCGCCAAGGTGGCGGTGTCCGGGGCGAACTTCGCCTGCGCCGACACCGGCACCGTCGCCGTCGTGGAGTCCGAGGGCAACGGCCGGATGTGCCTGACCCTGCCGGAGACGCTGATCACCGTGATGGGGATCGAGAAGGTCCTGCCGGCCTTCGCGGACCTGGAGGTGTTCCTGCAACTGTTGCCCCGGTCCTCGACCGCGGAGCGGATGAACCCCTACACCTCGCTGTGGACCGGCGTCACGCCCGGCGACGGACCCCAGGAGTTCCACCTCATCCTGCTGGACAACGGCCGCTCGGCGACGCTGGCCGATCGGCAGGGCCGCTCGGCGCTGCACTGCATCCGGTGCTCTGCCTGTCTGAACGTGTGCCCGGTGTACGAACGCACCGGCGGCCGGTCCTACGGCTCGGTCTACCCGGGCCCGATCGGCGCCGTGCTGACCCCGCAGCTGGTCGGCGTCGGCACGTCGAAGCACGCTGATTCGCTGCCGTTCGCCTCGACGCTGTGCGGCGCCTGCTACGACGCCTGCCCGGTCCGCATCGACATCCCGGAGATGCTGGTCCACCTGCGCGCCAAGGTCGTGGACGCGCACCGGGGCGAGAAGCTGCCGGCGCCGGAGGCGCTGGCGATGAAGGCCGCGCGAGTGGTGTTCGGCTCCCCGCGCAGGCTCGCGGTCGCCGAGCGGCTGGGAGCCCTCGGCGGGCGGATCGCCGGGATCCGCGGCGGCCGGTGGCTGCCGGGGCCGGCGAAGAAGTGGACGGCGGCGCGGGACGTTCCGGTCCCGCCGCGCGAGTCGTTCCGGACGTGGTGGCGGAAGGCGGGACGACGGTGACGGGCTCCGCGGCGAAGGACCGGATCCTGGCGGACATCCGCTCGGCGTTGCACGACGTGCCGCGCGCCGAGCGGGCCGAGGACGTGGCGGTCACCCGCGACTACCTCGACAGCCACGCCACGGGCGACGTCGTCGGCTTGTTCGTGGAACGCGTCCGGGACTACCGGGCCACCGTCACCCGCGTTCCCGAGGCGGAGGTCCCGGCTGAGATCGCCCGGATCCTGGCCGAGCGGGGCGTCCGGAACCTCGTGGTGCCGCCCGGCTTCCCGCGGGAGTGGCTGACCGCGTACGACGGCTCCCGCCTGACCGACGACCCGCCGCTGACCGCCGCCGAGCTGGACGCCTCGGACGGGGTGGTCACGCTGGCCGCCCGGGGCGTCGCGCTGACCGGGACGATCGTGCTCGACGCCGGGCCCGGCCAGGGCCGCCGCGCCTTGTCGCTGGTCCCGGACCTGCACCTGTGCGTGGTGCGCACCTCGCAGGTGCTGCCGGACGTGCCGGCCGCCGTCCGCGCGCTGGTCCCGGACCGGCCGACGACGTTCATCTCCGGGCCCTCGGCGACCTCCGACATCGAGCTGGACCGGGTGGAGGGCGTGCACGGCCCGCGGACCCTGGACGTCCTGCTCGTTGTTGATTCCTGATGGACTCTGTTTAAATCTGAGATCTCCGCTAGGCTGGGCGTGTCACGCCGGTCCGGTCACGTTGGAGGTCTCGAAGCATGCGTCTGCTGGTCATCGGAGGGGCGGGGTACGTCGGGTCGGTCACCGCCGCGGTGCTGGTCCAGGCCGGTCACGACGTGACCGTGGTCGACGACCTGTCGACCGGGCACCGGGACGCCGTCCCGGCCGGCGCCGCCTTCCGGCACGCCGACGTGCTGGACGAGCGCCAGCTCGGCGACGTGCTGCGGGCCGTCACCGCCGACGGGCCGGTGGACGCCGTCCTGCACTTCGCGGCGCGCTCGCTGGTCGGGGAGTCGGTGGCCGAGCCGGCCCGCTACTTCCGGCACAACATCGTCAGCACCGCCAACCTGCTGGAGGCGATGCGCGACCACGGCATCGGCACCATCGTGTTCTCCTCGACGGCGGCGACCTACGGCGAGCCGGCGCGGTCGCCGATCACCGAGGACCTGCCGACCGTGCCCACGAACCCCTACGGCGCCTCGAAACTCGCGGCCGACCAGCTGCTGACCTTCTCGGCGCAGGCCTACGGCATCGCGGCGGTGTCGCTGCGGTACTTCAACGTCGCCGGCGCCTACGGCGCGCAGGGCGAGCGCCACGAGGTCGAGACGCACCTGATCCCGCGGCTGCTGGACGTGGCGGCCGGCAAGGCGCCGGAGGCCGCGGTGTTCGGGACGGACTACCCGACGCCGGACGGGACCGCGATCCGCGACTACATCCACGTGCGGGACCTGGCCGAGGCGCACCTGCTGGCGCTGGGCGCGGCGAAGCCGGGCGAGCACCTGATCTGCAACCTGGGCACCGGCACCGGCTACTCGGTCTACGAGGTGCTGGAGGCGGTGCGCAAGGCGACCGGGCAGCCGGTGCCGGCGGCGGAGAAGCCGCGCCGGGCCGGGGACCCGTCGCGCCTGGTGGCCTCGGCGGAGCGGGCCCGCACCGAGCTGGGCTGGCAGCCCGAGCACACGGACCTGGTCGGCACCGTGCAGGACGCGTGGGCGTTCTACCGGCGCGGCGAGGGTGGCGCGTGAGGTTTGTGTAATCTCGCGGTAATGACGATGTTTTGTCACCGCCGAGATAATCACCGAAGGTAAACAAGAAGCCGCATCCAGACATTGTCCGGATGCGGCTCGCTGTTTGCCGCGAAAGGCGGAACCCTACAGCGGGCGGACGTTCTCCGCCTGCGCGCCCTTCGGGCCCTGGGTCACCTCGAACTCCACGCGCTGGTTCTCCTCCAGCGAGCGGTAGCCGTTGGTCTGGATCGCCGAGAAGTGGACGAACACGTCCGGGCCACCCTCGTCCTGCGAGATGAAGCCGTAGCCCTTCTCACCGTTGAACCACTTGACTGTCCCCTGAGCCATCCTGCTCTCATTTCCTGCTTGAAGAACTAGTTATCGGTCTGCGGTCCTAAGACGAGAAGGGCCCGGCGGAATGTGTTCCGCTGGGCCTTTAACACCGCGAACTTACGACCTTGGTGGCGAGTGTACGCGATCATCCTTCGCGCGGCGAACGGGTAGATCACGATGCAGCCACGATGCGGTTACGCCGGGGGGCGGTTTCGCTCATATCGCGCACGCCGCCCCGCTCCCGAGCGCCCTCGAAGGCCGGGGGCGCTGCTCTACCCTTGGTGCGTAGAAACCCGGCAGTCCAAAGGAGAACCGCCCGTGTCCGCCTCACCCAGCGTGTCCTATTCGATCACCGTCCGGCTGGAGGCACCCTCCTACGGCAACGCGGTGAGCGGGATCACCAGGGTGGTGGAGGACGCCGGCGGCGTGGTGACCGGCCTGGACGTCTCCGGCTCCAGCCGGGACCGGCTGCGGGTCGACGTCACCATCGCCGCCAGCAGCGAGGAGCACGCCCGGGCCGTCACCGAGGCGCTGGCCAAGATCGAGGGCGTCGAGGTCGGCCGGGTCAGCGACCGCACCTTCCTGATGCACCTCGGCGGCAAGATCGAGATGCGCTCCAAGGTGGCCCTGCGCAACCGCGACGAGCTCTCCATGGCCTACACCCCCGGGGTGGCCCGGGTCTCGCTGGCGCTGGCCGAGAACCCCGACGACGCGCGCCGGCTGACCATCAAGCGCAACACGGTCGCGGTGGTCACCGACGGCTCGGCGGTGCTGGGGCTGGGCAACATCGGCCCGATCGCGGCGCTGCCGGTGATGGAGGGCAAGGCGGCGCTGTTCAAGCAGTTCGCCGGCGTCGACGCCTGGCCGCTGTGCCTGGACACCCAGGACACCGAGGAGATCATCCGGGTGGTGAAGGCGATCGCCCCCGGCTTCGCCGGCATCAACCTGGAGGACATCAGCGCCCCCCGGTGCTTCGAGATCGAGCGCCGGCTGCGCGAGGAGCTGGACATCCCGGTCTTCCACGACGACCAGCACGGCACCGCGATCGTGGTGCTGGCGGCGCTGACCAACGCGCTGAAGGTGGTCGGCAAGCGGCTGGAGGACGTGCGGATCGTCGGCTCCGGCGCGGGGGCGGCCGGCACCGCGATCCTGCGGCTGCTGATCGCGGCCGGGGCCACGAACATCACGGTCGCGGACTACCACGGGGTGGTGCACTGCGACCGCGACGACCTGGACCGCGACCCGGAGCTGCGGTGGGTCGCCGAGCACACCAACCCCGAGGGCCTGACCGGCACGCTGAAGGCGGCGCTGGCCGGCGCGGACGTGTTCATCGGGGTGTCCGCGCCGCACATCCTGACCGGCGAGGACATCGCCACCATGGCGCCCGGCGCGATCGTGTTCGCCCTGGCCAACCCGGAGCCGGAGGTGGACCCCGACGACGCGCTGAAGCACGCGGCGGTGGTGGCCACCGGCCGCAGCGACTACCCGAACCAGATCAACAACGTGCTGGCGTTCCCCGGGGTGTTCCGCGGCCTGATCGACGCGCAGTCCAACCACATCACCCCCGAGGTGCTGGTGGCGGCGGCGAAGGCGATCGCCTCGACGGTCGGCGACAGCGACCTGAACCCGAACTACATCGTGCCCAGCGTGTTCCACCGGGACCTGGCCAAGACGGTCGCCGAGGCGGTCGTGGGGGTCGTCAAGGGCCGGTAATCACCGAGCGTGGTCGGTTCGTGCCGGGTGGAGTAGCGTCTAGGGCATGGGTACTGAGACGAAATCGGCCGGCCGCCCGGCGGGGCGGGCTCAGACACTGCGGATGCAGGGCCTGGTCAACGCTCTCACGCGCACGGCCTTGAGCACGCCGGGAGTGGCCAAGGGCATCGGCAGGTACCTGATCCTGCTGTACGTCGTGGGCCGCAAGTCCGGCAAGAAGTACACGGTCCCGATCGCCTACATCGAGCACGACGGGAAGGTCCTGATCGGGACGCAGTTCGGCTGGAGCCGGAACCTGCGGACCGGCCAGGACCTCCGGGTGCGCTACAAGGGCAAGCTGCGCACGGCCGAGGTCGAGGTGGTCGAGGACGAGGACCGCGTGATCGAGCTGTACCGGCTGCTGTGCAAGGCGAACCACAACTTCGCCGGCTTCCACAACATCGCGATCGACGCGGCGGGGGAGCCGGATCCGGTAGGGCTGCGGGACGCGTACAAGCTCGGCGCGAAGGCGATCTTGCTGACGCCGAAGCCGGGGGACGGCGAGGTCGAGGCCGGTGGGGCGGCTGGTGCTGAGGCTGGTGCTGAGGCGGCGGCTGACGATGCGGTCGACGGCGAGGCGGTCGCCGGCGAGGCGGGGACTGCTGAGGCGGCTACCGGCGAGGCGGGGACTGCTGGGGCGGCGACCGGCGAGACGGAGACTGCTGACGCCGCGACCGACGACGCCGAGCCTGCCGACGCGGTGGATGCCGCCACGGTGGATGCCGAGGTGGTGGATGCCGAGGTGGCCGAGACCGCAGAAAGCACCGAGGCAGTGACCGGCAAGGAGAAGGAGCAGGCGCCGGAAGCTGGGGAGGGCAAGTCGTAGACGCCGATAGCGACCCAGCCGATCAGCGATCTTCAGGGCGCTGTCTTTCCA
>JABFXP010000545.1 GCA_013361685.1 Catenulispora sp.
GCCGCTGACCGTCGACGCGGCGGCCGACGGGCCGGCGGTGCTTTATGCGAGTCGAGGCCCGGAGCGTTCTACGGGGCGAGTCCTTCGAAGATGATCGCCAATGTGCGGTGCTGGAGTTCGGAGCTCCAGCTGTCACGGGTCGTGGCCTGGCACATGGCGCCCAGCAGGGCGATCACTTCGTCGGCCTGGACAGTGGGCCGGACGCCGCCGGCGGCTTGGGCGGCGTCCAGCAGGCTCTGGACCGCGTCGTGGAGCGACCGGACGGCCTCGGTGATCTGGACGTCGGTCCCGTCCCGGGCCAGCAGGTCGATGACGGTCTTCTTACGGGCGGCCTGGTCGACGGTCCGGGTGAAGAACGCGAACAGGGCCGTGGCCGGGTCCTCATCGGCGGCGAAGGCCTCGGCATCGCCGATGAGCTGGCACAGCAGGTCTTTCATGATGGCCTGGAGCAACGCCCGCTTGGTCGGGAAGTGACGGAAGACGGTCCCGACGGCGGTCCCGGCCACGGCCGCGATCTGCTCCGTTGACGCGCCGGGCCCGCTCTCGGCGAAGACCTGGTCGGCCGCGGCGAGGATACGCTCCCGGTTGCGACGGGCGTCTGCGCGGACGCCCTTGTTCTTCGCCACCGGCTCGCCGGGCGGCGGCTCGTTCAGCGGCGACTTCTGCGGCGTTGACAAGATGAGTCTCCACTCATCATCCTGAAGGTGAGTAAGGACTCTCACTTTACCCTCCCCGCACCGTGGAAGGACCACCATGTCCGAGCCCGCACGCATGCCGAGCCCCCGCGAAGTCTTCGAGCACATGCAGCGTTCCTGGCTCGCCGCGGACGGCGGCCGGTTCGACGACCTGCTCGCCGACGACGCCGTCGTCGAGATGCCCTTCGCCCCGGCGGGCAGGGCGTCGCGGATCGAGGGCCGCGAGCGGTTCCGCGCCTTCGCCGCTCCGCAGCGGGCCGCCTTCCCGGTGCGCTTCGACGAGGTCCGCGACGTGGTCGTCCACGACACCGCCGATCCGGAGGTGATCGTGGTGGAGTACGAACTGGCGGGCACGGTGACCACCACCGGCCGCCGGGCATCAGCACCGTTCATCGGCGTTCTGCGAGTCCACAACGGCAAGATCGCACGGTGGCGCGAGTATCAGGACATGCCCGCCATCACCGCGGCTCTCCTGAGCTGACTGCTCCGCCGCCGACGCTGGACCGCCGGCCATCGTCCGAATGCGCCGGCGGCGCCGCACGACGACGGGCCCGACGGCGACCGCGCCGCCCCGGCCGGGTGGACGTCGGGGCGGCGCGGTCGTCATTGCGCTGCGCGGATCAGGCCATGGCTATGACGGCAGCGTCCACTGCTGGTTCGCCGAGTCGAAGCAGTCCCAGATCTGCAACCTGGTCCCGTTCGCCGAACTGGGCCCGGTGGCGTCCAGGCAGCGGCCGGAGTTGGGGTTGACCAACTCGCCGTTGCTCTGGTGCTGCCACTTCTGCGCGGCGGTGCCGTTGCAGTCGTACAGCTGCACCTGGGTGCCGTTCGCGGTGCCGGCGCCGGTGATGTCCATGCACTTGCCGAGAGCCTGGATCGAGCCGTCGGCGGCGACGGTCCACTGCTGTGCGGCGGTGCCGTTGCAGTCGTAGAGCTGCACCGCGGTCCCGTTGGCCGTACCGGCTCCGGCGACGTCGACGCACTTGCCGCCGTAGCCGACGATCTGCCCGGTCGCGGTGCCGCCCCCGGTGCCCTGGGTGCCGCTCCAGACGAAGGTCGCCGAGGTCTGAGCGGGGAGCTGGTAGCTGAAGTGCTCGTCGCCCCAGTTGACGGTGAAGGTCTGGGTGCTTCCGGATTCGTTGTAGGCGACCACGGCCTTGGAGCCGTCGGGGTTCCGCCAGGCGACGTTGGGGACGCTGCTGTTCGCCGTGGAGGCGATGCGGGAGGCGCCGGCCCGGACGAACTTCGTGAGCTGACCCATGTCGTAGTACTCGATGTTGTAGTCGACCCGCCCGCTGACGCTGTCGCCGTTGTGGACGGTGACCAGGCCGGTGCAGGTGCCGCAGCCGCCGTTGTGCGGCCCCATGTTCTGGTCCACCGCCAGCGACCACTTCACCACCGACTTCCCCCAGTTGCGGGTGTAGTCGATGATGTTGTTCATGTCCTCCTGCTGCTGGTTGGCGATCCAGGTGCCGCCGGAGTGCTCGGTGTCGTAGGCGGCGACGGACGGGTACTGGTTGTGGATGTCCGTCTGCGTGGTGACGCTGCCGCCGTAGCCGTGCCAGGCGATGCCGCCGAAGTTCGGGTCGTCGCGGACCGTGGCGTCGTCGACGGTCGGCGCGCCGTAGGAGGCGTAGGTGTCCGGGTTCCAGTCCAGGGCCAGGACCTTCGTCGACAGACCCGCGGCGTGGAAGGCCGGCAGCAGGTCGTTCACCGTGAAGTAGTCGAGCCCTGATCCGTTCCACTGCATCGAGGGATAGCCGGAGCAGCAGGTGGGCTCGTTCTGCGCCGAGACGAAGTCGATCGGCACGCCCTGCGCCTGGTAGGCCTGGATGTACTTGACGAAGTACTGCGCGTAGGCGGCGTAGTACTGCGACTGCAACCAGCCCTGGCTGTACGCTCCGCTGTCCTTCATCCACGGCGGCGCGGTCCACGGCGTGCCCATGACCTTCAGGTCGGGGTTCAGCGTGCGCGCCTGCTTGGTCAGCGGCAGCACGTCGGCCAGGTCGTGGCTGATGGAGAAGTTCGCCAGCGAGGCGTCGGTCTGCCCGGCGGGCAGGTCGTCATAGGTGTAGCTGTAGCGCGCCAGGTCGGAGGCGCCCATGGGATTGCGCAGGAAGTCCAGCCCGATCCCGCTGGTGGGGCTGAACAGGTTGGTCATCAGGGTGTTGCGGGTCGTGGCGGACAGCGCGCCGCTGCTGTTGATCAGCCACGCGGCGGTGTCGGTGAAGGACGCCCCGGCTCCGGTGAACTGCTGGTAGCGCGTGTTCTCATCGACGGTGACCGCCTGGCCGGCGCTGCTCGTCCCGGCGCTGAAGGCGATCGGCGTCTGCTGTTGCAGCCCCCGGGTGACGTTCCGGCCGCCGGAGTCGCTGGTGGTGGTGAGCCAGATCCCGACCGACTCGTTCGCGGCGTGCGCGGCCGGCGCGGTGAGCAGCGCGAGCCCGGAGGCGGCGAGCGCCGTGGCGGCCGTCGCGCCGATCAGGGTTCTGAGACGGGGCCGGCCGCCGCCGGCGGTTCGGCGCGGACGTGGGAAGGCGTCGAGCATGGGGCACCCCTCGCGGTGGACGACGTGGGCAGGTGTCCGCAGCTTGATCAGGACATGATCGGTGGGGAACGATCAAAGCGTCCTTCTCTGCACCCTTACTACGACGTGATTGAACTGCCGGGCTCCGGCGTCCGTCAAGGGTCTGGTCTGGACCAATCGCGCGAGCCGGGCGGCGGCGCCGCCGCCCGGCGTCTGCGAGAGTCACGGGCACGCCGCTCAGGCGGCGGGCAGGTTCTCGGTGAAGTACTTGACGAGCTTGTCCACCGCGGGGCCGATGTACTCCTGCTTGTCGTACATATCGACGTGGCTGGCGCCCGGGATCCAGTGCACCTCGGCGGGACCGGCGGCCCGGCGGTGCGCCTCCAGCGCCATCCACGCGGTGACGGCCCGCTCCCCCAGGATCTGGAGCATGGGACGCGGGGCGATCAGCGGCACCGCGTAGAAGACGTCGCTGGAGGCCATCTTGTCGATGCTCTCCCAGGCCAGGAACTTCGCGGAGCGCTCGTGGTATCCGCGCGCACCGCAGTAGTACTCCCAGCCCTCCACGCCGTGGGCGCCGCCGAGCGCGCCGGCCTGCTCCGCGGTGTCCGGGAACATCGTCATCACACCGGGGTCCTCGCCGCGGGCGGCGGCGGACCGGGCCTGCGCCGAGGCGTCCAGCAGCGACTGGAAGACCGCCGGGGACTGCGTGCCGTCGGCGCCGTAGCGGAACTGGCGGGCGGGCTCGGCCGTGGACACCGTCGCCACGGCGCGCACCCGGTGGTCGCCGGCGGTGGCGGCCAGCGAGTAACCGCCGGAGGCGCACACCCCGAGCAGTCCGATGCGGCCGGCGTCGACTTCGTCCCTGGTGGTCAGATAAGAGACAGCCGCCTTGAAGTCCTCGATCCGCTGCGCCGGATCCTCCAATCCGCGCGGCGTGCCGCCGGACTCGCCCTGATAAGCCGCGTCGAATGCCAGCGCCACAAAGCCGCGCGCGGCTAACTGCCCCGCATACAGTCCGGACGTCTGCTCCTTGACCCCGGTGCCCGGGTGGCCCACGACCAGCGCGGGCAGGCCGCCGGGGGCGGCGTCGTCCGGCAGGTACAGGTGCGCGGCGATGGTGATGCCGGCGCTTTCAAACGTCACTGAGGTCCTGCTCATGAGAATGCACTCCTTGTTGTTGAACTCTCCTGTCTGGTAATCAGTCTTCGCTGGACGCCACTAAAGCGCCGCAGTCAGATGACCGCACTCGTGGGATTAAGTTGATAGCCGTCAAAGCCGTCAGGGCTGTCAGGGCCGCACCCGCCCCGGGCGGCGCACAGCGGCAGGCGGCTCAGGGCGCTGGTTCACCCGTCCCCAGCACCGACGCGATCTGCCGCCGTGAGGTGATGCCGAGTTTGCGGAACACCTTGCTCAGGTGGAACTCGATGGTCGCCGTGGTGACGAACAGCCGGGTCGCGATCTCCCCGTTCGTCAGTCCCGACGCGGCCAGCAGCGCCACCTGCCGCTCCTGCGGCGTGAGGTCGAACCGGGTGTCGATCGTGCGCTTGCGTGCCGTCTCGCCGCTGGCCAGCAACTCGGCGCGGGCGCGTTCGGCGAACGGCGCGGCGCCCCGGGAGTCGAAGGCCTCGAACGCCGCCCGCAGTTGCACGCGGGCGTCGGACCGGCGCCGGCGGCGGCGCAGCCACTCGCCGTAGACCAGCTGCGACCACGCCAGCTCCATCGCCACCGGAACCTCGCCGAGCCGCTCGATCGATTCCCGGTAGTACGGCTCGGCGTCGTCGTCCGCGGCCAGCATCGCCCGGCAGCGAGCCAGGGATCCCAGCGCCCACGGCGTGCCGGCCAGCGGGGCGCGGTGCTCGATCCGCTCGAACGCCGCCAGCGCCGCCGCGCGGTCGCCGGCCCGGATCCCGGCCTCGACCATGAGCGCGAGCGTGACGTTGCCCAGCGCCACGGTGTCGTCGTCGAAAAGCCTGCGGACGTGCTCCAGCGCCCGGCCGTAGCGTCCGCTGCCGATCTCGAAGACCGCCTGGGCCTGGTCGGCGATCCGGTTCAGCGACCCCAGACCGGCCCCGGCGGCGATTCCGGCCATGGTCTCGACGCCGCGGCGCAGCTCGGCCTCCCGGCCGGTCCAGGCGTACAGCAGGGGCCTGGTCAAGTCGCCGTGGATGACGACCCCGGCCGCGCCGGCGTATTCGTCGTTCTCGCTGTAGCGGGCCTCGGCGGCGGCGAACCGGCCGTCGGAGATGTCGGCGGCGGCGAGCACCACCTGAGCCAGGCTCAGGCCGTGCAATGCGCCGTGGCGGCGGTCCTGCTCGGCCACGCGCTGGGCCAGTTCCCGTTTGGCCTCGATGTCCCACAACTGGTCGGCGGCGTGGGCGATGGTCACGCTCAGCGGGATGCCGGTCTCCCGGACCGTCTCGCAGTCCCGCATCGTCCGCAGCGCCTCCCGCAGCACCGGGACGCCGCGGGCGTAGCCGTGGCCGAGGCCCAGTGCCAGGCCGTACATCAGGGGTCCGCTGCTCCACGGCGGCGGCGCCGGGTCGTGCCAGGCGCCGGCGGCGCGCCGGGCCACCAGCGGCAGGGTCGTCCCGCGGGTCAGGTCCGCGCTGACGATCGCGGCGGCGAGCGCCTCGTACAGCAGGTCCCAGGTCATCGCCGGGTCCGCGGCGCCGAGCCGGTCCACCGCCTCCAGCAGGGTGACGGCCACCCGGCTGGCCCGGGCCAGCAGCATCTCGGTGCAGGCCTGGATCCGTTTGGCCCGGGCCCGCGCCACCGGGCCGGCCAGGTCGGGGGCCGCCAGGTCGAGCTGGCGCTGCACGGCTCCGGCGTCCCCGACGATCAGGTACGCCGCCGCGGCCTGCAGGCAGCGGGCGGCCCGGACGGCCGGATCGGTGGTGAGCTCGGCGGCGCGCGCCAGGAACAACGCCTGTTCGGAGTAGC
>JABFXP010000946.1 GCA_013361685.1 Catenulispora sp.
AGTCGGCGGGCCGGGACGTTCGGCGCGGGCCTGGACGCGGCCGGCGAAAGCCTGGGCCCGGCGGCCGACCCGGCGGCGGTGGTGGCGCTGCGGGCCGGGGTCCGCCTGGCGTTCATCAGCGCCCTGCAATACCTGCCGGCCCGGCAGCGCGCGGCGCTGATCCTGCGGGACGTGCTCGCCTTCTCCGCGCAGGAGACCGCCGAGGTGCTCCAGACCACGACCGCGGCGGTGAACAGCGCGTTGCAGCGGGCCCGCGCCCAGATCGCCGCGACCGCCCCGGCCGAGGACGACGTGCTGGAACCGTCGGAGCCGGGCGTGCGGGAACAGCTCGACCGCTATCTGAAGGCCTTCGAGAACGCCGACGTCGACGGTCTGCTGCGGCTGCTGCGCGACGACGTGGTCCTGGAGATGCCGCCGATGGCGGCCTGGTTCCGGGGCCGCGCGGACGTCGGCCGGTTCCTGGCGGTCAACGTGCTGGTCGAGCCCGGCCGCTTCCGCAACGTCGCGGTCGGCGTCAACCTGCAGTCCGGCTTCGCCGCCTACCAGCTCGAAGCGGACGGCCGCTACCACGCGCACGCCATCCACGCCGTCACCCTCACCCGGACCGGCATCTCCCGCATCGACGCCTTCCTGGACGCGGATCTGTTCCCGGTTTTCGGGCTGCCGATGATTCTCCCGGACGAGGCGGATCAACATCGGCGTGAGTGACGACACGAGAACAAGAACAGGCTGGACGCTGCTGCTGGCGTCCCTGGGCAGTTTCATGGCGGCCCTGGACGTGGTCATCGTGGCCACGGCGATGCCGACCATGCGGGTCAAGCTGCACGCCGGCTTGTCACAGATGGAATGGACGATCAACGCCTACAACCTGGTGTTCGCGGTGCTGCTGCTGACCGGCGCGGCGCTGGGCGACCGGTTCGGACGGCGCCGTATGTACTCGGCGGGGCTGCTGCTGTTCGCCGCGTCCTCGGCGGCCTCGGCGCTGTCCACCACCGCCGGGGAGCTGATCGCGGCCCGCGTCGTGCAGGGCCTGGGCGGCGCGGTGCTGGTGCCGCTGACGCTGACCCTGATCAGCGAGGCCTTCCCGGCCGAGAAGCGCGGCGCGGCGATCGGCATCTGGGGCGGGGTGACCGGCCTGGGCGTGGCGGCCGGCCCGGTGCTCGGCGGCGTGATCGTGCAGGAGATGACCTGGCAGTGGATCTTCTGGTTCAACGTGCCGGTGGCGCTGGCGGTCGCGGCCGGCTCCCGGGTGCTGCTGACCGAGAGCCGCGGTCCCCGGCCGCAGCTCGACTTCCCCGGACTGGTCCTGGCCGGCGCCGCGATGCTCGCGCTGACCTGGGCGCCGGTGCGCGCGCCGGATGCCGGCTGGGGTTCGGCCGAGGTGATCGGGGCCCTGGTCGCCGGCGGCGTGCTGGGGTTGGCGTTCGTCGCCTGGGAGCGGCGGGCGCGGTACCCGATGATGCCGCTGGAGTACTTCCGCAACCGGGCCTTCACGACGGCCAACGCGGTCAACTTCTTCCTCATGGTGTCGCTGATCGGCACGCTGTTCTTCCTCACCCAGTTCTTCCAGACCGGCCTGGGCTACTCGCCGATGCAGGCCGGGGCCCGGATCCTGGTGTGGATGGCGATGCCGATGCTGGTGGCGCCGGCCGCCGGGGCGCTGGCGGACAAGATCGGGAACAAGCCGTTCATGGTCGCCGGGATGCTGATGCAGGGCGGCGGGGCGGCGTGGGTGGCGGCGGCGGCCTCCTCGCACGTGTCGTACGGGACGCTGGTGCTGCCGCTGATCATCTCCGGCGCGGGCATCTCGATGTGCTTCCCGACGGTGGCCAACGCGGTCACCGGGTCGGTGCCGGCGGAGGACACCGGGATCGCGGCCGGGGTGAACGTCACCCTGCGCGAGCTCGGCGGGGTGTTCGGCGTCGCGATCCTCGGCGCGGTGTTCGCCGCGCACGGCGGCTACGCGTCGCCGTCGGTGTTCGTGGCCGGGTTCCGGCCCGCGATGTGGGTGGCGGCGGCGGTGCCGCTCGCCGGGGCGGTCGCCGCCGCCTTCGCGCCCGGAAAGGTGAAGAGAAGTGCTTCCGATATAGCGGATTCGGCGCCGGAGCTGGTGGGGCAGGCGTCATGAGCGGGATGTCGCAGGGGGCTGAGTCGGCGGCTGGATCAGGATTCGGATACGGGTCGGGATCGAAGACGGGATCGGGATCGGGATCGGGATCGGGATCGGAGGACGGCATGTCCCAGGACGCGGTGTCGCAGCAGGCCGGGTATCGCTTCGCGGGGTCGACCGCCATCGTGACCGGCGCCAGCCGCGGGTTCGGGCTGGCGATCGCGACGGCGCTGGTGAAGGCCGGGGCGACGGTGGCCGGCGTGGCCCGGGACGCCGACCGGCTGGCCGTGGCCGCCGGGGAACTCGGCGCCGGTTTCGTGCCGGTCCCGGCGGACGTCACCGAGCCGGGGCTGCCCGCCCGGCTGTTCGCCGGACTCCGCCCGGCTCTGGTGGTCCTCAACGCCGGGGCCGCGCCGACGATGCGGCCGTTGCCCGAGCACACCTGGGAGACGTTCGGCACGGTGTGGGAGACCGACGTGCGGCAGGCGTTCGAGTGGTGCGGTGAGGCGTTGCGCACCCCGCTGGCCGCCGGCAGCACGGTGATCGCGGTGTCGAGCATGGCCGGGCTGCGCGGCGGCTCCCCGCTCAGCGGCGGCTACGCCGGGGCCAAGGCGACGATGCGGTTCATCGCCTCCTACGCGGCCGAGGAGTCCGAGCGCGCCGACCTGGGGATCAGGTTCCTTACTCTGATGCCGATGCTGACCTCGGTCACCGACCTCGGGAAGGTCGGCGTGGCCGGCTACGCCCAGCGGCAGGGCGTGTCGGTCCCGGAGTTCCTGGCGGCGCGCGGCGCCGAACTGCGGGCCGAGCAAGTCGCCGAGGCGGTGCTGACGCTGCGGGCCGGGCGGGAACCCAACGGCTCGGCCTTCACGGTGCAGGCCCAGGGCCTGGAACTGCTGAGGTGATAGAAACGACGGTATGAACGAGGAACAGCTCGCTGCTTTCTACGCCGAGAGCGCGCGCCGCTGGGAGATCGCCAAACGGGAGTTCCAGCAGCGCGAGCACGGGTGGCCCTTCGGGCTCGCCCCGGAGGCGGAGCAGTGGGCTGATTCCTTTTCCGGCCGCTCCGGCCTGCCCGAGACGCCGGCGGCGTGGGTCACCGGCCTGGTCCGGCAGGCCGACGCGGACGGCGTCATCACCAAGCCCGAACCGGGGGTCGTCCGCAGCGCCTACGCGCACCGCGACTCCTGGACCGAGATGGACAGCGCGGTCGGCTTCGGGTTCCAGCCGGACGCCGCCGAGGTCCTGGTCGTGCACGCCGGCCACGCCGTCATGTTCGAGGACATCGCCCCGGCGATCGGCGGCGACGGCGCCGCGGCGCTGGCGGTGCTGCGCGCGGTGGTGGAGTCGTTCTCGGTGGTGCGGCCGTTCGCGGAGCCGCCGGAGTAACCGGGCTGGGCTGAGCTGGCAGACTGTCGCAATGGACGATCAAGAACCCACGATCGGCACCGGCGCTGTTCAGGATACTGTCACCTCCGCTGCGGGATCGGTGATGTCTGACACAGCGCGCGAAGCTCGCCGTATGTCGTTCAACGCCGATGCGCTGACCTACAAACGGGGCAGGCCACGCTACCCGGACGCGGTCTTCGACCTGCTGGCCGAACGCTGCGGGCTGCGGCCCGGCGCGCGGGTGCTGGAGATCGGTGCCGGAACGGGCCTGGCGACCGGCCCGTTGCTGGCGGCCGGCGCCCACGTGGTCGCGGTCGAGCCCGGCGAGAGCCTGGCCGCGGTCCTCGCCGCCGATCACGCGGGTGATCGGCTGGAGATCATCGTCAGCGACTTCGAGACCGTGGACCTGCGGGGCGGGTTCGACCTCGCGGCGGCGGCGACAGCGCTGCATTGGCTCAACCCGGCCACGTCGACGGCGAAGATCGCCGATCTGGTGCGTCCGGGAGGCTGGCTGGCGGCCTGGTGGAACGAGTTCGGCGACGCCAAGCGGCCGACGCTCTTCCGCGACCGGCTCGACGAGGTCTACCACGACCTGCTGCCCTCCGAGACCGGCTACCGGGACAGCCGTTCGCACGTGCTCGACACCGACCGGTGGCGCGGGCAGTTGACCGCGGGCGGCTACTTCGACGACGTCCGCGTCGAGATCATCGAATGGACGGAGATCCTGACCGCGCAGACCGCGCGGGATCAGTGGTCCACGTTCCCGAACATCGCAGAACTCGCCCCACTGAACCGCGAGGAGTTCCTCACGCGCCTGTGCTCGCTCGTCGACGAGTTCGGCGGCCGGGTCGCAGACCCGCGCCTGACGGTCGTTTACACCGTTCAACGGGTCCAGGGCTCGGCGTAGCCCACGTCGACAGCGGTCTGATGACAAGCCTCTGACAGGCGCGAACCTCTGAGTGCCACGGCTGCTGGAGTGGGCCGAACCCAGCCGAGTCCACCCCTCGGACACCCCCCGCCGCCGAGGCGTCGATCCCGCTCCCGCGCCTCGGCGTGATCTGCCGGAAACGACAGAGTCCTGATGTCAGTTCCGAGTCTGGCGCCGTATATGAGTGTTCGAATACTTTCACCGAGCCTCCTTCTCATCATCCGTTTTGCCCGTTCCACCGGTTCCACCCTGCGCGCGCGGCTGCTCACGGCACCACGGCCGGTATCACGGCCGGTCTCACCGTCACTGTTCCAAGCCACAACCGTAAGGAGGAACCGATGACCGCTGTCATCGGCGAGGCGTCGTGGTTCTGCTGCGGCTCCGCCTGGGGCCCGTGCGGGTCCGCCGGCGGGGGCGCCTGCGGGAACTGCAGCTCCAGCAAACACCAGCACGCCTGGCCCGCCGCCTCGGCGGCGTGCACGAGCATCACCGACCCCGCCGCCTGCGGGATCTCGCTGACCCAGCGCGGCTGCGGATTCGTGCACTACGTCACCAACCTGTGCAACGGCAAGGAGGTCGGCAGCTCCATCGCGGACTGCGGGCCGAACACCCACCAGTTCTGCGGGGAGCGGACCTGCTGCGGGTCCACGTGCGGGACCAACCGCATCGTGGACCTCACCGCCTCGGCGTTCAGTGCCATCGCCAGCCTGTCCAGCGGGTTGATCCCGATCAAAGTCGACGTCGTCGCGTAGGGGAGGGGTTCCATGACATCGCAGTTCGACCGCCGTCAGTTCCTCACCCGGGCCGCGCTGGGCGGGGCGACCGTCGTCGGGGCGACCGCGCTCGGGTCGCTGGCGCCGGAGGCCGCCTTCGGCGCCGTCGGCCCGCAGGTGGCGCCCGGCACCCCCGACCCGTCCTTCGCCGAGGGCCGCGTCAGCTCCGTCGACGGCTCGATGATCCTGGCCAAGGGATCGGACGGCACCCTCAACCGCATCCAGACCACCAGCGGCACCAGCTTCTGGAAGCTGACCCCCACCACCGCGAGCGCGGTGCAGGTCGGCGACGGTCTGTACGCGCGCGGCGTCCGGATGCCCGACGGCAGCCTGGCCGCCGACGCGCTGTGGCTGAACATCGTCAGCCTGGACGCCCACGTGGTGACCCTGGCCACGGACGCGGTGCACCTGGACCACCAGGGCAACCGCATCACCGGCCACGTCGTCAAGGGCGTCAGCGCCGCCGTCTACAACGGCACCCCGGCGGTGACGGACCTGTCGATGGTCCCGGTCGGCGGCCATGTCCACGTGGTCGGCGCCTGGCTGCCGGACACCGCCGAGATCCAGATCTCGACGGTGTACGCGAAGGTCTGATCCGGCGCAGACGGCCATCGCCGCGGTCGTCGGCGGCGCGCGCGGGCACCGCATGCGTGCGCGCCGCCGGCGGCCCGGCACGACAGGAGGTTGATCCATGACGTGGACTGCCCAAGCGCAGCCGTTGTTCCTGGCCGGGGTGTTCGGCTGGTCGGGGCTGGCCAAGACGGTCGGCACCGTCGGCTTCGGCGGCGGGTTCGGCGGTACCGGCAGCGGCGGCGGGGACGGCGGCGTCCGCAGCCGGGTGGCCGGCACCGCTCTGCACCGGCTGCTCGGTGCCCGGCTCGCGCCGGCCGCCTATCTCACCCTCGGCGCCGTCGAGGCGCTGACGGCCCTGGCGCTGCTGGTCGCGCCGGGCCGGCC
>JABFXP010000355.1 GCA_013361685.1 Catenulispora sp.
GCGGCGCAGGTGGCGGCGGAGCTGGCCCGCTGGCGCGGGGTGGCGGGGGCCGCGGAGTGGGCGACGGCCAGCGAGCTCGCGGCCCGCGACGGCGTCCACGCGTATCAGGCGGCGTACATATACTTCCGCGCGGCCGAGGCGGCGGCGGCGAACGGCGACCGCGAGCAGGCGGCGAAGCTGCTGCGCGCGGCGGTGCGGCCGGTGGCGACGCTGCCCACCGGACCGCTGTGCCACGAGATCCAGGCGCTGGCCCGGCGCGCCCGGCTGGACATCAGCGACTGCATGCCGGCGCCGGCTGACGCCGGCTCCGAGCGCGGCGCGGCGGACTCGGGAACCCCGCTGGGGCTGACGGCGCGGGAGCTGGAGGTGCTGGCGCTGGTGGCGCAGGGGCTGTCGAACCGGCAGATCGGGGAGCAGCTGTTCATCTCGACGAAGACGGCGAGCGTGCACGTGTCCAACATCCTCGCCAAGCTGGGTGTCTCGGGGCGGGGCGAGGCGGCGGCGGTGGCGCACCGGCTGCGGGTCTTCGAGGACGCCTAGGGCTGTGCCGAGGTGGCGATGATCGAGGTGGTCGGGGAGGTCGCTCCGACGGCTTCGATGGCTTGGCGCAGGGGGTTGTTGTAGCGCTCGTTGCGGCGCCGATTGTGAAGCCACAGCAGGCCGGTCGGGATCCCGATGCCGGCCAGCAGGATCCAGGTCGGGGCCCAGCCGATCCAACGCGCTGTGGAATCCAGGATCACGGCAGCGTGATAACCGCAGACGGCCGCGAGAGCGATTCCCGGTATGAGTTTTTCGATGACGACGTAGCGCCACAACGATCCGCGCACGAGGCCGTAACGGGACCTTAAGGGGAACGCCACGAGTGGCACCCACCCCACCAGCAAAAGGTTCGGCGATCCCAGCGACCAGTCGCCGATCAGGATTCCCAGCTCTCGCCAGAAAGCTGTTGCCGCGGCATACACCGTGAGCACAACGGCAATCGTGTTGACGACGAACACGCCGCGCGGTTTCTTCGGCGTGGTGGTCGTCATCGCCGTCCACGTCGAGCGGCTGTGGAACTCGCCAAGCAGCCTCAGCATGCTCATTTGCTCTGCGTGGCTCAGCGAACAGAACATCTTGACATGTTGCGCGGGCAGCTTGTAGTGGTCGAGCAGCGCGTTGCAAAGCCTGTCGGAGAACAGATTCGGAGTTCGCAGTGTCTGAAGGGCAGCTATGATCCGCGCCTCGGGCATCGGGTTGATCACATGCGACCGGACACGCGCGATCAGCTCCTCGGCGATCTCGACAGCCGGTCTCGGAGCGTCCCACAAAGGGGCATGGCGGCGATCGACGACGATGGAGGCGATGACGAACCGGAAGTCGATCCGTCGCACCTTGCTGGGAATCTGATCGATCTCGCAGGTGTCGATGAGCTCGAAGATTCGCGCCACCGCCTTCATCAGGGGCACGGATCCGCCGCTGAACCGCTGCCAGACCCATAGGAAGCCGTTTTCCTGAATCTGGACGACGTGTGGGCTCTGCGCGATCACCTTGACGGCTACCGTGTCGTCGAGTCGTTCGGCCAAACGCCATGCCGCTCGCACCGCAGCGTCGCGGTAGCTGAGGGCCAGCACCTCCACCAGGGCATCGACAGCAGATGGCGTGCCGATGAGGGCTAGGTCGTCGACGGGCGTCACCGCGCCTCGCAAGGCCATCTCCCGCAGAGCGGGGACGGCCATGTCGCCCATGGACAACATGGCCATGCGCGCATCCTGGTCAGTCGTGTACCTGGCGGCAAGAAAGGCGGCCGCCGATTCGTGACCCGACACCGCGAGCGCCCGCATCGCCACCACGCGCATCACGGGATCGTCCGGATCCTGCGCGAGCTCGAAGAGCCGGTTGCGTATCAGGGCGCTACGAGGACCGTTCCCGGCCGCGGCGTTCCCGAACGTGATCGCGGCTTGTCCCGGCGAGGCGGAACTCCGCTCGGCGACCAGCAGCACCTGGAGTCGGTCGGCAGCCTCCAGCACCACTTCCTCGTCCACCTTGGTCGTCACCGAGGCGCACTCCAGCGCCATCAGCTGGGCGTCTGGCAGGTAGGCGTCGATCAGGTATCTGATCAACGGTGTCGCGTCCCGATCGGCCTTGCCACACCACAGCTTCACCGTCTCGCGCCAGGCGTTGGGATCCTTGACGTAGCGTTCCAGCAGCCCGTCACGGTCGTCCCGTAGTTCCACGGCGGCCAGGTACTCCTGGAACGTGAGATGCCGGAAGAAGTAGCTCGGCGCCACACCGCCGTTGGTCGCCAGCAGTTCGCTCCGTTCGACGATCTCCGTCACCAGCGGCTCGGCGTCCTTCTGGTCCAGGTCGATCGAGGTGGCGACGGACCGCACGTACTCGAGCGCGCGAGCGTGGGAGATGGTCAGGCGGTCCTCGTCGGTACCGGAACGGTCCTGCAAGATCAGCGCGATGCCGCGCAGCACCGCGAGCTTCTTGTTCGGCGCGAACTGCGAGCGTCCCCGGCCCAGGACGTCGTCCCGCTTGACCAGGTTCTCGATCGCGGTGTCGTAGAACTCCGCGCGCGAGGTCGGCAGCACGATGCCGGACATCGTCATCCAGGCCATCATCGACAGCAGCAGCGGGCTGCGGGCCAGGCGCTTGAGGCTCGCGTTGGAGCCGATGTTCCGATACAGCCGCTCCTGTGCTGCGGCGTCGAGGCCGGGCCAGCGGTACAGCAGGCGGCGGATGGTCGCGTCGTCGAGTTCTGCGACCCGGACCACCGTCTTGAACTCCAGCTCGCCCTTGTAGAGCGAGGAGCGGCAGGTGACCACGATCTGGCAGTCGGTGAAGCGCTGGGCGAAGTCCTTCAGCTTCTGGACGACGCCGTCCAGGCGGTCGGCCGTCACCTCGTCCAGGCCGTCGAACAGGACGCTGATCCGGCCGTCCTCCAGGGCCTTGGTGGCGAAGCCCGCCGCGCCCTTGAACCGGTGCATCTCCAGGAACTGCTGGACTTGGGCGACCAGGTCGACGGCGTCCACCGGGACCGCGTTGAGGCGGCGCAGCTCGACGAGCACCGGGATCTCGCTGCGGCGGGTGGTGCGGCGTTCGGTCCACTCCAGCAGCGAGTGCTTGAGCAGCATCGACTTGCCGGCCCCGGCCTCGCCGATGACCACCGAGCGCCGTTCCCTGCGGATGGTCTCGTACAGGTCGCGGCGTTCGTCCGTGCCCTCCGCCGCCAACGGGACGTACACGTCCCGCACGCTGATCGGCTCCGTGCCGAAGCCGAGGGTGTGTTCGCCGGCGTACTCCCCCACCGAACGCTGGTAGCGGCGGATACGGCGCAGGCTGCGTGATCTGAGCACCGCCAGGTAGTCGGTCAGCACGTCCGCGAAGGAGGCGCCGGCGCGGTTCAGCGACGGTGTGATGAGCTGTTTGACCGACAGGGCGGCGAGCCCGCCCAGCCCCAACGCCCCGGCGAGCGCCGCGACCGCCGTCCAGAACGTCGCGTCGAGGTGCCCCGAACCGCCTCCGCCCGCCGGGAGGGTCGGGGGCACATGGGCGGTCCAGAGCCGGACCACGACCCGGTACCGCACCGCTCTCCCGCCCTCCATGCCTGGTCCCCCGGCATATTCGTCCCCTGAATAAGCCCGGGGAGTCGTAGCGTACCCCGGCGATCACGCGCCGTGGCCTTGCGACGACGCCGTTAGGGAGAAGCTCCCCGCCCCCGGCCCACCCGTCCGCCACCGACCTGCGATCCCTCATTCGGATGGATCGCCCCGCGCCGCTCCCATGACGGGCCCGGATCGAGGTCCACACTGGGGTTTCGGTTCCGCGCCCGTCCCCTGCCGAGAGGCCGCCGCCATGAAGTCACCGGTCATGCCCGCGATCGAGGAGCTGCTGCACGCGGCGTTCGACGCCGCGCCGCTGCCGGCGGTGCTCGCCGACGGCCCGGAACACCTGCTGGTGGCCGCGAACGACGCCTGCGTGGCCGAGTTCGGGACGGTGGCGCTGCGGCTGCCGGTCGGCCAGGCGCTGCCGGAGCTGGCCGGGACCGGGCTGCCCGCGGCGCTGGACCAGGTCTACGACACCGGGCGGCCGGTGCTGCTGGAGGAGCGGCTCGTCCGCCGGCGGGGGGCCGACCGCTACTACTCGATCGTGTGCGTGCCGGCCCGGGGCGGCGTCGCCGTGTTCTGCCGGGACGAGACCGACCGGGTGCGGCGGGACGAGGCGCTGGCCGAGGAGGAGGCCCGCAACCGCAACATGGCGGTGGCGCTGCAGCGGTCGCTGCTGCCCCAGCGCATCGTGCAGCCGGACGAGATCCGGCTGGCCGCCTGCTACCTGCCGGCCCTGGTCCGCTACGAGGACGCCGGGCTGGAGGGCGAGCCGGTGCTGGAGGTCGGCGGCGACTGGTACGACGCCATCCCGCTGGGCGCCGGGCGCACCGCGCTGGTGGTGGGCGGCGTGACGCCGGAGGCCGGCGGGGTCGGGGTGCGGGCGGCGGCGGTGATGGGCCGGCTGCGCGCGGCGGTGCGGGCGTACGCCTCCCAGAACCTGCCGCCCGGCGAGGTGATGTACCACCTGGACCGGCACGCGCTGGAGTTCGACGGCGAGCGCACCGGCGCGGCGGTGGCGACCCTGGTCTACGCGGTCCACGACGCCGACAGCGGCTCCCTGACGTACGCCAACGCCGGCCACCTGCCGCCGCTGCTGCGGCTGCCGGACGGCTACGTGGTGACCCTGGACGGCGCCTCGGGACCCTCGCTGGGCACCGGGGACTGGACCTGGCTGGAGGCCGCCGTGGCGGTGCCGGCGGGCTCCTACCTCGCCTTCTACACCCAGGGACTGCTGGAGCGGGGCACCGGGGATCTGCGCCGGGTGTTCGCCCGGGCCCCCGAGTCCGAGCCGCCCCGGCTCGGGGCCGGCCCGGTGGACCTGGTCCGGGACCACATCCTGGCCTCCATCGACCCGCTGTCGGTCTCCAGCGGCAGCCTGGACCCCACCGGCGCGGTCCGCACCGACGACGTGGCGCTGCTGGTGGCGCACGCCCCGGTCTGGACCGGAGGCCGCGCCGCGCTGTTCCGCTCGGCCTCGGTGGAGCTGGTCGGCGGCCCGGAGATCGCCGCCCACGCCCGCAGCTACACCGCCGGCGTGCTGACCACCTGGGGCCTGGCCGAGGACCTGACCGACACCGCGGTGCTGGCGGTCAGCGAGCTGGTGGCGAACGCCGTCACCCACGGCACCGCGCCGGTGGTGCTGCGGCTGCGCCGCACCGACCGGCGGCTGATCATCGACGTCGCCGACCAGTCCGACCACCTGCCGCGCCGCCGGCTGGCCCGGGAGACCGACGAGGACGGCCGCGGCATCAGCATCATCGCCGCGCTGGCCGCCGCCTGGGGCGCGCGGCCGCTGCCGGAGGGGAAGTCGGTGTGGTGCGAGTTCGAGTTCTGAGAACCGCGTCAGTCGCCGGCTTCCAGCGTCAGGATCGCGTCGGCCAGCCGGGCGATCTCCCCGGCCAGCAGCTCGGTCTGCTGACGCTGCTGGTGGGCGATCCGGGCCAGCCAGGACCCGAAGAACAAGAACCCGCCGAGCGTGGTCAGCGCCAGCCCGCCGATGCCGCCGGAGACCAGGTAGGCGACCTGCTCGAAGGTGTACGGCGTGTGCGCCGCGCCGAACCAGGCCAGGCCGATGGCGACCAGGCCCAGCGGCATCAGCAGGCTGCCGGCCAGGCTCAGCCCCTGCTGCATCAGCCGCTCGGACTCGGTGGTCCGGGTCTTCGGCCGCGCCGCCACCCCGGCCGCCGTCCCGGCCGGCCGCGCGGTCCCGGCCACCGCCCGGGCGGCCCACGTCTTCGCAGTACTCATCCACCGACCTCCTGAAAACCCCGGCCCGTCCGCTTCACTCGTCGATCTCCCGCAGATCCGGCACCGCGCTGCTGTGCCCGGACTCGCACCCCGCGCCGCCGAACAGCAGAGTGCTGTATTTGCGCAGCGCCCAGGCGGCCGCGCAGGCCACCGCGAACGCCCCCACCATCAGCTGCCCCGGCAGTCCGCCGAACGCCGCCGGGCTCACCTTGTCGGCGCTCGCCTGCATCGGCGGGCTGGGCGCCGTGCTCCCGCCGGTCCCGCCGGCCGTCGTGCTGCCCCCGCCGACCGCGCCGGCGGTGGTGC
>JABFXP010000890.1 GCA_013361685.1 Catenulispora sp.
TCCCGCTTGTCGACCTCGAAGCTGCCGGACGCGGTGACCACCAGCGCCTGCAGGTCCGGGTCGTAGACGAACATCATGCCCTCGCTGAACCCCTTGATGCCGAGGTAGCGCTGGTAGGCCGAGGCCATGCCGACCGAGACGTAGTCCGAGACGCGGTGCGGCGGCGGCAGCAGGCCGAGCCGGCCCATCCGGCGCCCGGCGGCGGCCAGCACCCGCGGCGAGCGGGCGGCGTCGAAGGCGGCGGGCTGCACCGCGTCGGGGACCTGCTCCAGGCGGTCGTTGACCTCGGTGGCGCAGGCCACGGCGACCAGCCGGTCACGTATGTCCTCGACGATGTTCTCGGTGATCGAGGGATGGCCGCCCTCCATCGTGCACAGGGTGGCCTCGAGGATCTGTCCGGTCTCGGGATCCGGGTACACGAACAGGGTCTTGGGCGAGCCGACGCGGGCCATCAGCACCCGGGCCAGCTGCACCACCTCGAGGTGTTTGGCCCCGGCCAGCGGTTCGTCGACCTCGAAGACCCCGACCAGGTTGCGCACGCCGCCGCGGACGTCGCCGTTACGGCGCAGGCTCACCATCAGCGGCGGGTACTGCTCCTGCACCCGGTCCAGCAGGGTGCCGGGGCCGGGCGGCACCGGGATGTGGACCAGCAGCACGTCCAGTTCGACGCGCCGGCCCGCGCCCGCGACCGAACCGGGGCGGCCGACCTCGTGGCCCTGGTCGGCGAAGGCCTTACACAAGTCGTCGAGGTACGCCTGGATCGGCCCCTCACCGGGAGCGACGGCGTCAACACGGCAGACCCGCCACCAGGGCAACGCGGTCAGGTCCAAGCGGTCAGCCCCGTTTGTGCCATGCCAGAGATCGAGCATGGACGGTACGGTACCCGAGCATCGCCGGTTCCCCCATTGGAGTGAGGACAATTACGGAGATCGCGGGAGGACTCGCCGCCCCCGCAGCACCTATCTGGCGAAACGGGGAACCGCGCGAGCCTGTTTGTGCGTCTCAGCCACCCTGCTGTCCGAGGGCTTATCCGATGGCCGCGCCGAGGGCGAGGAACCCGCAGATCGCGACGAACACCACGGCGAGGTACGGAAGGATGAACCGGAAGTACTTGTCGTAGCCGACTCTGGCCAGAGTCAGGCCGCCCATGATGACGGCGCTGGTCGGGATGAACAGGTTCATGAAGCCGTTGGAGGCGCACCAAGCGGTGACGACCAGCGACTTGGGCACGTTCGCGAAGGCGGCCAGCGGCGCCATGATCGGCATCACCAGGGTGGCGTGCCCGGAGGTGGACGGGATCAGGAACGCCAGCGGCAGGTTCACGATGAACACCAGGATCGAGAACACTGCCGAGGTGGTGCCTTTCACAGCGCCCTCCAACGCGTGCAGCACCGTATCGGTCACCTTCGCGTTGTTCATGATCACGGTGATGCCGCGGGCCAGGGCCACCACGAGCGCCGGCGAGATGAAGTCCCCGGCGCCGGAGATGATGGTGCCGGTGAGCTTGGCCTCGCTCATGCGGGCAACGACCCCGACCACCACGCCGGCCAACAGGAACAAGGCGGCCAGTTGCGGGAACGACCAGTCCAGCTGCCAGCCATAGGGGGCGGCGGCGGCATCGCCGGTGATCACCGACGCCCAGGGGATCACGGAGAAGATCATCAGGGCGAAGGTCAGGGCGGTGACGATCAGTGCCGCCTTCTGGGTGCCGGTCAGCGGGGGCGGCTCTTGGTCGGCGGCCTCTTTGGCCGCCTCGCGATCGCCGGGCAGGAAGCCGACGACCGAGCGGCCGGGATCGGTGCGGACGCGGCCGGCGTAGCGCAGGACGTAGAAGATGGTGAAGGCGGTCAGCACCACCAACATCAGGGCTCGCAGCACGATGCCGTCGCCGATGGAGATGCCGGCCGCCGAGGAGGCCACGCCGATCGCGAACGGGTTCACCGTGGAACACAGCACGCCGATGCCGGAGCTGAGCAGGATGGCGGCCACCGCGACCATGCGATCGAAGCCCAGGGCCAGCGCCAGCGGCACGATCAGGCCGTAGAAGCCGAGTGTCTCCTCCGACCAGCCCTCGACCGAGCCGAGCAGCGCGAAGACCGCCATGATCGCGATGATCAGCAGTGCGCCGCGTTCCCGCAGCCGGTGCGCCAGCCGGCCGATGCCGGTGTCCAGGGCGCCGGTGGCGAACACCACGGTGATGAAGGCACCGATGGCCAGGACGAAGAAGAACACGCCGACGCTGCCGTACAGCGCGCCGTCGTTATCGGTGGACACTTCGCCGGTCTTGGCGTCCTGGATCCCGTACAGGCCGTTGACCGGGGACATCAGCAGGTTGCCGACCCGGCCCCAGAAGCTGAGCGGCGAGGGGGTGCGGTGATAGGTGCCCTGGACCGGGTTCCCGTCCTCGTTCTTCTGGTACTCCCCGCTGGGGATGAAGAACGTGGCGATCCACACCAGGACGGTGACGATCGCCAGCACGGTCATCGCGCTCGGGAACTGCCGCTTGCGGGCGCCGCCGTCGGCGTCCTTGCCCTCCCCGTCGCCGTCCCCACCGCCCCCCTGCGGTTTCTGTGCGTCTTCCAGGGTGTCCGTCATGCACTGAATGTCACAGAAAGCGGGCACTGAATGGGCGAGGCTCGCTAGGCCGGTGCGCTTTCCGGGTGGAACTTTGGGACCCATGAGCCAGCCGAGCCAGCCCGGCCTGACCGACCCCGCGAGCCCGCCGAGCCATCCGGTCCGCGTCCTGCGCTCTGTGTGGATCCCGATGCGCGACGGCGTACGCCTGTCGGCGCGGGTCTGGCTTCCTGCCGACACCGAAGAACCGCAGCCGGCGGTGATGGAGTACATCCCCTACCGCAAGAACGACGGCACAGCCGCGCGCGACCTGACCTTGCACGCGGCGTTCGCAGCAGCGGGCTACGCGGCGATCCGGGTGGACAACCGAGGCAGCGGCGACTCCGAGGGCATCATGCTCGACGAGTACCACCAGACCGAGCAGGACGACGCACTGCAGATCCTGGAGTGGCTGGAGACGCAACCCTGGTGCGATGGAAACGTCGCGATGATCGGCAAATCCTGGGGCGGCTTCAACGGCCTGCAGGTCGCCGCGCTGACCCCACCCCAGCTGAAATGCATTGTGACCGTCTGCTCCACCGACGACCGCTACGCCGACGACGTCCACTACCTCGGCGGCTCACTGGTCGCCTCCGAGGCACTGCCCTGGGCCTCGACCATGCTCTGCTACAACGCGCGGCCCCCGGACCCGGACGTCGTCGGGCCGAAGTGGCGAGCGCAGTGGTTCGACCGGATGGAGCGGACACCGACCTATATCGCCAGGTGGCTGGCCCATCAGCGCAGGGATGCGTACTGGCGGCACGGCTCGGTGATCGAGGACCCCTCGGGCATCAAGGCGGCGGTGCTGGCCGTCGGCGGCTGGGCCGACCCCTACCGCGGCGCGGTGTTCCGCCTGCTCGACGAACTGACGCCGCTGGGCACACCGGTGAAGGGCCTGATCGGCCCGTGGGCACATACATATCCGCACCAGGCGGCCCCCGGACCCGCGATGGATTTCATCGGCGAATGTTTGAAATGGTTTGCCCGATTTCTCCGCGAAAACGCGGACCAGGATGAAGAACTGCCCGCACTGCGCGCCTGGATGCCGGACCCGGTGCCGTTCGGCTCAGACCTGGACGAGCGACCGGGCCGCTGGGTGACCGAGCCGACCTGGCCCCCACAAAACGCGCAGGAGGCGGATCTTCATTTGTCACAGTGTCGGCTCATCGGCCGACACCTGCACACGCATGAGCCGACGACGGGATCGCTGACCGCACAGGGCGACGCCGCAGTCCTGCGCTCCCCGCTGGCGATCGGCGCCTCAGCGGGCAACGTCCTGCAGTTCGGCGACCTGGCCGGCCGCCCCGGCGACCAGAGCGCGGACGACGGCCGCTCGCACACGTTCACCTCGAACCCCCTGCCCGACCGCCTGGAGATCCTCGGCCCCTCCAAAGCCGACCTGCTGATCTCAGCCGACCAGCCCACCGCCCAACTCGCACTCCGCCTCTGCGAGGTGACACCCGACGGCACCTCACGCCTGGTCACCACCGGAGCCCTGAACCTGACCCACCGCGACAGCCACGAACACCCGCAACCACTGGAACCGGGTCACCCCTACCGCGTCACCATCCCCCTGTTCGCCACCGGCCACGCCTTCGGCCCCGGCAACCGGATCCGCCTGACCGTCTCAGCCTCCTTCTGGCCCTGGCTGTGGCCCTCCCCAACCCCGGCAGCGGTCACCATCCACCCCGAAGGCGGCACCCTCCACCTCCCGATCCGCACCCCGAACCCGTCCCACGACGGCACCCCCACCAACCCCCCACGCCCAGACCCACCGAGCCCCCTCGACGTCGAAGACGTCCCGGCAACCCGCACCGTCACCTGGAACCCGGTCACCCGGACCCAAACAGTGGAGATGACCTTCTCAGACGGCACCACCACCGACCACACCGACGGCCTCACCCGCACCGAAACCGAACTCAACCGCTTCCACCTCACCGAAGGCGACCCGGAATCAGCAACGGTGGAATGCGAACGCACCGACGCGATCAGCCGCGGCGACTGGCAGACCGAAGTCCGCACCTACTCCCGGATGACCTGCACAGCCACCGAGTTCCTAGTGGTCGACCGCCTCATCGCCTACGAGAACGGCAGCGAGGTGTTCACCAAGAGCTGGACGACGTCGGTGCCACGGGATCTGGTGTGAGCCGGCCGCGGTCCCACGCCACCTTCGGCTCGCAGCCCGGCAGAACCGCGCAGCCCTGGCGGTCATGCGGGGATCTCGGGGACGAACGATCCGAGCTCGTCGTGGCCCCGACGGACCACGCCCCAGGTGGCCTCGGGCATCTCGACCCAGGCCCCGGGCAAAGACCCGACCGGCTCAGAGACCACCAAGCGTGTCTCATCGGACATCTCGCGCAGGATGGCCACGTCCGGGTACTCCTGGCGCAGCGTCGGGACCTCGCGCGTGAAGAACAGCGACCGGGACTTCCCTTCGCTGGAGTAGCGGAACGCCCACATGCTCTCGCCATCACTGGTCACGATCGTCCCCTGGAACGGATTCTCGATTCCCGCCTCCCGACCGCGGGCCTCGACGAACCCGACCGTCTTCGCCACCGCATCCGGCGGATCCTTCTTGAGGCCGAACGTGAGGGCCAGATAGAACATGAGCTCGCTGTCGGTCGTCCCGCCGATCTGCGGGAACAGCTCCGGGTCGACGGCGAAGGCGAGGTCGCGCTTGATCTTCGCGTACCCGTCGATGAAGCCGTTGTGCATCCACAACCAGCGTTCGTGCCGGAACGGATGGCAGTTGGTCTCCTGGACCGAGGAACCGATGGCTGCGCGGATGTGGGAGAAGAACAGCGGCGAGACGATGTGCGAGGACACCTCACGCAGGTTCGCGTCGTTCCAGGCCGGCTCGATGCCGCGGAACACGCCCGGCACCGCCCGGCCGTCGTACCAGCCGATCCCGAAACCATCGCCGTTGGTGGGCTCCGCGCCGAGCCTGGAGTGCAGGCTCTGGCCGATGAAGGAGTCGACCGGTGTGTAGAGCGCGTCTGCGAGCAGGACGGGGGAGCCTGAGTAGGCAAGCCATCGACACATGGCCGCTCCTGACGCTATACACTACTTTGTTCGATTATCACCATGGAAGCGTCTAGATGCCCGAGTAGCGGTTCCGCGCAGGAAGAGCGTGCACTCCCGCGCCCAGGTCGCGGGCCTGCTGAGGCACTGAGGCTTCGGCGGCTTATCACCCGAACGGCGTAGATCCGGAAGCAGCGGATCGTCGCAGCACCTGCCGAGAGGGCTACTTCTCCCGCGCCGACGGAGTCCGCAGACTCGTGCCGACCGACCTTCGCTGACCGCGGCGTGCCGACGCCTGGCGTCGCGACGTGACGACATCAAGTGAGGCTGCGACCTTGGAGATCAAGATGATTCCGCTATAAACAGCCGTCTGATGTACGGTCCATGCGGACACGGTGCGCACATGAACGGCGAGAGGCCCGCTTCCCTTGACGGAAACGAGCCTCTGACCTGTCCTACCAGCGTCGGGGTGACAGGATTTGAACCTGCGGCCTCTACGTCCCGAACGT
>JABFXP010000238.1 GCA_013361685.1 Catenulispora sp.
GATGGGCGGCGCCGTCCTGGGCGGCATCATCCTCGGCGACCTGCTCGGCGGCCGGGGCGGTCGCGGTGGGCGGGGTGGCGGCTGGTCCCCGTCCCGCGGCGGGCTCGGGGGCGGCGGCGGGGGACCGGGCAGCTTCGGCGGCGGCGGAACCCGGGGCCGGCTCGGGGGTGGCGGCAGGTTCTGACCGGCCGAGGGGACTTGGCGAAACCGGATCTGCGGCGACATCCGATCGACCCGACGCCCCATCCACCCTGACACCGACACCGACACCGAATCGACGGGTGACACCGACTCGCGAAAGGCACCGACGGATGACCAAGCAGACGATCCTCGGCCGCGTGAAGCAACTGGCCAAAGCCAACATCAATGCCCTGCTGGACTCGGCCGAGGACCCGCAGAAGATGCTGGACCAGCTGATCCGCGACTACACCAACAACATCGCAGAGGCCGAACAGGCGGTCGCCGCCACCATCGGCAACCTGCGGCTGATGGAGGCCGACGACGCCGAGGACGTCAAGGCGGCCAAGGAATGGGGCGAGAAGGCGCTCGCGGCCAGCCAGCGCGCCGACGCCCTGCGCGCCGACGGCGACGCCGCCGAGGCCGACCGGTTCGACAACCTGGCCAAGGTCGCCCTGGAACGGCAGCTCGCCTCCGAACGCCAGACCGCGACCGCCGCGCCGCTCATCAAGAACCAGCAGGAAGTCGTCGACCAGCTGAAGACCGGCCTGAACTCCATGAAGGAGAAGCTGACCCAGCTGAAGGCCAAGCGCGACGAACTGGTCGCCCGCTCCAAGTCCGCCGCCGCCCAGTCACAGATCAACGACGCCCTGAAGAGTATCGACATCCTGGATCCGTCCAGCGAGGTCAGCCGGTTCGAGGACAAGGTCCGCCGCGAGGAGGCGAAGGTGAAGGGGCAGCAGGAACTGGCCGCCTCCTCGCTCGACGCGCAGTTCAACGACCTCGAGGGCCTGGCGGACAAAGTCGAGGTCTCCAAGCGCCTCGCCGCACTGAAGGCACAGTGACGTGACAGCCAAAGCGAAGAAGAGCACCGCGAAGACCGCGCCGGTGAGTGAGTCTGCCGCTGCCCATCCGGAAGCCGCGTCGTCTGAGGCGACCACCGTTGAGAAGGAAAGCGAGCTTGCCGCAGCCGACGAGGCGACCGGGGCTCCCGACGCCACAGAGGTGATCACTGATCCGGTGGCCGTCGTCGCCGAATCGGCGGGCAAGCCTGCCGCGTCCAGCGTCCCGAGCGTATCCGCAGGCAGCGGCGTCGCCGCCAAGCCGGCGGCCAAACAGCCTGACAAAGCCGACCCGGCCGCGGACCCGGCACGCGCCATCGCGGACGGCTACGCCTTCGAAGGCCCGGTCCTGAACTTCGGCGCGCTGATGGTCGACGGCGAACCGCGCCCCGATCTCCAGATCAAGGTGCCACTGGCCATGATGAACCGGCACGGGCTGGTCGCCGGAGCGACCGGAACCGGCAAGACCAAGACCTTGCAGGGCATGGCCGAACAGCTGTCAGCGGCCGGAGTGCCGGTGTTCCTGGCCGACATGAAGGGCGATCTGTCCGGAATGGCGGCGCCCGGCAAGGGCGACGAGAAGCTGATGGCGCGCACCAGCGCCCTCGGCCAGCAGTGGGCGGCCAAGGACTTCCCCTGCGAGTTCTACACCCTCGGCGGCGAGGGCACCGGCGTCCCGATCCGGGCGACGGTCACGGCGTTCGGCCCGACCATGCTGGCCAAGGTGCTCGGGCTCAACGCCACCCAGGAGTCGTCGCTCGGCCTGGTCTTCCACTACGCCGACACCAAGGGCTGGCTGCTGCTGGACCTCAAGGACCTGCGCAGCGTCGTGCAGTACCTGGTCAGCGACGAGGGCAAGGCCGAGCTGAAGTCGATCGGCGGGCTGTCGCCGCAGACGGCCGGGGTGATCCTGCGCGAACTGGTCGCGTTCGAGGCGAAGGGCGCCGAGCCGTTCTTCGGGGAGACCGAGTTCGACGCCATGGACCTGATCCGCACCGCGCCCGACGGACGCGGCGTGGTCTCGCTGCTGGAACTGCCCGGCGTGGCGAGCCGCCCCGAGCTGTTCTCCACGTTCCTGATGTGGCTCATCGCAGAGCTCTTCGAACGGCTGCCCGAGGTCGGCGACCTGGACCGGCCCAAGCTGGTGTTCTTCTTCGACGAGGCGCATCTGCTGTTCCACGACGCCTCGAAGGACTTCCTGTCCGCGATCACGCAGGCCGTGCGACTGATCCGGTCCAAGGGCGTCGGCATCTTCTTCGTCACGCAGACGCCGAAGGACGTCCCCGGCGACGTGCTCGCCCAGCTCGGCAACCGGGTCCAGCACGCCCTGCGCGCCTACACCCCGGACGACGCCAAGGCGCTCAAAGCGACGGTCTCCACGTTCCCGAAGTCCGCCTACGACCTCGGCGAGCTCTTGCAACAGCTGGGCATCGGCGAGGCGGTGGTGACCGTGCTGTCGCCGAACGGCGCGCCGACGCCGGTGGCGTGGACCCGCCTGCGCGCGCCGGAATCGCTGATGGCCGCGGCCGACCAGACGCTCGTGCAGGGCATCGTCGACGCCTCGCCGCAGACGCCGAAGTACGGCCCGGCCATCGACCGCGAATCAGCCTACGAAATCCTCGCCGCCCGCGAACTCCAGGCGCAGGCCGCCGCCGAGCAGGCGGCGGCGCAGAAGGCCGCGCAGCACGAAGCCGAACGGCAGGAGGCCGACGCCGCCCGCGCGGATCGCGAGGCCCGCAAACGCGCCCCCGCGGCGGCGAAGGAGCCGCCGACCCTCATCGACCAGGTCCTGGGCAACAAGACGGTGAAGCAGGCGATGAACACCGCGGTCCGTGAGATCACCCGCAACATCTTCGGGACGCGCAAGCGGCGCTAGTCTCCTGAGCCAGGAGACTAGCTCGCATTCCCGGAATCCGCGGCGGATCGGCGTCCGACCCGCGCGGTGGCGGTCAGGGCCAACGCCAGAGCGGTCACCGCGGCGCCGATCCACGCCGCGGTGGCGTAGCCGTCCTCCTTCGGGAACACGGCGCCCGCCGGCGTGCTCGCGGCCAGCAACAGGGCGCTGAGAGTGCTGCCGATCGAGAACCCGATGCTGCGCACCACCTGATTGACACCCATCGCGCTCGCCGTCTCCCGGGGCGGGGTGACCGCGAGGATCACCGCCGGCATCGCCGCCGAGAACGCCCCGACCCCGAATCCGAGCAGCGACATCGAGACCAGCGGTCCCGCGATGGTGGCGCGCACGGAGGCGAACACCACGAACGCGGCGAGCACGACGACCGTCGCCCCGCTCAACAGCGTGGGTGCCGACACCTTCGCGCGTAGACGTGGGCTGACGCGCCCGGCGAGGAAACCCAAGACGGAGAACGGCACCAGGAACAGGCCCGCCGCGAACGTGCTGAGCCCGAACCCGTATCCCGCGACATGCGGTGTCTGGACATACCGCGTGATGCACGACAGCAGCAGATACATGCCCGCGCCCGCGATGAGCATCGCGGCGTTCGCCGCGGCGACAGCACGATGCCGCAGCAGCCGCAGATCCACCAACGGCGCCGGCAGCGCACGCTCCCGCAGCACCCAGCCGACGAGCAGCACCACCGCCGCGACCACCAGCGTGCCGGCCGCGACCGCGTGGTGCTGCCACAAGCCGACCTCGCCCAACGCGAACAGCAACACCAGCAATCCGGCCCCCAGCAGCACGCTGGCCACGGGATCCGGTGCGGGCGCGGACTCCTGTCGCGAATCAGGGAACGCATGTACAGCTGCCGCCAAAGCCACGACCGTCCCCACCAACCCGGCCCCGTAAGCCGCCCGGATCCCCCCGACATCCGTCAAGTAGCCGGCGAGCGGATACCCGATCCCGACCCCGACCGTGGACGCCACCGAGACCATCGCGATCGTCGCCGCCGACCGGGCCGCGTCCAGGTGCTCCCGCGCCGCCGCCATCAGCAGCGGCAGCAGCGCCAGGCCGCAGCCCTGCGCGGCCCGCCCCGCGATCAGCACCGGCAGCGACAGCGGCAGCACCGTCAGGACGCTGCCGAAGACGATGACCCCGAGCGTGCCCAGCACCACCGGCCGCCGCCGCGCGCCGGTGCCCAGCCGCCCCAGCACCGGCGTGGCCACCGCCCCGACCAGCAGCGACACCGTCAGCGTCCACTGCGCGGCGGCCAGCGACACGCGCAGCGTGGTGGCGACGCTGGTGATCAGCGGCGACCCCAGGCTGCCGGCGACCGCCACGACCAGCGCGATCAGCAGCAGCGTGCGGGGCAGCGACGCGGTCCGCCGGTCCCCGGCCGCGACCGTCGCCGCCGTCATCGGTTGGTCTCACTGGTGATGTGGGTGAACAGTCCCGGCTGAATCCGGGTGCGGACGCCCGCGGCCCAGGGCTCGTCGACCTCCCGCAGCTCCAGCGCCGCACTGTTGTTCAACAGCATCCCGAACGCCAGGAACGACTTCACCGCCACCGGATCCAGCCCCGTCGTGTCCGCGACGGTGTGCCACATGCGGGCGAAGCTGTCCCGCACGGCGTCCCGCACCTCCGGCTCGCTCGCCGCCGCGAAACCCTGCAACTGCAACAGCAGCGCCGTGCGGTCGCCGAGCAGCGCGTCGTACGTCTGTCCCATCGCCGACAGGGCCGAGAGCCCGGTCCGGTCGCCGGCGGCGGTCCGCATGGCACCGGTCAACTGCTCGAACGCCCGCTGCACCACCTGGATGAACAGCGCCTTCTTCGAGCCGAACAGCCGGAAGACGTACGCCTGGGTGATCTCCGCGCGCCGCGCGATGGTCTCGGTGGAGGTGCCGTGCAGGCCGCCGAGCGCGAACTCCTCGGCCGCGATCGCCAGGATCTGGGTCCGGCGCTCGTCGGCCGTCATCTTCTTCGATACTGCCGCCATGCTCGCATGTTACTACTCACTAACAAGTAACTGGATTGTCTGTTCCGCCACATCGGCGGCTCCGTCAGCCCCGGCGCACCAGCCACATCATCAGCGCCCGCCGGACCACCTGGGGGATCCGGCCGCGGCGGCGCACGGCCGCCTCCGCGAGGACATCGGGCATCATCGCTCCTTACGCGTCGGGTGTGGTCAAGGTGTTGCTCAAGATGCTCCGGGTACCCGGTGACCGGGATCGAAACGCCAGGGGTCTGATCGCCTTCCGTCCGCCGCGCGCGTACCTTTGTGCGCATGGACGCGATCGAGGTTGCGGAGCTGGCGCTGAGCCTTCCCGACGTTGACCCCACACAGCCGGCCCCGGCCCGGATCTACGACTTCTGGCTCGGCGGCAGCCAGAACTTCGAGGCCGACCGGGAGGCCGGGCGGCGGGCGGCCGCCGCGATGCCGACCCTGGTGGCGGCGATCCGGGCCAACCGGGCCTTCCTGGGCCGCGTGGTGCGGCACCTGGCCGGGACCGCCGGGATCACGCAGTTCCTGGACCTGGGCTCGGGCGTGCCGACCGTCGGCAACGTGCACGAGGTCGCGATGGCCGTGAACCCGGACGTCAAGGTGGTGTACGTCGACGTCGACCAGGTGGCGATCGCGCACTCCCGGCACCTGCTCAAGGACGTGCCCGGCGCCGAGGCGATCCTGGCCGACCTGCGGCGCCCGGAGACCGTGCTGGAGCATCCGCTGGTCGGGCGCACGCTGGACCTGTCGCGGCCGGTGGCGGTGCTGATGAACGCGGTGCTGCACTTCATCCCGGACGAGGAGGACCCGGCGGGGATCGTCGCGGCCTACACCCGGGCGGTCGCGCCCGGGAGCTACCTGGCGCTCTCGCACGCCGCCCCGGACCTGACCCACCCCGGGGAGCAGGCCGAGATGCTGGACGACTACCGGCGCTCCACGAAGGTGCCGTTCATCAACCGGGAGCCCGAGGAGGTCGCCGGCTGGCTGGCCGGGCTCCAGATCGAGCCGCCCGGCCTGGTCACGGTCGATCAGTGGCACCCGGAGCCGAACAGCTCCGAGGTGTCGATCCTGCGGACGTACGGCGTGCTGGCGCGCGTTCCGGAGCGCTGAACCCCGGCGGGCTCTCCATCCACCCGCCTTCCACCCGGGTTCCACCCCCGGGTGGAAGCGGTTGCACCCGCTGAGCTGCGAATCTCTGAGTGTCAGCAAGAACGCAGCAGCTCAA
>JABFXP010000756.1 GCA_013361685.1 Catenulispora sp.
ACCCCGGACACCCCGCACCAGGGCCGCTTCTGGGAGATCGTCCAGAAGTACAAGGTCACCCTGCTCTACACCGCCCCCACCGCGATCAGAACCTTCATGAAGTGGGGCTCGGCGATCCCGGCGAAGTTCGACCTCTCCTCGCTGCGCCTGCTGGGCTCGGTCGGCGAGCCGATCAACCCCGAGGCCTGGATCTGGTACCGGGAGAACATCGGCGGCGGGCGGACCCCGGTGGTCGACACCTGGTGGCAGACCGAGACCGGGGCGATCATGATCTCCCCGCTGCCGGGCGTCACCGAGGCCAAGCCGGGCTCGGCGATGCGGCCGCTGCCGGGCATCTCGGCGAACGTCGTCGACAAGGACGGCACGCCGGTGCCGAACGGCGGCGGCGGGTATCTGGTGCTGGACAAGCCGTGGCCGTCGATGCTGCGCGGCATCTGGGGCGATCCGCAGCGGTTCGTCGACACCTACTGGGCCCGCTTCGCCTCACAGGGCTACTACTTCGCCGGCGACGGGGCCAAGAAGGACGAGGACGGCGACCTGTGGCTGCTCGGCCGCGTCGACGACATCATGCTCGTCTCCGGCCACAACATCTCCACCACCGAGGTGGAATCGGCCCTGGTGGCGTATCCGACGGTCGCCGAGGCGGCGGTGGTCGGAGCGAAGGACGAGACCACCGGCCAGCGCATCGTCGCCTTCGTCATCCTGCGCGGCGGCAACGAGGAGCACGCCGAGCTGGAGGAGACGCTCCGCGAGCACGTCAGCAAGGCGATCGGGCCCATCGCGAAGCCCCGGCAGATCATCGTGGTGCCGGAGCTGCCGAAGACCCGGTCCGGGAAGATCATGCGCCGCCTGCTGCGGGACGTCGCCGAGGACCGCGCGGTCGGCGACACCACCACCCTGGCGGACTCGGCGGTGATGGGCCTGATCTCCGCGAAGCTGCCGCACGCCGAGGAGGAGTGAACCTCCGGAGTTGACGCGCAGCGGCCCCGGATCCAGCGCGGATCCGGGGCCGTGCCGTCACTGTCATCGTCGCTGTCGCTCCGCCGCGACTACTCCGGCAGCACCGACCGCACCGCTTCCTCGGTCCGGCCGATCACCGCATGACCGTCGTCGGCGGTGATGATCGGCCGCTGGATCAGGATCGGGTGCTCGGCCAACGCCGCGATCCACCGCTCGCGGTCGGCGTCGCTGTCCCGGGACCAGTCCGCCACGCCGAGCTCCTTCGCGACCTGCTCGCCCTCCCGCAGGATGTCCCACGGCTCGAGGTTGAGCCGGTGCAGGATGTCACGCAGCTCCTGCGCCGTCGGCGGGTCTTCGAGGTAGCGGCGCACGGTGTACTCGGCACCGGCGGCGTCCAGCGTCTCCCGGGCGATGCGGCACTTCGAGCAGGCGGGGTTGATCCAGATCTCCACGGTCAGACCGTACCGTCGCCGGCGGCGTCCGCCGGCTCCGCTCCGTCGCCCGAGTTCGCTCCGCCACCTGGCCCCGCCCCACGCCGCGCCGCCGACACCGCCGCGTACTGCGCCGGCGGCAGTCCGAAGGCGGCGGTGAAGTCGCGGGTCAGGTGGGCCTGGTCGGCGTATCCGAGGTCGGCGGCGAGCTCGGACCAGTCGACCCGCTCCTGATGCGCGACCCGCTCGGCGGCCTCGTAGATGCGGTACCTGCGCAGGAACCACTTCGGGCCGATGCCGATGTGCTCGGTGAAAGCACGTTGCAGCGTCCGCACGCCGACGCCTACGGCGTTCGCCAGATCCTCCACCCGGCTCAGCCCGCGATCACGCACCGCGAGCTCGGCCCACTCAGTCGTGGTCTCACAGGGCTGGCGCGCCTGCGGAGCCCGCTCGGCCATGGCGGCGTCGGCGGTGGCGGCGAGCTGCTCGGCGGGCACGTCCAGGTCCGCGACCAGCGGGACGAGCAGCGGCTCGAGGCCGGCGAGCGCCGGAACGGCCGACAGCGGCAGCTCCTTGTCCGTGAGGGTGTTGAGCGGAGCGTCGAGGAACGGCGCGAACGCGGCGGGCCGGAACATGACGCCGAGCGCCCGGCGGCTGCCCTCCAGCACGGTGGCGAACCGACCGGTGTCGACACCGCTGACGACGGCGCCGTGGGCCTCGAAGACCACGTTGACCACCGGATGCACCAGCACCTGCTGCTCGTGCCGGACGCCGGGCGGCAGGTTCCACGTGGAGAGCCAGTAGCGGTCGACGAAGCGGGCGGCAGCACCGGTGCTGGGAAACCGGTCGAGGTGGAAGATCGTGTGCGCGGCCGCCGGGTGCAAGATTCCGCGGCTGTCGTCCTGGACCGGCGCGACGGTCTCCCCCGGCGCGTCCTGGTCGCCACCGCCACCCCGGACACCCGCTCTGACCTGCTGTTCCGTCTCGTCCGCCGCGCGCTGTCCCATGAATCCAGGCTAGCGCCGCGGTCTGACGCGTTTGTTCAAGACCGGCCCAGGAGCACTCGATAGCGTCCTTCCATGAACAAGATCCACGAGCAGCTGACCACGGCCGCCGACGAGGCCGCCCGCGTTGTCGCGAACACCCGCCCCGAGCAGTTCGGCGACAAGACCGCCTGCACCCAGTGGGACGTCAAGGAACTGCTGAACCACCTGATCCTGTGGACGTCCTACTCCTTCGAGCGCCGCGCTCGCAGCGAACAGGTCGGCCCCGACCTCACCGACCGCGATTTCGCCTCCGAGCCCGACTACGCCCAGCGCTACCGCGACCAGCTGGACCGCGCCCTGGCCGCCTGGGAACCGGACGAGGTGTGGGCAGGCCAGGTCGACACCGGCTCCGGAACCATGCCCGCGCCCCAGATCGCCGAGATGATCCTCATGGAGCTGGTCCTGCACGCCTGGGACCTGGCCACGGCCACCGGCCAGTCGTACAACTGCCCCGACGACGTCGCCGCCACGGTCGCCAAGGCCGTCGCCGACGCCGCCGAGATGTACCGGGAGTACGACGGCTTCGCGGCCGAGGTCGAGGTCCCGGCGGACGCCTCGGTGTTCGACAAGGCGCTGGCGGTCTCGGGCCGACGCCCCGTGGCGCGGTAGGGCTCAGCGGACGCTCGGGTCCGTCGCGCGCTGACGCCGCACCTGCTCGGCGACCCGTCCCAGCTCCGCGAGCACCGTGCGCACCGCCCGCCGAGCCGCCCGCTCCGGCCGGTACAGCACATCGATGTGCCGTCGGGCGCGCACGCCGGACAAGGGCCGCAAGACCACCTCGGGGTGCCGGTGCGTGGTCCAGCGCGGCAGCAGCGCGACACCGCCGCCGGCGGCGACGATCTCGGCGACGACCGTGAACTCGTTGACGCGGTGCACCAGCTCCGGCCGCCGGCCGGCGGCGGTGGCGACGGCCTCGACCAGCGCCAGCACCGGGAACCCGTCGTGGACGGTCACCCACGGCTCGGCGGCCACATCGCCCGGCGTGATCCGGCTTTTGGCGGCGAGCGGATGCCCGGCCGGGAGGGCGACGTCCAGCGGCTCGTGCAGCAGCGGCGTGGCCGCGACGGTCCTGGGCCAGGGCGGCGCGTGGTCGAAGCGGTGGGCGAGCACGAGGTCGTAGTCGCGGGTGAGCTTGGGGAAGCGTTCCTGCGCCACGTCCTCGTCGGCCAGCGACAGGCGCGGCGCGTCCGGACCGGTCAGCGCGCGGAGCAGGCCGGGGAAGAACACCAGCCCGGCGCTGTGGAAGGCGGCCAAGGACACGGTTCCTGAGGGCTCGGCGACGAACTCCTCAACCGTTTGTCGAGCCCGCGCCAGCGCAGATTCCACCTCTATGGCTGCCTCGGCCAGGGCCTGGCCCGCCGGCGTGAGGACAAGCCGCCGCCCCGCCCGCTCTGTCAGCGGCACCGGAACCGCCCGCTGCAAGAGTCTCAGCTGCTGCGAGATCGCCGAGGGTGTGACCAGCAACGCGTCGGCGACGGCGGTGACGCTGCCCAACTCGCCGAGCTCTCGCAGGATACGCAGCTGACGTTCGTCCATGGTCCAGCCCAACAGTGTAGGAATGCTTCACAGTAGCTTCAGAACTTCATTCTCGACTACATCGGCCCCGCCGCCCCACGATGGCGGAATGAACGATCGCCGAGTTCCGCGAGATCACCGCGAACGCCGAGAGGACCGAAAGCGCGGAGAGCGCCAAGACCGCCGCACAGACGTCGCGCTCCTGCTCGTCGCCTTCGTCTGGGGCTCCAGCTACCTCGCGGCGAAGTCCGCCGCCGTGGCGGTGACCGTTCTCGGCGTGCTCCTCGCCCGCTACGCGTTGTCCGCCGCGTCGGGCTCGCTGATCCTGGCCGCGCGCCGCCAGCTCCGTCCGTCCCGTTCCGAATTGCGAACCGGCGGGATCCTCGGTGTCACGCAAGCCAGCGTCCTGATCATCGAGACCTACGGCGTCGCCCACACCTCGGCGGCCAACGCGGGCCTGATCATCAGCCTGACGATCGTGCTCACGCCGCTGCTGGACCGCAGCCGCGGCACGCTGCCGGGGCGGTATTTCGCGGCGGCGGGCGTCTGCGTCGCGGCGGTCGGGCTGCTGATGAGCGGCAGCGGCGGATTCCACGGCCCCAGCTCCGGCGATCTGCTCATGCTCGGCGCGGCGGTGGTGCGGACCGGACACGTGGCGCTGGTCGGACGGCTGACCACGTCCGCTGAGATCAGGCCTCTGAATCTGACCGTGGTCCAGACGTATGTCGGAACCGCGCTGTTCGCCGTCCCGGCGGCTTACGCGCTGCCGAAGCTGGCCGCCGCCGGCGGTGTGGCGTGGGCGGAACTGGCTTATCTGGCGCTGTTCTGCAGCGTGTTCGCCTTCCTGGCGCAGACCTGGGCCGTGCAGCGCAGCTCAACCAGTCGCGCCAGTCTGCTGCTGGGAACGGAACCGCTGTGGGCGGTCGCGGCAGGCGTGGCGCTCGGCGGCGAGCCGTTGGGGCCCGCCACGGTGTGCGGTGCGGTCCTGATGCTCGGGGGCACGTATTGGGGCCAGGCGATCGAGCGCGGTCACCGGGCCCGGCACGACGCGCTGCACACCGCCGATGCCGCTGCCCAAAAACCAGTCCCCGTCCACGCGACCCCCGACCCCGCCTACCGCATGTCGGCCAACGCCGCCGCCGGAATCTCCACCGGATGATCCGTCACCGGCACCATGCACTCCTGCGGGCTGCACGCCGCGTAGCTCACCACGACCTTGGCGTCCCCGTGCTCGTTCACGGCTACCGGCAGCTCAGTGGTCACCGGCCCGTCCGGATACACCGGGAAGCGCAGGTCCGTCCCCCGCAACGGCAGCATCCGCACCGGCGATTCGGCGATCAACGGCCCGCGGCTGCGCAGCGCCCCGCCGACCTCGACCCGCGTGGGGCGCCCCCGCCCGTCGATCCCGTCGGCGGGCAGGCCGACGCTGTAGAGGTGGAACCCGGGCCGCTGCGGTGTGAACGTCGTCAGGAGCTGGTCGCCGTCTTCGGACAGCCGCATCGCCACACTCACGCCCTGGTCGGAGAACGTGACCGCGTGCGGACGGTGATGCAGCGTCAGCGCCAGGCCCAGCGCGGTGAGGACGGGGATCCCGGACAGCGCCGCGACCGTGAGGACCGTCGCGGGCTTCATCGCGCCCACTGCCGCAGCCAGGCGGCCATCGCCGCGTCGTCGAAGCGGTCGAGTTGGGAGGCGATCAGCGAGTCCATGGTCTGCGTGGCGGCGGCGCGCGGGTCGTAGCCGGTGTTCGGAGCCTGCGCGCGGTGGTCGGGCAGGTGGTCCCGGGCCGGCGGCGGAGCGGGGGCGGGCAGGGCCGGCGGCGGGGCCATGACGCCCCTGGCCGGGGTGTTCCTCCCCGAGGCGTGGCCCATGGCGGCCTGCGAGGACATCGGGGCGGTGCCGGAGGGGGCCAGGGCTGGGCCGCCGGGGTTGGGGGCGGAGGCGCGGGCCGGGTCGTGGGACGGATCGTGCGAGGCGTTCGGGATCGAGCCGGTGCCCGGCACCGAGCCGAGGATGGGTCCGGGGTCGGCGAGCGCGTCGTCCGGGGCCTGCGGTGTTCCGTCCGGGGCCACGCCGGGCGGTGAGCCGGGCTGGTTCGTGGCCGCCGCGTGCGCAGTGCCCGCAGTGCCCGCAGTGCCCGCAGTGCTC
>JABFXP010000924.1 GCA_013361685.1 Catenulispora sp.
TGTCGGCTGCTGTGCGTACCATCGGCGCGTCGGTATCGGAGCCCCGAAGGAGAACGCGCGCCGTGAGCTGGGATGTGGTGCTTTTCAAGATTCCCGACGACTTCGCCTCGATCGCCGACATCCCGCAGGACTACAAACCGGTACCCCTCGGCAGCCGGGTCGAGGTCGAGACGGCACTGCGCAAAGCTGTGCCCAGCGTGGACCTGAGTGACCCGACGTGGGGCACCCTGGAAGGACCCACGTGGTCCATCGAGCTGAACATCGGCCGCGCCGACCCCATCGAAACGATCATGCTGCACGTGCGCGGCGGCGGCGATGACGTCCTCGTCGAGATCTTCACGATGGCCGCAGCGCTGGACTGCCGGGTTCTGGACTGCTCCAGCGGGGACTTCATCGTCACGCCCGAGGCGACCGACGGCTGGCACGGGTTCCAGGCGTTTCGCGACCGGGCCGCATGGGCGCTCGGCGGTTCCGGCGCGCAGCAATAACACGGCCAGCCTGCCCGCGTGGCGCGAGGTGAACCGCACCTTCGGCGAAGCGACACCCCCTCAACCCTGAACCGCGCCGAACCGCGCCGACACGAGCGCCTCCAAACCGGCGACCGTGGTGTAGAGGACGATGGACGTGAACGTCAGCACCGCGACCGACGCCCACAGTGCCGTGTAGTCGAACGAGTTCGGGTCCAGCAGCATCGCGTAGCCCAGGCCCTTGCCGGTCGCCAGCCATTCGGCGAGCATCGCGCCGATCAGTGCTGAGGGCACGCCTACGCGGGCGCTGGCGAACAGGGACGGCAGGGCGCTGGGGATCAGGACTTTGCGAGCCACGGCCCAGGGACCGGCGCCGTACGCGCGGCAGAGCTCCGCCGTGAGGCGGGGTGCGGATCGCAGGCCCTGGGCCATGATGACCAGGGCCGGGAAGTAGACCACGATCCCGCAGATGACCGTGGTGCCGAGCAGGTCGCGGCCGAACACGAGGGTGATCAGCGGCGTCATGGCGACCAGCGGGACCGAGCGGACCAGGACGGCGACCGGCAGCACGGTCTGCTGCACGCCGGGGACCAGGATGAAGGCCAGTGCCATGGCGGTCGCCGCGCCCAGGCCCGCCGCGAAGCCGACGCCCGCGTCGGTCAGCGTCTGCATGAGCGGGGTGCCGATGCCGTCGCGGTGGGCTCCCGCGTCCGGGCCGGAGAAGAGGTAGTTCCAGACGTCGGACGGCGACTTGGCCACCAGTGGATCCAGGGCGAACACCTTGATCAGGCCGATCCACAGCAGGACGACGAGCACGAACGGGGTGGCCACGCGGATCAGGATCCTCACGCGGTGTCTCCTCCCGCCGCGGTCGCGCGAGACCACGGCAGCGCATAGTGCTCCACCAGAGCTGTCAGTCCGTACGCGGCACCGGCCACGGCGCCGCTCACCAACGCGATCGCCCACGTCCGGGCCACGTTCAGCTGTGTCTCGGAGACGATCATCGCCAGGCCCAGCCCGTTGCTCACCCGCCCGAGGTACTCGCCGATGATGGCGCCCAGCAGTGCCGCCGGCGCCGCCACGCGCAGCGCGGCCAGGGTCGTCGGCAGCGCGGCGACGAGGCGGACGTGCCGCAGTTGCTGCCACCGTCCACCGCCGTACGCCCGCACCAGATCGAGCGCCGCCGCGTCGGCGGAGCGCAGCCCCAGCAGAGCCCCGACCAGAGTGGTGAAGAACACTGACAGCGCCGACAGCGCGACGACCGGAGTGTCGCCGTCGAACAGCGTCGAGAGCAGCGGACCGACCGCCATGATCGGGACGCAGTACGACGCGATGGCCAGTTGCAGCACGAGCCGCTCGACCACCGGCACGAGCAGGACCAGGAAGGCGCAACCGATCGCCAGGCCGTTGCCGATCAAGTAGCCGCGCAGTGCCTCGCCCGCGGTCTGGGACAGGTTCGGCCAGTAGAAGGACCAGCCGTCGTCGGCCAGCGACGCGACCGTCGCCCAGGGCGTCGGCACGCCGTCGCGCGCCGACAGCACGGTCGTGGACAGCACCGCCCAGCCGCCGAGCAGCGCGAGGATGCCGATCGACCCCGGCAGCCACCGGCGGGCGTTCATCCCGCCTCCCCGGGGCTGCTGCTGAACAGCAGCTCGGACAGGTGGTCGGTCAGCTTGTGGAACTCCGGCGAGCGCAGCATCTGCGTGGTCCGCGGACGAGGCAGGTCGATCGCCACCGTCGCGATGATGCGCCCCGGCCGGGGGGACATCACCGCCACGACGTCGCTGAGCAGGACCGCCTCCGTGATCGCGTGCGTCACCAGCAGCGTCGTGGTCATCCGTTCCTGCCAGACGCGCTGGAGCTCCAGATTCAGCCGCTGCCGCGTCATGTCGTCCAGGGCGCCGAACGGCTCGTCCAGCAGGAGCACCCGGGGGTCGACGACGAGCGCGCGGGCGATGGCCACCCGCTGCCGCATCCCGCCGGACAGCTGGCCCGGACGGGCCTTCTCGAACCCCTGTAGCCCGACCAGCTGAATCAGATCATTGATCGCCTCGGGATCGGGTCTAATGCCCGCGATCTCCAAGGGCAGCTTGATGTTCGACGCCACCGAGCGCCACGGCAGCAGGGCGCTGTCCTGGAACGCGATGCCGAGATGGTGCCGGCGGCGGGCGACCTCGGGCGGCTCGCCGTGGACGAGCACGGTGCCCGACGTCGGCTGCTCCAGGTCGGCCAGGATGCGCAGCACCGTCGACTTGCCGCATCCGGACGGCCCGAGCAGCGAGAGGAACTGGCCTTCGCGGGTGTCGAGTTCGACGTCGTCCAGGGCTGACACCCGGCCGCGGCCGAGCCGGAACTCCTTGTGCAGCCCGCGCAGCGACAGCCCGCTTCCGGGTCCGGGTCCGAGTCCGGCTTCGGGCTCGGATCCGGACCCGGGGCTGTCGCTGCTGTCAGGGCTGTCAGGGCTGTCAGAAGTCTGCGCCGTCATGCCAGCGGCCCCGGTCATGCCGGCGTCGGCACAGCGGGCAGGGCGGCGATGAGCCCCGGGTCCTCCTGGTAGACCTCTTTGAGGAGCGACAGATCGAACAGCTGGCTCGCGGAGAGGTTCAGACCGCCAGTCTTCAGCGTCGCGATGTTCTGCTCGATCAGGGCGTCGGTCACGGTGAAGATGCCATTGGTCTTCGTCTCGGCGTTGAGGATCAGCAGGTTCTCCGCCTTGGACTCCAGCGCCTGTTCGTCCACCTTCAGGCCCAGGCTCTTGCCGTAGGTGTTCACCGTCAGCGACGCGCCGAGGCCGGGATCCTTGAGGTTGTCGGTCCACCCCTTGATCTCGGCCCGCAGGAGCGCCTTGAGCAGCGGGCGCTGCGAGGCGATGGTGTCGGCGCGGACGATGTAGACCTCTGACACCAGCGGATACCCGTGGTCGGCGAGCATCATGGTGGCCACCTTGAAGCCCTTCATGCCCAAGTCCACCGGCTCGTTGGTGATGAAGGAGAACCAGCCGTCGACGGTGCCCTGGGTCAGCGGGGTCGGGTCGAACTGCACCGGCACCTTGGTGATCTTCGAGGCGTCGAGCTTCGCGGCGGCGAGGAACGCGTTCCACACCGACTCGTTGGCGCCCTGCACGCCGATCTTCTTGCCGTACATGTCCTCTGGCTTGGCGATGGGCTTGTCGGCCATCGACATGATGACGAAGGGGTTCTTCTGGTACTGCGCGCCGATGATCTTCAGGGGCGCGCCCTTGGCGACGGCCGCGCCGGTGATGTCGGGGGAGCTGATCGCGACGATCGCCTTCTTGGTCACCACGTCCGTCTCCATCGGGGTCGCCGACGGCCCGCCCGGGATGATGGACAGGCCGGAGAAGCCCTCGGCCTTGTAGTAGCCCTTGCTGTCGGCGATGTAGGCGCCGGCGAACTCGACGTTCTCCACCCACGACAGCCGGTAGGTCAGCGTGCCGAAGTTCTTCGGACCGGGACCGGTCGTCCCGGTCCCGACGCTCGCCGCGGACTTCGAGGCCGAGCTGCCGCACGCGGCCAGCAGCGGGCCGCCCACGGCGGTGAGGCCGACGGCCCCGAGGCCGGCCCGGACGAAGTCGCGCCGGGCCGGGCCGGTCGGTGCCGTTCGACGGTAGCGATTCACGAATGTGCCTCCAAGGTGAGGCCGGACGGAGCACCCGCCGGATCCGGCGAACCTAGGGACGCCGCGTTGCCGCCGTATATCGGCGGTGTTCATTCCACGTCACGCGTTGCGACTCAACCCGCTGATCGCGGTGTAAGCGCGGTCCAGGAGCCGGCCCAGCACCATGCCGTCACGGGCGGCGGCGCTCAGCAGGACGGCCGGACCGGTCAGCGGCATGGCCGCGGCCCACCCGGATCCGTCCGACCAGTCGGCGCAGGCCTCTGCGACAGCCGCCAAACGCTCGGTGCCGCCGACCCCGTCCCAGGCGGGGTCCACGATCAGCACGGACCCGACGGCGCGATGGCCGCCGGTCACCGCCGGGCCGAGCGAGCCGGCGTGGTCCGGGCCCAGGGCGATCTCGTGGTCGATCAGCGGCCGGCCGCCGCGCCGCACCCGCAGCCGGGCGGCGATCGAGCCGGGGGTCTCGCCGGAGCGGCCCAGCACGATCTCCTCGCGCCAGACCAGGCTCGCGTCCTCGGCCACCTCGACGCGGGATTCGGTGCGATGGCGGGCGGCGCAGGCGGCGATCTGCGGCTGCGGACGCCACAGCAGCGAGCCGCCGTCGCGAATCCGGGCCCTGATGTCCAGGCGCGATTCGGCCCCGTCGGGCCCGGGCAGCACGACCGACGACGCGCTGCTCTCGACCTCGACGCGGGCTCCGGCGCCGACGTCCACCACATAGTCGAGCCGGTCGCCGCCGATCGGGCCCGCGGCTCCGCCGACCAGGTGGACGGTCGCCGTCGCGCCGGGCGGTCCGGTGCGGCGCAGGAGCAGCGGAGCCTGGCCGGCCAGCGTGGTCAGCCGGCTCGTGCCTCGAGCGTCCGCCTCGGCGACGATGCGTGCGCAGGCCCTCATGCCGAGGCAGAGGCAGAGGCCGCGGCCGGGGTAGAGGCCGCCGACCGCCCGGCCAGCAGGTCTCTGATCCACTCAGCGACGACCGGGGCGTCCGGAGCCTCGGCCAGTGAGAGGAACGCGGTCGGCCGTTCGCCCCGCTTGACCGCCGCGTCCCGGCGCATGACTTCTAGGTCGGCGTGCACCAGCGGGGCCAGGTCGGTCTTGTTGACGACCAGCAGGTCCGAGGTCGTGATCCCCGGGCCGCCCTTGCGGGGGACCTTGTCGCCGCCGGCCACGTCGATGACGAAGATCTGGTGGTCGATCAGGCCTTTGCTGAAGGTCGCGGTCAGGTTGTCGCCACCGCTCTCGATCAGCACCAGATCCAGCGGGTGGATCGCCGCCTGCAGCGCCTGGACCGCCTCCAGGTTCGCCGAGATGTCGTCGCGGATGGCGGTGTGCGGGCAGCACCCGGTCTCCACGGCGGTGATCCGGTGCGGTTCCAGAACCCCTTGGCGCAGCAGGATCTCCGCGTCCTCCCGGGTGTAGATGTCGTTGGTCACCACGGCGACCGACATCTCGTCCCGCAAAGCCCGGCACAGCGCCGCGACGAGCGCGGTCTTCCCGGAGCCGACCGGACCGCCGATGCCGATGCGCAGCGGTCCGGACCGGCGCGCTGTGCCGCCGGTGCCGCTGAACTCGGGCGAATGTTCACGATGCAAAAAGACGCACCTCCCAGGTCGTGTGGTTCTCCGCGCAGATGTCCAGCCAGGGGGCTGACAAAGCGGGCAGGTCGGCCGCCGGTCCGCGCGCGGCGTCGGCGGCGGCGCGGGCGACGTCCCGCACCGCCGGGGTGAGCGCGGCCAGCACCGCGGTCACCGAATCCGGATCCAGGCCCAGGAGCCGGGTGGCGGCGTTCGCCGGACCGGTGACGGAGCCCAGCGCCGAGGCCTCGGCGGCGGTGGGCGGATCGAGCCCCGCTGCGAAGGCCGCCGCACCGAAGGCGATCGGCTGGTGCGGCCCGTCGGGATGCACGCCGTGCGCCTTGTCCAGGCAGGTGTGCGGCCAGCCCGCTTTCGCCGCCCGCAGCAGCTGCCGTCCGAGTCTGCGCGACGCGCGCCGCTGAGCCGGTGACGGCGTGCGCGCGTCGTACTCCTCGTCCAGCTCCGCGGGATCACCGGTGACCGCCGCCGCGGCGAACGCGGCGGCGGTGAGGCCGACGGTGGTGAGCCGTCCGAGGAGGAAGGCGTGCAGTGTCACGTCGTCGTGGACCCGGCCGGAAGCGACCGCGGACTCCAGCCCGCCGGAGTGGGCGTGCGTCCCGGCGGGCAGCCGGCTGTCGGCCAGCAGGAGCAGGGCGGTGAGGTCCATCAGAACCGGCCCATCAGAACAGGAAGTAGCGCTGGGCCATGGGCAGCACCTCGGCCGGGGCCGGCTCCACGACGTCGCCGTCGATGCGCACGGTGAAGGTGTCCGGATCCACCTCGATCCGCGGCAGCGCGGTGTTCTCCGGCAGGTCGGCCTTCGTCAGGGCCCTGACGTCGCGTTGCTCGACCAGGCGCCGCCGCACGTCGAGCCGTCCGGCCAGACCGTCCTCGAGCGCCGCGCCGGAGACGAAGGCCAGGCTGGTCGCCGGTGCGGCCGCGCCGTGGGCGCCGAACATCGGCCGGGGCAGGACCGGCTGCGGCGTCGGGATCGAGGCGTTGGCGTCGCCCATGGCGGCCCAGGCGATGGCCCCGCCCTTGAGGACCACGGCGGGCCGGACCCCGAAGAACGCCGGCTCCCACAGCACCAGGTCCGCCAGCTTGCCCGCCTCCACCGAGCCGATCTCGGCGTCCATGCCGTGCGTGACGGCCGGATTGATCGTGTACTTCGCCACATACCGTCGAGCCCTGTGATTGTCGGCGGGTCCGTCTCCCGGCAGTGCTCCCCGGCGCCGCTTCATCACGTGCGCGGTCTGCCAGGTGCGCAGGACCACCTCGCCGATCCGGCCCATCGCCTGGGTGTCGGAGCCGATCATCGAGATCGCGCCCAGGTCGTGCAGGATGTCCTCGGCGGCGATCGTGGTCGGCCGGATCCGGCTCTCGGCGAACGCCAGGTCCTCCGGCACCGAGGGGTTGAGGTGGTGGCAGACCATCAGCATGTCGAGATGTTCCTCGAGGGTGTTGACGGTGTGCGGCCGGGTCGGGTTCGTCGAGGCGGGCAGGAAGTTCGGCAGCCCGGCGACCGTGATGATGTCCGGCGCGTGCCCGCCTCCGGCGCCCTCGACGTGGTACGCCTCCAGGACGCGGCCCGCGATCGCGGCGACGGTGTCCTCGACGAACCCGGCCTCGTTCAGGGTGTCGGTGTGCAGCGAGATCTGGGCGCCGGAGGCGTCGGCCACCCGCAGGCAGGCGTCGAGCACCGCCGGTGTCGCGCCCCAGTCCTCGTGGATCTTGAAGCCGGCCGCCCCGGCCCGCAGCTGCTCCCACAGCGCGTCCGGGTTGGTGGTGCTCCCCTTGCCGAGCAAGGCGAAGTTCACCGGCCACGGGTCCAGGGCCTCGAACATCCGGGCCAGGTGCCAGGCCCCGGGCGTCACGGTGGTGGCCTTGGTGCCCTCCGCCGGGCCGGTGCCGCCGCCGACGATCGTCGTGATGCCGGCGCCGAGGGCCTCGGTGATCGACTGCGGGCAGATCAGGTGGACGTGGCCGTCGATCGCCCCGGCTGTCAGGATCCTGCCGTTGCCGGCGATCACCTCGGTGGACGGCCCGATGACCAGGCCCGGGTGGACGCCGTCCATCGTGTCCGGGTTCCCGGCCTTGCCCAGCGCGACGATCCGGCCCTCGCGGATCCCGATGTCGGCCTTGACGACGCCCCAGTGGTCCAGGACGACGGCGCCGGTGATGACGGTGTCCGGGGTCCCGGGCACCCCGTCCCGCTCCGTGCGCGTGGCGTGGGACATCCCCATCGACTCGCGGATCACCTTGCCGCCGCCGAAGACGGCCTCCTCGCCGCCGGCGCAGTAGTCGTGCTCGATCTCGATGAGCAGGTCGGTGTCGGCCAGCCGGATCCGGTCGCCCGCGGTCGGCCCGTAGAGGGCGGCGTAGCGGGCCCGGGAGAGCTCAGCCATCGAGCAGTCCCGCCTCGCGCGCGCCGCTGATGCCGCGCAGGCCGGTGACCGACCGGCGGCCGGCGATCGGCACGAGCCCGACCTGCCTGGGCAGCCCGGGCTCGAAGCGCACCGCGGTGCCCGCCGGGATGTCGAGCCGCAGGCCCCAGGCCGCCTCCCGGTCGAAGTCGAGCGCGGCGTTGGCCTCGGCGAAGTGGTAGTGCGAGCCGACCTGCACCGGGCGGTCGCCGCGGTTGACCACCGTCAGGACGGTTTGCGGCGCACCGGCGTTGAGCTGGATCGGGTCTTCGGCGAGCAGGATCTGTCCGGGGATGAGCGCGGTCTCGGCGTCGTCGGCCATGGATGCGCGCCTCAGCCGATCGGCTCGTGGACGGTGACCAGCTTCGTGCCGTCCGGGAAGGTCGCCTCGACCTGGACCTCTTTGATCATCTCCGGAACGCCCTCCATGACGTCCTCGCGCGTCAGGACCGCGCGGCCGGCGTCCATCAGCTCCGCGACGCCGCGTCCGTCCCGGGCCCCCTCCAGCAGCGTCGAGGTCAGGAGCGCGACGGCCTCGGGATAGTTCAGCCGCAGGCCGCGGGCCCGGCGCTCCCGGGCCAGGCCGGCGGCGACGTGGATGAGCAGGCGTTCTTGTTCGTGGGGAGACAGGAGCATGGGAAGGAGGATCGTGACGGTGTGTATCAGGAGTGCTACAAACGTGTTCCGGGCGTGTTTCCGCCGTGACGAGTGCCGCCGGCTACCGGACGCGCAAGGCGAGCTGGAAGTCGATCTGGTCGTCGAGCCGGGACAGGTCGCGGCCGGTCAGCCCGTTGATCTTCGCGATGCGGTAGCGCAGGGTGTTGACATGGATGTGCAGCTCCTGTGCGCACCGGCTCCAGGAGGCGGAGCAGCCCAGGAACACGTTCAGCGTCTCTTCCAGATGCGAGCGGTGGTGCGCGTCGTAAGCCCGCAAAGGGCCCAGGACCTGATCGCGGAAGGCGTGCCGGAGGGCGGCCGGGACGCCCGCGAGCAGATCCCGGTGTGAGCGGGGGAGCTCGTCGGTCGGCGGCACGCGGATCGCTAGACCTACCTCGGTCAAGGTCTCGTGGACGGCCGCCGGACCCGCGGTGGCGGCGAAGGCGACCAGGTCGCGTCCGGCCTGGCGCATCGCCCGCTCGGCCCAGACCCGCTGCGCGATCCAGTCGGTCAGGTCGGCGAACGCCAGCCGGGCCGGGACCTGTAGCAGCGTGACGTCCAGCCGGGCGCACGCCGCGACCAGTTCCCGCGGCAGCGGATCGTCCGTGGTGTCGCCGGCGGCCAGCGCGGCGCAGTCGCGGCGGGCCACCGCGCCGACGAACTTCTCGCACCGGGCGGCGACCGAACCGCGCGGATCGGCGAGCCACATCAGCCCGGACAGCACCAGTTCGCCGCCGCGCAGATAGCGTCCCGGGTCGGGCAGATCGGTCACCGTCACCGCCTCGAAGCCGCGGTCGGCGCCCGCCGGCCCGGCGAGCAGCCGCAGCCCGGGACCCGGCGCGTCGACCAGTTCGCGTACCCGCATCAGCCTTTCCTACACCCCGGCCCGACGCCTGCGCGCCACCGCGACCGTCAGGGATTTGTTACGTGGCGCACATCTGCGTCACAGGTCTGAAATATCGGCGTATTCGCTGGTCACAGGCTATCGCTTCCGGTCGCTTTGGAGGAATCTCCAAGACCGGACGGGATCGGCGCGAGCGGGTTCGTGGCTTCGCCCAATGGAACTGGGCCACCGGATGGGGCTTCACTGGCGATCGGGGACGAGTCGGTGGGAAGGGGTGCGTGCCATGGAGATCGCGGCGGGTCGGGCGATCAGGATCGACCGGGGCTTGGCCGTGCTCGACGCGCTCGATCCGGAGTCGGCGGCGGGCAGGCTCACCGCGTGCTGTGCATCGGACAGCTGGGTCGCGGCGGTAGTCGCGGCCAGACCGTTCCGCACCGTCGACCGGCTCTACGCCGTGGCGGCGGCCCAACTGTCCGCGTTGCAGTGGCCTGACATCCTGCAGGCGCTGGCGGCGCATCCGCGCATCGGGTCGCCCGCGACCACAGAGGCGCTGGAGGCACGCTGGTCACGAGCCGAACAGGCCGGGGCGGCCGACGCCGACGCCACGACCGCCGACGCCCTCGTCGCCGCGAACGTCGCCTACGAGGAGAAGTTCGGGTTCGTGTTCCTCATCCGCGCGTCCGGACGCAGCGCGCAGGACATGCTCGCCGCGGCTGTCACCCGACTCGGTCACGACGAGCTGACCGAGCGGTCCGTGGTCCGCGGCGAACTCGCCCAGATCGTGCGGCTGCGCCTGGACCGGCTGCTCGACGACCTACGCCAGGAGGCTGATGCCGCGTGATCCTGTCCACCCACGTCCTGGACACGGTGCGCGGTCTGCCCGCCGTGGGCGTCCCGATCAGGCTCGAGAGCTCCTTCGCCGGCGGCTGGCGGCTGCTGGCCGTCGGCCGGACCGACGACGACGGCCGGATGCACGACGGCCGGCCCGCCGCGGCCGCTCCCGCCGGCCTGTACCGGGTCAAGTTCGACACCGCGTCGTACTTCGCCGACCAGGGCGTCAAAGAGTTCTTCTATCCCGAAGTCGTGGTCTGCTTCGCCGTGTCCGATCCGGAAGCCCGCTACCACGTGCCGCTCCTGCTCAGCCCGTTCGCCTACTCGACCTACCGGGGCAGCTGATGGACGACATCGTGCTGGAGACCGCGAGATACGGCAAAGCCGAGGTCCGCGTCGTCCGGATCGCGAAAGACGGCGCCGAGCACTCCATCAGGGACCTGAACGTCAGCGTCGCGCTCTCCGGCGACCAGGCGGACACCCACCTGACCGGTGACAACGCCAAGGTGCTCACCACCGACGCGCAGAAGAACGCCGTCTACTCGCTGGCCGCCGAACACGGGATCAGCTCCCCTGAGCACTTCGCGCTGGTGCTCGTCCGCCACTTCCTGGCGACGTGCCCGTTCATCTCGCACGCCCGCATCGCGGTCGAGGAGTTCGCGTGGGACCGCATCCCCGGCGCGACGAGCCGGCACTCGTTCCTGCGCCTGGGCCAGGAGACCAGGACGGCGCTCGTCCACGGCGACGCCGACGGCACGGTCAGTGTCGTCAGCGGGCTGAAAGACCTCGTCGTCCTCAACAGCACCGACTCCGAGTTCCACGGCTTCTTCAAAGACCCGCACACCACGCTGCCGGAGACGTCCGACCGCGTCCTGGCCACGGCGGTCGACGCCGCCTGGCGGCACGAGACGACGACCGACGGCTGGGACGAGTCGTACGCGCGGGCCCGGGCCGTACTGCTGACCGCCTTCGCGGACACCTACAGCTACTCACTTCAACAGACCCTCTACGCCATGGGCGAACAGCTGCTGCGTCAAGATCCAGGGCTGGGTGAGGTCCGCCTTTCCCTCCCGAACAGACACCACTTCGCGGTGGACCTGACGCCATTCGGACAGAAGAACGACAACGAGGTCTTCTACGCCGCCGACCGGCCCTACGGCCTCATCGAGGGCACCCTGCGACGCCGCGGCGCCTCGGCCCCCGGCCGGGCCTGGGACTGAGGCGCGCCGATGGAGTTCCTCGCACCCGCCGACTGGACCGAAGCGCTCGAAGCCAAGGCCGCGCACCCCGGGGCCGTGCCGATCTGCGGAGGCACCGACGTCATGGTCGAGCTCAACTTCGAGCTCCGCCGACCGCCGGCGCTCCTGGACCTCGGGCGGATCAGAGCGCTCAAAGACTGGGAGGTCTGCGACGGCCACGTCCGGCTCGGCGCGGCGGTGACGTTCGCGAGGATCATCTCAGCCCTCGCCGATCGGCTGCCGGCGCTGGCCACGGCGGCGCGCACGGTCGGTTCGCCCCAGATCCGCAACCGGGCCACGATCGGCGGCAACCTCGGCACCGCCTCGCCGGCCGGCGACGCGCATCCGGTGCTGCTGGCGACCGGCGCCGTGGTCGAAGCCGAGTCGGTCCGGGGCGTGCGGACGATCCCGGTGGGCGACTTCTTCACCGGGGTCAAGCGCAACGCGCTGGAGCCCGACGAGCTCATCAGAGCCGTGCGGATCCCCGAGACGGCCGGCCCGCAGCAGTTCGCCAAAGTGGGCTCGCGCAACGCCATGGTCATCGCCGTCTGCTCCTTCGCCGTCGCGCTGGACCTCGAGCGGCGCACCGTCGGCACGGGCATCGGATCGGCCGGTCCCCGCCCCCTGACGGCGCCGGCCGCCGAAGACTTCCTGGCCGGAGCACTGGACTGGGACGGCCTGGCGGTCTCCGAGGACGCGGCCGAACGCTTCGGCGCCCTCGTGGCCGCCGCGGCGAGCCCGATCGACGACGTCCGCGGCACCGCGGCCTACCGTCGGCGGGCGCTGGCGGTCATGGCTGTCAGGACATTGAGGTGGATGACCGAGAAGGAGGCGGTGGCGGTATGAAGCTGAGCCTGACCGTCAACGGGGCGGACCGCAGCGCGCAGGACGTCTGGCCGGGCACCAGCCTGCTGACGGCACTGCGCGAGGAGTTCGGGCTGACAGGTGCCAAGAACGCCTGTGAGCAAGGGGAGTGCGGCTCCTGCACGGTCTACCTGGACGGCGACCCGGTCTGCTCCTGTCTGGTCGCCGCGGCGCAGGCCGAGGGTCGACAGGTGCGGACGGTCGAGGGCTTGGGCGGTCCGGAGGCGGTGCAGCGGGCGTTCCTCGCGTGCGGCGCCGTGCAGTGCGGGTTCTGCACTCCGGGTTTGGTCGTCGCGGTCCACGATCTGGTCCACCGGATCGAGGACCCCGACGAGGCGACCATTCGCGAGGCGCTTGCCGGCAACCTGTGCCGGTGTACCGGCTACGAGAAGATCATCGAAGCGGTCCGGTGCGCGGCCGCCGAACTGCGGGCCGAGCTGTCCGAGCATTCTGCGCCGCCCGGACTGCCCGAGCCGTCCGAATCGTCCGGGCCGGTGCGGCGATGATCGCCGGCTCGTTCGTCGTCGAAGGCTGCGCCGTGGCCACCGTGGACGCGGCCGGGAGCGAATACGAGTCCGGTCATGTCGTCGTCTCCGAGGGCATTATCACCGCCGTGGGTCCGGGTCCCGCTCCGGCCGCACCGCCCGGGGCCCGCCGGGTGGACGGCAGCGGCTGCCTCGCCACCCCGGGCCTGGTGAACACCCATCATCACCTCTACCAGTGGATCTTCCGAGGGCTGGCTCAGGACGCGACGCTCTTCGGCTGGCTGACCGAGCTCTATCCGCGCTGGGCCCGCATCGACGAAGACGCGGTGGGCGCCGCCGCGGCCGCCGGGCTCGGCTGGCTGGCGCTGACCGGCTGCACCACGAGCACCGACCACCACTACCTCTTCCCGCGCGGCGGCGGCGACCTGCTCGGCGCGACGATCGAGGCGGCCCGCCGCATCGGACTGCGGTTCGATCCGACGCGCGGCTCGATGGACCGCGGCCAGTCCTCCGGCGGATTGCCGCCGGATGACGTGGTGGAGGATCTCGACGCCATCCTGGAGGCGTCGCAGCTGGCGATCGACCGGTTCCACGATCCGGCGCCGGGCGCCGCGACGCGGATCGCCGTCGCCCCCTGCTCGCCGTTCTCCGTCAGCAGTGAGCTGATGACGCAGAGCGCCGCGCTGGCACGGGCCAACGGAGTACGCCTGCACACGCACCTGGCCGAGACCGCCGACGAAGAAGAGTTCTGTCTTGCCACGCACGGCTGCACGCCGGCCGAATACGCCGACTCGCTCGGCTGGCTCGGCCCGGACGTCTGGCTGGCGCACTGCGTCCACCTGTCCGACGACGCGGTCAAGCGGTTCGCGGCGACCGGGACCGGCGTGGCGCACTGCCCGAGCTCCAACGCCCGGCTCGGGGCCGGGCACGCGCCGGTCAAGGCGCTGGTCGACGCCGGTGGCGTCGTCGGCCTCGGCGTGGACGGCGCGGCGTCGCAGGAGTCGGGGATGCTTGTCGAGGAGCTGAGGTCCGCGTTGTACCTGTCGCGTCTGCGGGCTGGGACGGCCGAGCCGGCGGCGGCGCTCACCGCGCGGGCCGCACTGCGGCTGGGCACGATCGGAGGGGCCCGGGTGCTCGGCCGGGACACGGAGGTCGGGACGTTGGAGGTCGGCAAGTACGGCGACCTCGCCCTGTGGCGGCTTGACGGGCTGGGCCACGCGGACATCGCCGATCCGGTCGCCGCACTCGTCATGGGACCACCGGCCCCGCTGGCGCTGCTGACCGTCAACGGCCGCACCGTCGTCGAGGACGGCGAGCTGCGCACCGCCGACCAGGCCGAGCTCGCCGCAGGGGCGCGTGCCGCGGCCCGGCGCATGGCGAAGGCGGGTGAGGGCACATGACGATTCAGGCGTCCGCCGCGGGAATCGGAGACAGCCCCACCCGGCCCGACGGCACCCCGAAGGTGCTCGGCGCCTTCGGCTACGCCTCGGACCTGACTGTGCCCGGCATGTTGCACGGCGCCACTCTGCGCAGTCCGCATCCCAGAGCCCTGATCAAGAGCATCGACGTGGGTCCCGCCCTCGCCATCCCGGGCGTCCGGGCCGTTCTCACCGCTGAGGACATCCCCGGGACGAAGTACTACGGCCTCATCGCCCAGGACTGTCCGGTGCTCGCCCTCGGTGAGGTGCGGTACCACGGCGAGCCGGTCGCGATCGTGGCCGCGGACGACGTGGCCGCCGCCCGGCGTGCGGTCGCGGCGATCGTCGTCGACTACGAAGTTCTCACGCCGGTGACGGACCTGCGCGCGGCGCTGTTCGACCCGGACAGCCCCAAGGTGCACGCGGGCGGGAACGTCGTCCGTCACCAGCCGGTGCGGCGCGGCCGGGCCGACGATCCGGACATCAGGGCCCTGGCTGACGTCGTCGTCACCCGCGAGTACCAGGTCGGTATGCAGGATCAGGCGTTCCTCGGCCCCGAAGCCGGGCTCGCGGTGCCGGCCGCCGACGGCGGCGTCGATCTCCACGTCGCGACCCAGTGGCTGCACGCGGACGCCGAGCAGATCGCGCCGTGCCTGGGCCTCGCGCCGGAGCTGGTCCGGATGACGCTGGCCGGCGTCGGCGGTGCATTCGGCGGGCGTGAGGACCTGTCGATGCAGATCCACGCGGCGATGCTCGCGCTGCGTACCGGTCTGCCCGTGCGCATGACGTACAACCGGCGCGAGTCGTTCTTCGGGCACGTGCACCGCCATCCCGCGGTCATGCGCTACACGCACGGCGCGAGGCGAGACGGGACCCTGGTATTCGTCACCGCCGAGATTCTGCTCGACGGCGGCGCGTACGCCTCGACCACGGAAGCGGTCGTCGGCAACGCCGCGTCGCTGGGCGTCGGTCCCTATGAGGTCGAGCATCTGGCGATCGATGCGTACGGCGCCTACACGAACAATCCGCCGTGCGGAGCGATGCGTGGCTTCGGCGCGGTCCAGACCTGCTTCGCCTACGAGTCGCAGATGGACGCGCTCGCCGCGGAACTGGGCATGCATCCGCTGGACATCCGGGCGCGCAACGCGGTGAAACAGGGCTCTGTGACGCCCACCGGGCAGGTGATCGACGCGCCGGCGCCGGTGGCCGAGATGTTCGCCCAGCTGCGCGCGATGCCGCTGCCGCCGGACCGGGCCGCCGGGGACCTGCTTCCGGGCGGATACGGCAACACGACGCACGGCGAGGGTGTGCGGCGTGGCGTCGGTTACGGGGTCGGTATCAAGAACATCTGCTACTCAGAGGGCTTCGACGACTTCTCTACCGCCCGGGTGACGCTGAGCGCCGCCGACGGCGAGCCGGCGGTGACGGTGCACACCGCCGCGGCTGAAGTGGGGCAGGGTCTCGTCACCGTTCAAGGACAGATCGCCCGGACCGAACTCGGGGTCGAGCGGGTCGCCGTTGCGCAGGCTGACACGACGGTGGGTTCGGCGGGGTCGTCTTCCGCCTCGCGCCAGTCCTACATGACCGGCGGAGCGGTGAAGGCGGCCTGCGAGGCCGTCCGGGAGCGGGTGTTCAGTCTCGCCCGCGAGCGCGGCTTCCAGGTCGCGGAGGGGTCCAGGCTCGCGGGCGGGAAGATCGTCTCAGCGTCCGGCGAACCTCTCGTCGATCTCGCGTTGGTGCTGGGTGCGGATGTGGTCGAGGAGACTCGGGAGTACCGGCACCGGCCGACCGGACCGCTTGATCGGATGACCGGTCAGGGCAGCTCGCATGTGCAGTTCGCGTTCGCCGCCCATCGTGCGGTGGTGGATGTGGATGTGGAGCTCGGTCTCGTCCGGGTGGTGCGGCTGGATGTGGTGCAGGACGTGGGCAGGATCATGAACCGCCAGTCGCTGGAGGGTCAGATCCAGGGCGGCACCGCTCAGGGTCTGGGTCTCGCCGTTCTGGAGGAGATCGTCGTCGCGGACGGGAAGGTCCGCAATCCGTCGTTCACCGACTACCTGATCCCGACGATTCTCGACATGCCGCCGATGGGGATGCGCATCCTGGAGTATCCGGATCCGGCCGCGCCGTATGGGCTGCGTGGTGCGGGGGAGCCTCCGACACTGTCGTCGACTCCGGCCATTGCGGCGGCGGTCCGGGACGCGACCGGGCTGGCGCTGGGCCGGGTCCCGATCAGGCCGGAGCACATTGCCGTGCCTGCGCAGAACGCTGCTCGAGATGGTTGAGGCGGTCGTGATGGTCGACGCACCGATCCACCCTGGAGAACGGAGGTCTCATGCCCCTGATGTTCCTCAACGGCGGCGCGATGCGCGGAGGATCGCTCCACCATCTGCTGCGGGGCGCCGCGCTGGTCGGCGTCGTCCGGACGGCGCCTAAGTACTTCTTCCACTCGGTCGGTGATCGGTTCCCGGCGCTTGAACCGGGTGGGGACGCGGCGGTGTCCGGTGAGCTCTACGACGTTCCGTGGGAGGTGCTCAGGGAATCGCTGCTGCCGGCCGAGCCGGATGAGCTCGAGCTCGGGGTCATCGAACTCGAGGACGGGAGCGGGACACTGTCGATGGTGCGGCGTCGCGCCTACAGCGAGCCGGTCGGTGTGTTCCGCGACATCTCCGAGCATGCGAGCTGGCATGCGTATCAGGACTCGTTGGGAGTGGGGTCGTGACGTTCGATCTGGTTCTCCGCTCACGACGGACGGTTCTGCCGACCGGGACGGGTTCCGCGGCGGTCTGCGTCACCGGCGGTCGTATCGCGGCGGTGCTGCCGTATGACGCACAGGCGAGCACCGTTGAGGAGTGGGATGTCGGTGACCTCGCGCTGCTGCCGGGGTTGGTGGACACCCATGTGCACGTCAACGAGCCCGGCCGGACGGCGTGGGAGGGATTCGCGTCCGCTACTCGGGCCGCTGCGCTCGGCGGGGTCACGACGGTGATCGACATGCCGCTCAACGCGATTCCGCCGACGACGACGGCGGCCGGGCTTGCGGCCAAGCGTGCGGCGGCTCAGGGGCAGTGCCATGTCGATGTCGGGTTCTGGGGCGGTGCCGTTCCGGACAATGTCGACGACCTTGCGGAGTTGCAGGAAGCTGGCGTGTTCGGGTTCAAGTGCTTCCTCGCCGATTCCGGGGTGCCGGAGTTTCCGGCGCTGGATGGGGCGGAGTTGGAGTCCGTTGCGCGGCGGGTCGCTTCGTTCGATGGGTTGCTGATCGTCCACGCGGAGGATTCCGGGGTCCTGGCCGGTCAGGCTGACGATTCGGCCGGGACTGGCTTCGACCGCTTCCTGGCCTCGCGCCCGGACGAGGCGGAGACGTCCGCGGTCGCGACCGTGCTGGACACCGCGCGCCGCACGGGGGCGCGCGTCCACATCCTGCATCTGTCGTCGGCCGAGCCGCTGCCGCTGATCCAGGCCGCCAAGGACGAGGGGGTGCCTGTCACTGTCGAGACGTGTCCGCACTACCTCGTCTTCGACGCCGACCAGATCCCGGACGGCGCGACCGAGTTCAAATGCTGTCCGCCGATCCGCTCCGCGGCCAACCGGGAACGGTTGTGGGAGGCGCTCGGGTCGGGGCTGATCGACTTCGTGGTGTCGGACCATTCACCGTGCACTCCCGACCTCAAGCGGCGGGACACCGGCGACTTCGCCGCCGCGTGGGGCGGGATCGCGTCGGTTCAGCTGGGGCTTTCCGCGGTCTGGACGGGTGCGGCGCTTCGTGGTTGGACGCTGGAGGAGGTCGTTGAGCGGATGGCCCGGCGGACCGCCGACTTCGCCGGCCTGGCCGGCAAAGGCCGTATCGCAGAAGGCTGTGACGCCGACTTGGTCGTCTTCGATCCCGAGGCGGTGTCGACGGTCGATGCCGCCGCGCTGGCGCACCGCAATCCGGTCACGCCGTACCACGGCCGGACTCTGGCCGGGGTTGTTCAGGCCACGCTGCTGCGGGGTGTCGAGACGGGGGCCACTCCCCATGGCAGGCTGCTGCGACGTCCGGTCTCCGCGGTTCAGCCGGCGCCGCGGTGAGCGCGGAGTTCACGAGCCTGCCCGATTTGGCGTCCCGGGCGTTCGGGTCCGCTGTCGTGTGGGCGAACGATGAGTTCTTCGCCGCCAAGGAGAATCTGATCAATCCTGGGCCTGCGGTGTTCACGCCGTCGACGTTCACCGAGCGGGGGCAGCAGTACGACGGGTGGGAGACTCGGCGGCGGCGGCCTGGTGCCACTGCCGCGACGGGCGCCACTGCCGGTACGGGCGCCCCGGGCGCCGAGGTCGCGACGGGCGCTGAGGCCGCGACGGGTGCTGAGGCCGACGCCGACGCGGCCATCATCCGGCTCGGGAGCCCCGGGATCATCTGCGGCGTCGTGGTCGACACTGCTTTCTTCCTCGGCAACTATCCGCCCTATTGCAGCCTCGACGCGGTTTGGTGCGACGGGTATCCGAGCCCTGATGAGCTTGCCTCGGCGGACTGGACCGAGATCGTCCCGGCGTATCCGTTGAGCGGTGGCACGGTCCATCACATTCCCGTCGCCACCGGAGGCCGCCGCTACAGCCACGTCCGTCTCAACATACTGCCGGACGGTGGGATCGCCCGCCTGCGCGTCCACGGCCTTCCGGTTCCCGATCCCGCCCTTCTCGAGGGGCTGACGGTCAACTTGGCGGCGCTGAGGGATGGTGCGTCCGTGCTGGGGTGCAGCGATACGTTCTACAACCGGCCGGAGAAGATGCTCATGCCTGGTGAGGCGCTGAACATGGGCGACGGCTGGGAGAACGCTCGGCGGCGGGACGGCGGCAACGACTGGGTTGAGCTGGCTTTGGTCGCCGAGGGGGTCGTTGACGTGCTTGATATCGACACCACCCACTACAAGGGCAATGCGCCGCATCAGGCCAAGGTTTCGGCAGCGGCGATGGGGGAGGTCGGCGCCGTGCCGCGAAGCCGGGACTGGTTCGAGCTGCTTGCGCCGACTCTGCTTCAGCCGGATACGCCGCACCGTTTTCCGATCCGGGATGGTCGTGCGGTTACGCATCTTCGGCTTGATGTCTATCCGGATGGCGGGGTTGCTCGGTTCCGCGCTTGGGGAGGCCTTACGCCTGGTGGGGCGTCTGCGCTGCGGCGGCGGTGGGAGCGGGCTGGGGGTTTGGTGGGTGGGTGATGGGCGGGTGGTACTGACGGGCGATGTCCCCCCCGACTTCGGAGACGCTGAGACGGCGCAGTCGCAACAAGACTCTCCCGAGGAGATTCGTCTGTAGCCGGATGCTCAGGGCGCCCGACCCCAACACCGCGGAGGACCGGGCGGTCGGCAGAGACCAACACCCTCACCGGCCTGCGGGACTGGCTTGTCGGTGCCCGGAGCTACTATCCGGCGCATGACGCAATATATAGATGAGGATCTGCGCGGTGCGGAGTTCCGCGAGTGCGATCTGACCGGGGCACGCCTGATCGGTGTCGTCATGCAGGATGCCGTGGTCGACGGATTCGTCACCAATCTTGTGGTGAACGGCGTGGAGGTCACCGAGTACGTTGAGGCGGAGCTCGACCGGCGTCATCCGGTGCGGGTGCTGATCCGCTCCGCAGACCCTGCCGATCTGCGCACGGCATCGCGTCAGCTTCGTGCCGGCTGGGCGACCACGTTTGAGCGGATCCGCCGTACGCCCGGCCTCGAGCGCCGCAGCGTGAACGGCGAGTGGTCGGCGGTGCAGACGATGCGCCACCTGGTCTTCGTCCATGACTCGTGGTTCCGCCGCTGCTGCCTGGGCTCGACGGAGCTGTTCACGCCGATGGGTATCGGGCCGACCGTTGAGCCCTACCTTGGAGCGCATGGGGTCGACCTCTCGCTCGACCCGACACTCGATGAGATCGTGAGCGTGCGTGACGCACAGGCGGCCGAGCTCGAGGCCTGGCTGGACGAGGTCGACGCGGCGCAGCTCGCAGCGCCGGCTCCGGTGCCCGACGACGATGTATGGCCGCCGTACGCTCGGGGCCGCTCGGTGCGGCAGTGCCTCGGCACGGTGCTCAACGAGACGTTCGAGCACTACCGCTTCTGCGTACGCGACCTCGATCTGATCGAGGCACAGGACGCCGCGTAGC
>JABFXP010000671.1 GCA_013361685.1 Catenulispora sp.
GCCGACGCCGACGGCGACGGCTACCGCTACGACCTGCCGCTGCCCGGCGTCGAACGCGACCAGCTCGGCCTGGTCCGCTCCGGCGACGAGCTGGTCGTGACCGTGGACGTGCCCGGCGTGACCGCGCACCGCCGCGCGTTCCCGCTGCCGGCCGCCCTGCGCCGCTGCCGCATCGCCTCGGCGCGCATCGCCGACGGGATGCTGCGCGTCGGCTTCAAGCCGGACGAGACCCTGTGGCCCGAGCGCTTCCTGACGGACCATAGTGAAGACACACAAACCGGGGATACTTAACGGGAGGGACGCAAGCCGTGAGTGACGCAGGCAAGCCCGAAGAACAGGACATACCTTTCCAGGACGCGCCGAAGGACGCCCGGGACACGGCCCCCGACAGCGCCGGCGGCGGCACCGCCTCCGGCACGTCAAGGGACGAGGAGGCCACGGACCGTGCCGACGCTTCCAAGGACCGGACACCGCCCGGCCCCGGCTCGACAGGGCCCACCACCGTGCGCGAGGATCTCGGGACGCTCGCCGAGGAGGCGCGCAAGCTCTGGGCGACCATAGAGGCGCGCGTCGTGGCGCCGGCGGTCGAGTCGTACCCTGAGGTGGCGCGCCACCTGGGCGCGGCGGGCCGAGAGGTCGCCAAGGCGTTCCGGTCGGCCGTGCACGGCTCGGAGCAGAACTGGCGGGACGCGGGATCCGCCGGGCCCGACGGGGGGCGGCAGCAGGAGCAGATCACCGTCGAGCGGGTGGACCGGATCGATCCGCCTGAACAGAAGAACAGGGACTAATGACTCTCACCATCGGCGTAGACATCGGCGGCACCAAGATCCTGGCCGGCGTGGTCGACGAGAAGGGGAAGATCCTCGACTCGGTCAAGGTCTCCACCCCGGAGGACTCCGACCAGACCGCCGACGCCATCGCCGAGGCGGTCCGCAAGGTCCGCGGGGACCACCAGATCGGCGCCGTGGGCCTGGGCGCCGCCGGCTTCATCGACGCCGACCGCGCCACCGTGCTGTTCGCGCCCAACGTGTCCTGGGTGAACGAGCCGCTGAAGACCCGCATCGAGGAGCGCGTCGGCCTGCCGGTGGTGGTCGAGAACGACGCCAACGCCGCGGCCTGGGGCGAGGCCAAGTTCGGCGCCGCGGCCGGCCACGACGACGTGGTGGTGCTGACCGTCGGCACCGGCATCGGCGGCGGCCTGATCCTCAACGGCGCGCTCTACCGCGGCCGCTTCGGCATCGGCGGCGAGCCCGGCCACTACCGCGTGGTGCCGGACGGCCGGCCCTGCGGCTGCGGCAACCGCGGCTGCTTCGAGCAGTACGCCTCCGGCAACGCCCTGGTCCGCGCCGCTCGCGAACGCGCCGCCGCCGCCCTGGGCAAGGCCAAGGACCTGCTGGCGCTCGGCGACGGCACCGTCGAGGGCATCCAGGGCTCGCACATCACGCAGGCCGCCCGGGCCGGCGACACGATAGCGCTGGCCGCGTTCAACGAGATCGCCGACTGGCTCGGACAGGGCATGTCCGACATGGCGGCGCTGCTCGACCCCAGCGCGTTCGTGCTGGCCGGCGGCGTCTCCGAGGCCGGCGACCTGCTGCGCGCCCCGGCCGCCGAGGCCTACCGCCGCAAGCTGGCCGGCGCCGGGCACCGGCCCTACGCGCAGGTCCTCACCGCGACCCTGGGACCGGACGCGGGCCTGATCGGCGCCGCCGACCTCGCGCGGCTCTGACCCGCTTTCCGCCGTGGCGATCACCCCTTACCGTGGTGATCGCCATGGCGGACACATTTCGGATCCTCAGCTACAACGTGCGGTCCCTGCGGGACGACCGCGCCGCGCTCGCGCGCGTGGTGCGCGGGTGCCGTCCGGACCTGCTGTGCGTGCAGGAGTCGCCGCGGTTCTTCGGCTGGCGCCGCGCGGCGCGGGCGATGGCCGTCGAGTTCGGGCTCGACATGGTCGTCGGCGGGGCCGACGCGTCGGGCAACCTGCTGCTGGCCGGGAAGCGGGTCGACGTCGGAGCGAAAGAGACGGTCTTCCTGCGGCACCGCAGAGGGCTGCACCTGCGGGGCATGGCGCTCGCCGCGGTCACGATCGGCGGACGCCGGTTCACGGTGGCGTCCACGCATCTGAGCCTGGACGACGGTCAGCGCCGAGACCAGGCCGAAGAAGTTCTGGAGCGGCTTGACGGCTTCGCCGAGCGGGAGCAGGCGCCGTCGCAGGTCTTGTGCGGGGACTTCAACAGCCACCCGGACAGTGCGGAGTGGGGGACGCTGACCTCGCGGCTCGTGGACGCCTGGCAGGCGGCGCCGGAGGGGGAGGAGTTCACCTCGACGGCCCGCGACCCGTATCAGCGGCTGGACGCGGTGTTCGTCTCCCGGGACGTGACCGTGCTGCGGGCCGGAGTGCCGACGGACCTGGTCGCGCAGGCCGACCTGGCGGTGGCCAGCGACCACCGGCCGGTGCTGGCCGTGCTCGCCCTCTGATCCGATCGTCAGACCACGGCGCCGCGGGCCACGCCGGCTCAGCCGGCTCAGACCACGGCGCCGTTGTCCGGGTCGTCGTAGTCGTCGCGGTCCGGCTTCATCCGCGCCACCAGCGTGATGATCCCGCCGAACACCCCGATGATCGCCAGCCAGCCCAGGTACTCCGGCGTCTGCCAGCCCAGCAGCGTGTGCAGGACCAGGAACGCCACGCCGCCGATCAGCATCGTCCAGGACGCCAGCGTCGCGGCGGCGGCCTGCGGCAGTTCGGGGTCCGGCGGCTCGTAGTGCTCGACGTAGTCCAGCGGGTCGGCGGTGGTCTCGTCGGTGGGCTCGACGATGCTGCCTTCCCACTCCGGGCGGGGATCCAGGACCGGGTAGCGGATGATCTTGTGCGGGCCGGTGGCACCGGTCACCCCGGGGCCGGGCTCGGGCCGCCGTCCCTGCGGATCCGGCGCCGACTCGCCGTGGAAGGCCGCGACCAGCTTGTCGAACTCCAGACGCTCGCGGGCGACGCGCTGTTCCTCGGTCTCCTCGCCGTCGGGGTCCGCGGCCCCCGGTTCGGCCTCGGTCTCGGTCTCGGTGACCGACTCCACGCCGCCGACCGCGTCCGGGCCGGGCTCGGCGCCCTCGGCGTCGGACTCCACGGGTTCTTCGGGCATCCCGGAACCGGGCTGTTCGTTGGCGGTGCTCACATCAATTCCCCAACTCGGCGACCCGCCGGATGAATTCCACGGATCCGGCATGGATCTGCTCCGCGTCGTGGTCCAGCGTCGCCACGTGCGAACTCTTCTCCAGAACGTGTTCGGCCACGTCGGTGGACGAGATCCGGGTCAGGATCAGGGCGCTGTTCGAGGGGTGCACGACCGGGTCGGTCACCGAGTGGTACAGCAGCGTCGGCTGCGTCACCTTGGGCAGGTCGGCGCGCACGGCGCGCCAGCCGGCGGCGAAGGAGTCCAGCGCCTTCAGCGGCACCCGGTCGTAGGCCAGTTCCCTGACCCCCTTCTTGTTGATCGCGTTCCCGATCCCGGCCACGCTCGGCACCAGGTGCTTGAGCACCGGCAGCAGCTTCAGCGCCGCCTTGTCCGGCTTCACCGAGGCGTTGACCAGCACGATCCCGGCGACGTCGGCGCCGTGCCGCTCGGCCAGCCGCAGCGTCAGGGTGCCGCCCATGGACAGGCCCATCACGAACACCCGGTCGTAGGCGGCCTTGAGCTCGTGGAAGGCCCGGTCCACCTCGGCGTACCAGTCGTCCCAGGTGGTGACCTGCATGTCCCGCCAGTCGGTGCCGTGGCCGGGCAGCCGCGGCAGCCGCACCCCGAACCCGGCCGCGGCCAGATGCTCGGCCCAGGGCCGCAGCGACTGCGGCGAACCGGTGAAACCGTGGCACAGAAGCACGCCGACAGCGGGGCCGGCCGGGGTCGCGTCGTGGGAGAAGGGTTCGGCACCGGGGAGCACGGGCGCGGTCATGGTCACCATCGTTCCACGGCGGACGGGGGGAGTACAGCGACGCCGCAAGCAGTAGTCTTCGCTCCGGAAACCCGACAGTGACGCCGTGCGTTGGCCGAGTGAAGTCACCACGGGCTCGCATCCCCTCACGGAGAGGCAGACGGTTGTTCTACGGCTTGCTCAAGGTCGTGTTCCTCGGACCGCTGCTCCGGGTCCTGTTCCGGCCCTGGGCCAAGGGTCTGGAGCACATCCCGGCCGAAGGCCCGGTCATCCTGGCCAGCAACCACCTGTCGTTCTCCGACTCCTTCTTCATGCCGCTGATGGTGCCGCGCCCGGTCTACTTCCTGGCCAAGTCGGACTACTTCACCGGCAAGGGGATCAAGGGCCGGCTGACCGCGGCCTTCTTCCGCGGCGTGCGCTCGGTGCCGATCGACCGCTCCAGCGGCCAGGCCGCCGACCCGGCGCTGAAGACCGCGCTGCGGATCCTGAACGAGGGCAAGGCGCTGGGGCTGTACCCGGAGGGCACCCGGTCGGCCGACGGCCGGCTGTACAAGGGCCGCACCGGCATCGCCCGCATCGCGCTGGAGTCCGGCGTCCCGGTGGTGCCGTGCGCGATGGTCGGCACCTTCGAGATCCAGCCCTCCGGCCAGGTGGTGCCGAAGATCAAGCGGGTCGGGGTGCGCTTCGGCGAGCCCCTGGACTTCTCCCGCTACCGCGAGGTCCCCGGCGCCGTGGACGACCGGCACATCCTGCGCTCGATCACCGACGAGATCATGTACGCGCTGATGGACCTGTCCGGCCAGGAGTACGTCGACATGTACGCCACCGACGCCAAGAAGCTCATCGCCGCCGAGAAGGCCGCCGAACGCGCCGAGCAGCGGGCCGAGGCCAAGCGCATCGCCGCCGCCGAGCGCCGCGCCGAGATCGAGGAGAAGCGGCAGACGGAATCGGACGAGGACGCTTAGCGAAATGAGCGGGATGGGCGGGGCCGACCGCCCACGCAGCGCCGTCGACACCGCCATGTGGCGCGCCCTCGGCGTCTTCCGCGCCCTCACCCTGGCCTACGCCGTGACCCGCTTCGCAGCCTCCTACGACCGCTACGCCCACATCGGCGCGGCGGTGGCGGTCCTGATCAGCATGGGCGCCTGGACCGCGTGGACGGTCATCGTCTACCACCGCACCACCCTGTCCCGCTCCGCGCTGCTGGGCTTCATCGCCACCGACCTCGCGGTCGGCGCCGGCAGCGTCCTGAGCACCATCCTGGTCGACACCCCCGAGCGCGTGCACCGCGGCGAGATGACGCTGCCGACCGTGTGGTCCGCGGCCCCGGTCATCGCCGCCGCGATCGCGCTGGGCTGGCGCGGCGGCGTCGCCGGGGCGGCGGTCGTCGGGGCCGCCGACCTGTTCGAGCGCGGCCAGATGACGCAGGACGCCTTCCACAACATCGTCCTGATGGCCCTGCTCGGCACCGCCATCGGCTACGTCACCGAACTCGGCCGCACCGCCGAGCTCACCCTCGTGCGGGCCCAGCGGCTGGAGGCCGCCACCCGCGAGCGCCAGCGGCTGGCCCGCGACATCCACGACGGGGTGCTGCAGGTGCTCGCCCTGGTCCAGCGGCGCGGCGCGGAGATCGGCGGCGCCGGGGCCGATCTGGGCCGGATGGCCGGGGACCAGGAGCGCGCGCTGCGGTCCCTGGTCAACTCCTGGCACGACCTGGACGCCGAGGGCGAGGCCGGGGCCGGCGACCCGGTGGATCTGGACCTGTCGGCGCTGCTGGGCCGGCTGGCCGGTCCGCGCGTGACGCTGTCCGGTCCCGGCGGTCCGGTCACGCTGCCCGGCCCGGTGGCCCGGGACGTCGCGGCGGCGGTCGCGGCGGCCCTGGACAACGTCCGGGTGCACGGCGGCCCCGGCGCGGACGGCCTGGGCGCCCGGGCCTGGATCCTGGTCGAGGACGAGGCCGACGCGGTCGTCGTCACGGTCCGCGACGACGGGCCCGGCATCCCGGAAGGACGCCTGGAGCAGGCCCGGCAGGCCGGCCGCCTCGGGGTCGCGCACTCCATCGAGGGCCGGCTGCGCGACGTCGGCGGACGGGCCGACGTGGTCTCCATCCCGGGTCAGGGTACTGAGGTGGAGATGCGGGTGCCGCGCACGCCGCCGGCCGCCGCGGGCGCGCC
>JABFXP010000307.1 GCA_013361685.1 Catenulispora sp.
GCCCGGAATAACCGACACCGGGGCCTCTAGAGCGCGGAAAGAGACCCCGGTGTCCCGGTCGCGTCTGCCCTCGGCGCGACCGGTTGGGGCGCCGGGGCCGTCGAGCCACCGGTGCCAGTTCGCAGAGTACGGCGTGACAGGCGGTGACCGCACGGTTATCGGCGGATGTGGATGCTTTTTTGTCGGTGCCCCTTACGGGCGTTCGCGGTGGCGAACGGTGGGGCCTGATGTGCGTCGGCGGGAGGACTGGGATCAGGCTTCTGTGATCGCGTTCAGGCGTTCGACCGCTGTCGCGTATTCGTCGATGAGCTGGTAGACGACCTCGCGGACTGGGCGGACGTCGTTCATGGAGCCCACGATCTGGCCTACTGGCATGCCCATCAGTTCTGTGCGGCCCGCGCGGGAGATGCGGCGGTGGGCTTCGGAGACCAGCATGTATTGCAGGGGCATGGGCAGGGGGCCTGGTGAGTCCGTGCTCTCCCACGCGTCGGTCCAGTCGGTGCGTAGTTGGCGGGCTGGTTTGCCGGTGAGGGCGCGGGAGCGGACGGTGTCGCGGGAGGAGGCGGCCAGGAGTTTGGGGACGACGCGGGGGTCGGTGTCGGCTTCGGCCACTGTGAGCCAGATCGAGCCGGTCCAGGCGCCCTGGGCGCCCAGGGCCATGGCGGCGGCCATCTGGCGGCCGTTGCCGATGCCGCCGGCGGCGAGGACGGGGGTGTCGCCGACCGCGTCGACGACTTCGGGGATCAGGACCATGGTCGAGATCTCGCCGGTGTGGCCGCCGGCTTCGGTGCCCTGGGCCACGATGATGTCCACGCCCTGCTCGACTTGTTTGCGGGCGTGGTGGGCGCTGGAGGCCAGGCCCGCTGTGCGGACGTTGTGGCTGTGGGCCAGTTCGACGATGTCGCCCGGCAGGGGGCCCAGGGCGCTGGCCAGGAGGGCGATGGGGTGGTCGAGGGCCACTTCGACCTGGGGGCGGGCGGTGGCGTCGGTCCAGCCCAGGAGTTGGTGGCTGTGGTCGGCGTCGGCGGGCAGGGCCGGGACCTCGTACTTGTCCAGGACCTCCTCCACGAAGTCGCGGTGGCGGGTGGGGATGTAGGACTTGAGGGTCTCCTCCATGGAGGTCCGCGCGGAGTCCTTCGCCGAGACCTCGGTCACCGAGGAGGAGACGGAGGCGGGCATGACCACGTCGACGCCGTAGGGCTTGCCGTCCACGTGGTCGTCGATCCAGCGGAGTTCGGTCTCGAGCTCCTCGGGGGTGAAGTAGACGGCGCCGAGCACACCCAGGCCGCCGGCCCGGGAGACCGCGGCGACGACGTCGCGGCAGTGGGAGAACGCGAAGAGCGGGAACTCCAGGCCGAGGCTTGTCGACAGGGGTGTTCGCATGGGGCGAAGATAGGCTCGCGCGCTTGAAACTGCAACAGGTTCTAGTGAGATCGGCGGGTTCGGCGGGGATCCGATCATCGGATGGGGATCGGCGCCACGCCGGACGCCACGCCGACGTCGGACGGAGCGGCTAGGCTCGCGGGGTGATTTCCTTCCAGCAGGTCGGTAAGACGTACCCGGACGGGACGGTGGCGGTCGCCGCCACGGACCTGACCGCCGACAGCGGCCGGATCACGGTGCTGGTGGGGCCGTCGGGGTCGGGGAAGACGACGCTGTTGCGGATGGTCAACCGGATGATCGAGCCGACCAGCGGCAGCATCCTGATCGACGGGGTGGACGTCCGGTCCAAGCCGGCGCCGGAGCTGCGGCGGGGCATCGGGTACGTCATCCAGAACGCCGGGCTGTTCCCGCACCGCACCGTGCTGGCGAACGTCATGACCGTGCCGCGGCTGCTCGGCTGGTCCAAGGAGAAGGCGCGGGAACGTGCCATGGAGCTGCTGCTGACCGTGGGGCTCGAAGCCGACCACGCCAAGCGCTACCCGTTCCAGCTCTCCGGCGGACAGCAGCAGCGGGTCGGGGTGGCGCGGGCGCTGGCCGCCGATCCCCCCGTGCTGTTGATGGACGAGCCGTTCAGCGCGGTCGACCCCGTGGTGCGCAAGGATCTGCAGACCGAGCTGTTGCGGATCCAGTCCGAGCTGGAGAAGACGATCCTGTTCGTCACCCACGACATCGACGAGGCGATTCTGCTGGGCGACCGGGTCGCGGTGCTGAACACCGGCGGGACGCTGGAGCAGTTCGACACGCCCTCGGAGTTGCTGGCCCACCCCAAGAACGAGTTCGTCGAGGGGTTCCTCGGCGTGGACCGCGGGGTGCGGCGGCTGTCCTTCTTCTCGTCCGGGGCGGTGCCGCTGCGGCCCGAGCCGGTGGTCGCGGTCGACGCGCCGCCGCAGGAGGTGCTCGCGCGCAAGGGCACGCAGCCGTGGCTGCTGGTGGTGGACGCCGAGACCAAGCCGCTGGGCTGGCTGCCCGCGCAGCAGGTGCCGGCGGACGGGGACCTGAGCCGGGTCCCGGCCGCCGACCTCGTCTCCTACGGCCACGCCTTCACCGTCGAGGCCGAGTCGCTGCGGGCGGCGCTGGACTCGGCGGTCCTGTCGCCGTCCAGCCGGGCCGTGGGCGTGGACGCCGACGGCCGGGTCGTGGGCGTGGCCTCGGTGGAGGAGCTGGTGCCGGCGATCCGGGCGGCCCAGGACGGGAGCAGCCCGGAGAACGGCCGATGAATCTGTTCCCGCACATCCCCAGCTACCTGGGGACCTACGGGTCGCTGATCCAGCAGCAGCTGACGATGGCGCTGCTGTCGGTGCTGTTCGGGCTGATCGCCGCGGTGCCGCTGGCGCTGTTGTGCGTGCGTTACCCGAAGATCTACCCGGCGATGGTGGCGCTGCTGACGGTGATCTACTCGCTGCCGTCGATCGCGCTGTTCGTGCTGCTGGTGCCCTCGACCGGGCTGACGCAGACCACGGTCATCATCCCGCTGGCCTTCTACAGCCTGGCCGCGCTGGTGCCGAACATAGTGGACGGCGTGCGCGGCATCCCGGAAGACGTCCGGCTGGCCGCGGTGGCCATGGGCTACACCGGGATACGGCGCCTGGTCGCGGTGGACCTGCCGCTGGCGGTGCCGCCGATCATGGCCGGGCTGCGGGTGGCCACGGTCGGGAACATCAGCATGGTCAGCGTCGGCACCGTCATCGGTGTGGGCGCGTTCGGCGCGCTGTTCACCGCCGCCGCCCAGCTGAGCCGGTCGGACCTGGCGGTCACCGGCATCGTGTGCATCGTCGCGCTGGCGCTGGTCTGCGACCTGTTGCTGGTCATCACGCAGCGGCTGCTCACGCCGTGGAACAAGCGGAGGTCGCGGTGAACGTCCTGAGTGAGGCGTGGGGCTGGCTCACCACGGCCGCCAACTGGCACGGCTCGGACGGCATCCCGACCCGGTTCCTGGAGCACTTCGAGTACTCCATCGAGGCGGTGCTCCTCGGGGCCCTGATCGCCTTCCCGCTGGGGCTGCTGACCGGCCACACCAAGCGCGGCGGCCTGGTCGTCACCTCGCTGGCGAACGTCGCCCGCGCGCTGCCCACGCTGGGTCTGGTGGTGCTGCTGGTGGTCCTCATCGGCGTGAAGTTCCGGGCCGTGATGATCCCGCTGGTGGCGCTGACCATCCCGCCGATCCTGCTGAACACCTACGAGGGCGTCCGCAACGTGGACCCGCAGCTGACCGACGCCGCCAAGGGCATGGGGCTGCGGCCCTGGCAGGTGCTGTGGCGGGCCGAGGTGCCGGCCGCCGCACCGCTGATCCTCACCGGGTTCCAGTTCGCGGCGGTCAACGCCGTGGCGAACACGGCCATCGCGGCGTACTCCTCGTTCGGCGGCCTGGGCCGGTTCGTCATCGACGGGCTGGCGACCACCGACTACGGGGAGGTGGCCGGGGGCGCGATCCTGATCGTCATCGCGGCGATCCTGAACCTGATGTTCTTCGCCGTGCTGCGCCGCGTGCTGATCTCGCCGGGATTGCAGCCCAGGAAGCAGGCCACCGCTTAGCACGGCTCGACGCGCTACACGGCTCGACACGACAGGCAGGGGGGCCGGCACTAAGGACGACCCATGAGAAAGACCGCGCTCCTGCCGGTCGCGGCCCTGACCCTGACCACGACCCTGGCCGCGGCCGCCTGCACCAGCGGCAACCCGCTGCTCCCGGGGCCGAAGAAGGGGCAGATCACGGTCGGGTCCGCCAACTTCCCCGAGAACGTGCTGCTCGCCGACATCTACGCCTCGGCGCTGAGCGCCAAGGGCCTGAAGGTCAGCACGAAGTTCAACGTCGGCAGCCGGGAGGTGCTGTACCAGCAGGTGCAGTCCGGTTCGATCTCGGTGCTGCCGGAGTACAACGGCGCGCTGCTCGGCTACCTGGACGCCAAGTCGCGCGCCGCCTCGACCGAGGAGGTCAACGCCGAACTCGCGGCCCGGCTGCCGCCCCCGATGGAGATCCTCGACTCCTCCCCCGCCGAGGACAAGAACGCGCTGGTCACCAGCTCCGCCACCGCGACGAAGAACCACCTGGAGTCGATCGCCGACCTGGCGCCGTACGCGGCCTCGATGACGATCGGCGGGCCGCCGGAGTTCAAGACGCGCTACCAGGGCCTGCCGGGGCTGAAGGACAAGTACGGACTGACCTTCAAGGACTTCGCCTCGCTGGACACCGCCGGCCCCATCACCGTCAAAGCCCTGGTGGACGACACCGTCCAGGTCGCGACCCTGTTCACCACCGACCCGAACCTCGTCACCCACGACTTCAAGGTGCTCACCGACCCCGAGCAGGTGTTCAGCGCGCAGAACGTGACGCCGCTGGCCTACCGGGCGAGCATGACCCCGGTCGCGGTGCAGACCCTGAACACGGTCTCCGCCAAGCTGAACACGGCGGCGCTGGTGGACATGATGGCGAAGATCCAGAACGAGAAGAAGGACATCGACGTGGTCGCCGACGCGTGGCTGAAATCGGTGGGGCTGAGATAGTCCATGAGCTGAGACACTCGGTGCTCAGCTTCTGATACGGCCTGAGACGGACGGTGCCCGGATCGCGGACCGATCCGACCCGCCTGCCACCGCCCGTGCCAGCATCACCGCCATGTCCGCTCCGTTGCTCGCCTGGTCCGACCGCCCGGTCGACCTGCTGCGTGTGGCGTCCTGCATGTGTCCGGGGACCTGTCCGCCCCCGCCCGCACGCCTTGGAACCCGGAGCCACCATGTCCGCATCCCCGCCCGCCCTCCGGCCGGCTGAGCTCGACCTCGCCGCGCCGTTCCTGCACGACCTCGTCCAGCCCGACCGTCCGCTGTGGACGCCGGCCCAGCTCAGGGACCTGACGCGGACCCTGGCGCAGGACCACGCCGACCGCCTGCGCGCGGTCGTGCGCTACGCCGAGCCCCAACGCTGGTGGACCCGCCTGGCCCTGACCCGCGGCGTGGAGGTGTGGCTGCTGAGCTGGCTGCCCGGACAGGGCACGAAGCCGCACGACCACGGCGGCGCCGCCGGCTCGTTCACCGTCCTGGCCGGCGAGGTCCGGGAGGAACACCGCTACCCCGGCGCGGCCATCGGTGTACGGACCCTGCGCGCCGGGCAGGGACTGGGCTTCGGCGGCGACCGCGCGCACGTGGTGCGCAACGCGGGCGTCCGGCCCGCCGCGACGGTGCACGCCTATTCGCCGCCGCTGCTGCCGACCAGGGAGTACGCGAGTCTGGAGGAAGTGGTTTGAGTGCTGTGGAGGAATTCCTCGAGCAGGCGCGGGCCGAGCTGGACCGGGTCACGCCCGAGGAGGCGGACCGGCTCCGGGGCGAAGGCGCGCTGCTGATCGACATCCGGCCGCAGGTGAACCGCGCCGCCGAAGGCGAGATCCCCGGCGCGGTCCCGGTGGAGCGCATCCACCTGGAGTGGCGCTTGGCGCCAGACAGCCCCTGGCGGCTGCCGGGGTTCGACGCCGACACGCTCGTCATCGTGTTCTGCAATGAGAGTTACGCCTCCAGCCTCGCCGCGCGCGACCTGCGCCGGCTGGGTCTGCGCCGGGCCACCGATTTGATCGGCGGTTTCCGGGCATGGGCTGCTGCCGGGCTGCCGACCGAGGCCGGCGGGCAGCCCGCGGTTCCGTGATCTGTACCGTCGCCGTGATCTG
>JABFXP010000658.1 GCA_013361685.1 Catenulispora sp.
GTGGCCGGCACCGGTGGCCCCAGCCACCGGCGGCGGTTCCGGCAGCGGGCGGGCGGTGGCGGGCCAGGCGGTGGTGGGACCGGCCGGACCGCCGGGGATCGACGCTGGCCGGTGCCGCCGAGCCGGCCTTTGAGACGGCCGCCGTGGCAGGTGGCGGGTCGCATGACGGCGGCCGAGTCCGGGCGCCGGTTGGTGGGACCGGCGCCCGGACACATGACGCGGCTCGGGACACGGTGTCCGGAGTGAACCCCACCGGTGTCCGGTCATCTCAGTGACACCAGACACCCCCTGATGCGCCGCGGCCGGGAGTGGATCGCTACGCTGTCGGCGTCGATCGACGGCGAGTCCCGGCACGAGCGCCGGGTGCGGGCGTGGGGCGTGGGCGCCGGTCCGCGCCGCCGACGGCGGGCGCACGCGGCCTATGGCATGGGTCACGGCCTGCCGCGGGACGGCGAGCTCAGCGCCTTCGGGCGCCGGCCGTGGCCGGAACCGGCCGCGCACCCGGCTTGCTCCTCAGAGTTCTGATGTTCGATTCTTGATCCCGGAAGGCGGGCCGACCGGGCACGCGAGGTACGGGACGGAGACTGAACGATGATGGCCGACGGAAAACGGCAGGCGGCCGCGACGATCGCGGCCGGGGATCCGGCCGGGGACGCGATGGCGGCCGGCGCGGCGCTGCGGCAGCGGCACGGCACGCTGGAGGGCCGCCCGGACGAGTTCGACCTCGGCGGCCGGACCTGGACCCTGCTGCCGGGCGTGTTCGCGCCGGTGCACACCATGACCACCGAGACCTTCACCCGATGGCTGCCCTATCCCGAGGGCGGCTCGTTCCTGGAGGTCGGCTCCGGCACCGGCGTCACGGCGGTGACCGCCGCGCTCAGCGGCTGCACCCGGGTGGCGGCGGTGGACATATCGACCGCGGCGGTGGCCAACACCGAGGCCAACGCGGTGCGCCACGGCGTGGCCGATCGGATGCGGGTGCTCAAGAGCGACTTGTTCGACGAACTGGAGCCGGGCGAACGGTTCGACGTCGTCTACTGGAACTCCAACGTCATAGACGCCCCACTGGAGTTCGAGTACGTGGACGAACTCCAGTGGGCGTTCTTCGACCGCGACTATGCCGCGCACCGCCGCTATCTGACGCAGGGACCGGAGTTGCTGACCCCCGGCGGCCGGCTGTTCCTCGGGTTCAACACGCTGGGCAACCTGGGCCGGCTGACCGAGATCGCCGGCGAACTGGGCGTGGAGCTGCGGGCGGTGCAGCGGCTCGGTGGCGCGCTCAGCGGGATCGGGGTGGAGCTCAGCCTGCTGGAGGTGGTGGCTGGCTGAGGTGCCCGGCCGCTGGGTGCGCGGGACCGCCACGCAGCGGCGCTGTCGCCCCGCGATGTAGTTTGCGCCGCGTCGGCTAGGTCGGGCCGCCGGGTACGAGGACGAACCGTGCGATCTCCACCCGCGACCCGATGTCCAGCTTGCGGAAGATGTTGCGCAGGTGGAACTTCACCGTCTCCGGCGAGCAGCGGATCCGTTTGGCGATCTGCTGGTTGGTCAGCCCCTGCACCACGAGCCGGGCCACCGCCTGCTCGCGGTGGCTCAGGCTCGACCAGTCGGCGGCCAGCGGATCGGGCCCGGTGGGGTCGTCGGCATCTGCCGATTCGGCGGCTTCGGCATCGGCCTCGACGCAAGCCGCTGCCGCGGCGCGCTTGGCGTTCGCAGCGTTCTTCGCCGGGACGTTCAACCCCAGGACCTCGGTCAGATCCGCCCACAGCGACATGTACTTCTCCGAAGCCGAGCAGTCGCCGCGCATGAGCGCCACCCCCGCCAGGTTCCGGTAGGCGGCGGCCTCGCCCTCGCGCCAGCCCGAGCCCAGGCCCAGTTCCACGGTCCGGTGGTAGTGCTCCTCGGCCATGTCGATCCGCCCGCCGGCGTACTCGGCCATGCCCAGGCCCAGGTGCATGGCGGCCTGCGCCCGCTGGTTCCCGGCCGAGGTGGCGGCGGCCAGGCCGATGCCGGCCATCCGGATCCACTCCCGCAGATGCCGCCGCGCGTGGAAGTAGCCGCGCAACGCGTCCGGCACGGCCCAGCACACCGTCGGCGCCCCGGTGCGCCGGTGGTGCCGGACCAGCGCCAGCAGGTTGTGACGTTCGGCGTCCAGCCACGCCAGTGCGGCGTCGCGGTCGAGCAGGACACCGGCGGCCGGGTCGGCAGCGCGGTCCGAGTGCAGAGCGGAGCCGCGTTCGGCTTCGGCCATGCCGCCGGACTCGGTCCCGGCGTTCGTGCCGCCGGACCCGGTCGAGCCGCCGGCCTCGGTCCTGGTATCCGCGCCGCCGCTCCCAGCCCTGGCGTTCGCGCTGCGGGCCTCGGCCCCGCCGCCCGCGTCGCCGCTCCCGGCCTTGGCGTCCGTGCCGCCGACCTCAACCCCGCCGACCCCGTGGCCGGCCCGAGGCAACCGCACCAGACAGGGATTCACCAAGTCGGCGGCGGCGTGCAGCCGAGCCATGACCCAGTCCAGGTGCCGCGCCTCGGCCTCGCACACCGCCCCCGGCTCCTCGTCGGCGGCCAGCCGGTCGGCGGCGAACAGCCGCGCCAGCGAGTGCAGGCTGTAGCGGCCGGGCGGCGACTCGGCCCGCACCACGCTGCGGTCGGCCAGCCGGTCCAGCGCCTCGCGCGCCTCCTCCCGCGCCATCCCGGCGGCCACCGCCGCGGCGTCGGTGCCGAAGTCGTAGCCGCGCAGCAGGGCCAGCCGGCGGAAGAGCTTGCGGTCGCCCTCCTCCAGGGCCTCGTAGGAGGAAGCCAGGACGCCGCGCACGGTGATGTCCCCCGCGGTGAGCCGCCGCAGCCGCCGGCCCTCGTCCCGCAGCTGGTCGCAGAGGTCTCCGACGCTCATCTGCGGCCGGGACAGCAGCCGGGCCGCCGCGATCCGGATCGCCAGCGGCAGGTGCCCGCACAGCGCCAGCAGGTCCCGCGCGTCCTCCTCGCCGGTCCAGCGCGGCCCCAGCACCCGGGCCAGCATCGCCGCCGCCTCGGCCTCCGGCATCGGGCCCAGCCGCAGCGGCACCGCCCCGGCCAGCCCGCCCAGCCAGTTCCGGCTGGTGACCACCGCCAGCGCCGTCGGCCCGGCCGGCAGCAGCGGCCGCACCTGCGCCTCGTCCGCGGCGTCGTCCAGCACCACCAGCACCCGCTGCCCGGCCAGGGCGGTCCGGAACATGCCGACCAGCTCGTCGGGGTCCTCCGGCAGCGGCCCGTCGGCGCCGAGCGCCCGCAGGAAACGCCGCAGGACGTCCGGCACGGCGACCGGGACGCCGGCGTACCCGCCGAGGTCGGCGTACAGGTGCGCGTCGGGGAAGGCGCCGCCGGCCAGCCGCGCGGCGCGCACCGCCAGCGCCGTCTTCCCGGTCCCGCCGGCCCCGGTGACCGCGAACAGCGCGGCCCCCTGGGCCGGGAACGACCCGCAGTCGGTGAGCAGGGCCAGCTCAGCCGGCCGCCCGGTGAAGTCGGTGAGGTCCGGCGGCAGCAGCCGGGCCCGGGTCGGCGCCCAGCCGAGAGCTCCCCGCATGCTCCCCCCTGGTTCTTCCGGGCCTGATTTCCGTGCGCCGCACGGCAGACCCATGTCGTGTGAACCAATGTTCAGTTCTTGTGAAGACTATCGTACGGAGGGTCACGGCGGCTACACAGGATGACGCGGGAATCGCTGTAAGTGTCCGGACGGCGCCTGAACGCCATTCCCGTGATGGCCGGGCCGGCCGCGCTCCCACCCCGGCCGGCCCGGCCGGCTCAGCGGAACTGCTCGCTCATCAGCAGGAACGAGCCCAGGCCGTGGAAATCGTCGGTCGCCCTGGTCCGCGCGATGTAATAGGCGTAATCACCTACATTGGTCCCGACCGAGATAGTCGTCAGATCGGTCAGACCGTCCTTCCCCAGAGATATCCGTGCCAGTACTCCGCTGTAAGCCTTCTGCGCCACGGCGGCGTAATGCGCGTCGATGTAACTTTCGCGCGCCGCGCGGTTCAGCGTGTAGGCGAACATGCTCGAACACGACGTCTCGGTCCAGTTCCCGGCCGCCCCGGGCTTGTCGATGACCTGGTACCACCGCCCCGATGCCGGGTCCTGATACTGCTGCAACCCGGCGGCGAAGCGGTTCAGGCTGCTGAGCAGCGCGGCCCGCCCCGGCTGGTCGGCCGGCACGTCGTCGAGCGCGGTGACCAGCGCCATGCCGTACCAGCCATTGGCCCGGCACCACTGCTCGGGCGACAGGCCGGTCCGGGGATCGGCCCAGCTCGCGGTCTTGGACTCGTCCCACGCGTGCTGGAGCAGCCCGTTCGGCTGCTGCAGATGGCCGGCGTAGACGGTGAGCTGCTTGACCGCCTCGGCGTCGGTATAGCTCGAGTCCCCGAACTCCTTGCCGTACTCCAGCAGGAACGGCACGACCATGTACAGGCCGTCGTCCCACAGCTGATGCGCCCGCGAGGAGGTGTCGGCGTGCCAGAAACCGCCGTCGGCGGTCCGCGGGTAGGTGTCCAGCCGCTTGCGGATCGTCGCGGCCGCCACGGCGTACTTCGCCTGCCCGGTCTCGTGGTGCAGGATCACCAACAGTCGCCCGGCGAGCATGCTGTCGAGGCTGTTGAAGCTCTGATTGATCGTGCCGTCCGCCGCGACGAACCTGTCGACCCAGGTCTTGAGATACGTCAGGTATGACGCGTCATGCGTGCGCAGGTAGACCTGATACTGCCCGTACAGATACAGGCCCACCGGGTACGACCACCCGCCGATCGTGGCCGGCGTGAAACGTTTCATCGTCGAATGGACGACCGCCACCGACCAGTCGGTCGCGGCGGCGCTCCCGGCGGCGGGCCGGGCGCTGGCGACTCCGGCGCCACCGGCCGCCAGCAAGCTCGATACCAGCAGTACAAGGGGGATTCGCAGAACTCTCCGAAGTGCTCTTCGCATGACGGCGCATCCTCTCGATGCCTCGGCGAGTTGCCATACGATATACGATCTAACGGCTCTGCGATAACGTGTCAAGGTTCTTTACAGCAGCGCTTTCAGTGCGAGCGCGCTGTGCCGGTGCCCGTGTGCCTCACCCGATCGCGATGAGCGCCGGGATCACGGTCCGGTCCTCGCCCGGCCCCGGATTGCGGTTGCCCGTCCCGCTCGGCCGGCGCGGGGCCGAGAAGGTGAACCCCAGCTCCGCCAGGAACTTGCGGCCCGGCAGCCATCCCTCGACCACGTGCGCGTTGATCTGGGCGAAGTCGGCTTCCCGCGCCGCGCCGAACAGGGCCTCGGCCACGGCGCGGCCGATGCCCAGGCGGCGGAAGTCCGGATGGATCAGGAAGGCGCCGATGGACACCGCGGCGATGTGCGGATAGCGGCGGACGGCGTCGACGAAGCCGATGATCTCGGTGCCGGCGTCGATGACGAGCAGGACCTTGTCGTCGAGGTCGGCGCCCTCGGGAAGGGAGTAGAAGGAACTCTGGACGTCGCCGGGCGCGGAGGGCTGGCCGGTGGCGGCGGTGAACCAGTCCTCGCAGGCGGCGAACACCGCCAGGACGCCGTCCTCGTCGGCGGGTCGCAGGTCGCGGACGGTGACAGGGTGGCCGTCGACGGCAAGCTCGATGCGCATGGCGTCAGTGAATCATCCGCGGGGGCCGCCGGGCACGCCGATTCACCGGGCTTCATTCTCCGGGAAGCTGCGCGCCACGAACGAGCTGATGTGCCCGCGCATCAGGTCCCTGACCGCGTCCGCCTGCCCGGCCTCGCAGGCCCGCAGGATCGCGCGGTGTTCGGCCGCCTCCTGCTCCCAGCTGTGCAGCGTGCTCCACACCATGCTCGACACCAGCGCCGTCTGGTCCTGCAACTCGTCCAGCACCTTCACCAGGATCGGGTTGCCGCAGCCGGCGTACATCGCGCGGTGGAAGGCGCGGTTGGCCAGCGAGCGTTCCGCCCCGTCCCCGGCGGCGTCGGCGCGGTCCAGGGCGGCGGCCGCCGCGGCCCAGTCGCCCAGGCGCGACGCCGCCGTGCGCGCCGTCGCCACCGGCGCCACCAGCAGCCGCATGTCGTAGACGGCGCGCGCCAGCTCCCGGTCGACGATC
>JABFXP010000253.1 GCA_013361685.1 Catenulispora sp.
GGGGTCGCCGCGGCGGGCCGAGGTGGCCCGGACCGCGGCGGCGGCGCCGTCGGGGGCGTCCCAGCCGTTCTCTCCGGCCCAGCGGACCATGGCCGGGCCGCTGGCGATCGCCTCGACGCAGCCGCGCCCGCCGCACCGGCACGCCGGGCCGCCGACGTCGACCACCATGTGGCCGACGTGACCGGCGTTCCCGGTCGGGCCGGTCTGCACCTGGCCGTCGACGACGACACCGCCTCCGACGCCGGTGGACACGACCATGCCCAGCACCGTCCGCATCGAGTGGGTGCGCCGCCAGTATTCGCCCAAGGCCATGCAATGCCCGTCCCCGGCAAGGCGAACCTCGTGCCCCGGATGCTCACGGCTCAGGAGTTCGACGATCGGATAGCCGCGCCACGCGGGGATGTTGACCGGGCTGACGGTCCCGGCGGCCAGGTCCAGCGGGCCGGCCGAGCCGATGCCGATGACGTGCGGGGTCAGCTCGGCCTGCTTGATCGCCGCCGAGGCGGTCTGCAGGAGCGCGTCCCCGACCATCTCCGCATGGTCGGTGGCTGGCGTCCGGCATTCGGAGCGGGACAGGAGCGAGCCGTCGGCGTCGACCACGGCGGCCGCGATCTTGGTGCCGCCGACATCGACGGCCAGAGCCGTACGCCGCGCGGAGGCGACGTCTTGAATGATCCGCTGGCGACCATCCTTCGGCATGGACTCCCCCACTGATGGAAACCTGGTCGCTGAACCGTGTAAGCCTTGATCGAAGCTACGGCTGCCTCGAGGGGGTGTCAATCGTCGAAGGGCCGGTGAGAACGGTGCGACACGCAATGCTCAGGCCTTATGTCCTCGACGCGAGCAGCGGCATAACCGCGCTAGCTTGATATCCCCGTTTCAGAGGTCAACTATGGAGAACGGCCTGAATACGGGCCCTGAACCACCGACAGTCGGTGAGGGTCGCGTCGAAGCGTTTCGAAACAGTGTGCGGCGTCCGGCCGCCGGGTGACCGTGAGCGGCATGCGGGAAGGGTCGGCGAAGTGGACGACAGCACGGCGACGGCCAGAACCGTCGAGGTCGTGGCCTACGATCCGGCATGGCCGAAGCAGTTCGCCGTGGAGCAGAGCCTGCTGGCCCAGGCGCTGCCCGATGCGCTGGCCATCGAACACATCGGTTCCACAAGCGTGCCCGGCCTGTGCGCCAAACCGACCATCGACGTGCTGGTGGTCGTCGCCGATGTCAACCTGGTACTCGACCGGACCGCGGCTCTGACCCGGCTCGGCTACGAGCACCGGCCCGGCTCCTTCGCCGAGGATCCCGAGCACCTTTTCTTCCGCAAGGTCGAAAACGGCAAGCGGACCCATCATCTGCACGTCCTGGAGGCCGGCTCCCCCGTCCCCGAGCAGTACCGGCTGTTTCGTGACTTCCTCATCGCCGACGGCGAAGCCGCCGCCCGCTACGGCCGCGCCAAGCAGGACCTGGCCCGCCGTTACGCGACCGAACGCGCCCGATATGTCGCCGAGAAGCCCCAGGTGGTCGATGCGCTCATCGCACAGGCGCGCCGATGGCGGACGGCGACTCAGCGCGACTGACTGATCGTCGACAGCTACGCCAGCACGCTGCCAAGCGCAGTAGCGAGCGCCGAAAACCTCGTTGACGCTAAAAATCAAGCCTGCCATTGTCGAAGCGCTTCAATTAGCGCTCGCAAGCAGGAAGGCCTCGGCATCTTGATACCTCGGTACCTGTCCGTCGCCTTCTCGGACGAACGACGCGAGCGGCTGCACATACGGCGGCAGTTATTCGGCCTGCTCCGTGACGGCGGTACGGTCGCCACGGTGCTCTACGGCACGATCCAGCTGGCACTGGTGATCATGCCGTCGCTGACCGCACTGGCCACTGCCGCCGTGGTCAGCGCAGTGCACGGCGGGCCGGGCACCTCGCGGGTCGTCGTGCCGCTGGTCCTGCTCGCCGCCACGCTGATCGCCGCCCAGGTGTGCTCGGCGATCCAGTTCCCGACGATGCTCGTCGTGCAAGGCCGCATAGATCTGGCGCACCGGGAACGCGTGGCTGAGTTCGCGTCCCGGTCCGCGACCATCACGGTGCTCGAGCGGCCAGAGGTTCAGGACCTCATCACCACGGCCAGCGCCGAGCCGACCACCTGGCTGGAGAAGACACCGGGGCAGGGGGCCACCGCCCAGCTCGAGGTGGCCGTCCGCTATCTCGGGCTCGCCACCACGGCGGCGGTGCTCGTCCGCTTCTCCTGGTGGCTGGTGCCGGTGCTGTTCATCCCGGCTTTCGCCTACCGGGTCCTGTCCCAACGCCAGTGGCTCAACCACTTCGAGATCTGGGCGCGCGGCATCGAAAACCATCGCCGGTACCAGTACTGGAGCAGACTCGCCTTCGCTCCGGCGGAGGGCAAGGAGATCCGCGTCTTCGGAATCGACGACTGGATCTCGCGCACCGGCCAGAACCACGGTCTGACGCATTTAGCGCCGGTATGGGAAGACGATTATCGTTCGGCGCGCGCCAAGTGGCTGGAGTCGGTGCTCGTGTTCTGCCCGCTCGTGTTCGCCTTCTTGGTCGTCGGATTCCAGACCGCGCACGGGAGCAACAGCCTCGCCACCGAGACCGTGGTGCTCACAGCGGCTTGGGCGGTGTTCCAGACGGCGGGTTCCACCTTCGATGTGGTCATCCAGAGCGCGATTCCGGTGATGCAGGCGTACAACAAGCTCACCGACGTCCTGTGCGATGACGAACCCTCGCGCTCGGGCACCGCGCCGTCGGCCGTGACTCCGGCCCTCACTTTCGACAAGGTCGGATTCCGCTATCCCGGTAGCGAGCGCGATGTCTTCACGGACTTGGACCTGGAGATCGAGCCCGGGCGGCTGCTGGCCTTGGTCGGTATGAACGGTGCGGGCAAGTCCACGCTCATCAAGCTGCTGGCCGGCCTCTACGCGCCGACCGCAGGCCACGTCCGCGCCGACGGGCGCGACATCGCCGAGATCGGCTACGACGCGTGGCGGCGTGAGCTCGCGGTCGTGTTCCAGGACTTCGTGCGCTACCCGCTGTCCGTCCGGGAGAACATCGCGCTGGGTGCGGACGCCGATCAGGACGCGCTGGACGACGCCGCCCGCGAAGCCGGCTTCCTCGAGGTCCTGGAACGCCTGCCGGCCGGTTGGGACACGCCGCTGTCCAAGGAGCGTGATGGCGGCGTCGACTTGTCCGGCGGGCAGTGGCAGCAGGTGGTGCTGGCGCGGGCGATCTACGCGCTCAAGCGGGGTGCGAAGATCCTGGTGCTGGACGAGCCGACCGCGCACCTGGACGTGCGCACCGAGTTCGAGGTCTTCGAACGGCTCGCCCGGCTCGCCCGGCAGGCCACCGTCATCCTCGTCTCGCACCGGCTCTCCACGGTGCGCCAGGCCGACCGCATCGTGCTGCTGGAGGACGGGCGCATCGCCGAGTCCGGCAGCCACGACGAGTTGATGAGCCTCGGCGGCCGGTACTGCGAGATGTTCACCATCCAGGCCGAACGGTTCCGCAGCGGCTACGACGACCGACTCGAAGAAGGAGAGCTGCTGCCGTGACGTTCCTGTCCGTCTGGCGTGACAACACCGCGGTGTGGCGCGAAGTGTTCGGCCTGTGCTGGCGGCGCCACAAGGCGATCTTCCTCACGGTCTGTGTCTGCATGGCGCTGGACACCTTCGCGATCGCCGGGATCGGCGTCGCCATGCGCGCCGTGGTCTCGGGCACCGTCGACGACGACGGGACGGCGATCGCCCTCGGGGCGGTGGGCGCAGCCCTGGGTTATGCCGCGACCGTCACCTTCGGCCATATCGTGTTCAGTCTGAAGATCTACCTGTGCGAACGCCTGGCCCGGGAACACTACGACCGGCAGATCCAGCTCGCCGCGATGGGTATCGAAGGCATCGAACATCTGGAGCAGCCTGAATACCTGGACAAGCTCACCGCGCTCTACGACAACACCTGGGCCATCGGCATGTCCGCGTGGAGCGCGCTGGAGTCCGTCACACTCGCTCTGCGCTTGTTCCTGGTCCTCGGCCTGCTCGGCAGCATCAGCCCGGTGCTGCTGCTGATCCTGCTCGCCGGGGTGGTCCCGCTGTATTTCGAGCAGCGCGCCCACAAAGTCATCCAGGCCGCGGACAGCCGCCGTGCGCAGGACAAACGGCTGCAACGGCGGCTGTTCGAGATCCTGACCGGCGGTGCGACCGGCAAGGAGGTACGGGTCGCCGGGACCAGCGCGCACCTGGTGCGCCTGCAACGCGAGGCGGCCGAGCGCAGCGAACGCGTCTGGCTGACCGCGAACATGCGCGCGGGCCTGCTGGGCGCGCTGGGCTGGAGCATCTTCGCCGGCTGCTTCGTCGCCGGGCTGACCGTCGTGGTCTTCGCCGCGGACCACGACCCGGGGCGTCTGGGCGACATCGTGCTGACCATCACGGTCGGCACGCAGCTGCGATCGCTGGTCGAGGCCGCGGTTCGGGCCTCCACCAGCACCGGAGGGTCCGGCCGCGTGCTCAACCCCTACCGATGGCTGCGGGCCTACGAGGCCGAGCATGCGCCGACGGCCACCGCCCCCGCGCCGACGCGGCTCATCAGTGGCATCAGATTCGAGAACGTCACCTTCACCTATGCCAACAGCGGGCGCCCCGCGCTGACGGACCTGTCCGTCACGATTCCCGCGGGCAGCGTCGTCGCGCTTGTCGGCGAGTACGGCTCGGGGAAGACCACCGTGGTCAAACTGCTCGAGAAGATGTACCGGCCGGACGCGGGGCGCATTCTGATCGACGACGTCGATCTGGCGGACATCGACGGCCGGTCGTGGCGCAGGGCGACGTCGGCGGCCTTCCAGGACTTCGGCAGGTACCACAGCACGTTCGCGCAGGGGGTCATGCTCGGCGACCTCACCGAACCGGACCGGCTCGCGGCAGCCGTCGAGTACGCCGATGCGCAGACTCTGGTCGATCGGCTGCCTCAGGGTCTGAACACGCAGCTCGGCCGCCAGTTCGGCGGTGTCGATCTCTCCGAGGGCCAGTGGCAGAAGCTCGCCCTCGCCCGCGCCTCGATGCGCCCGGCGCCGCTGCTGTTCGTCCTCGACGAGCCCACCGCGTCTCTGGACGCGCCCAGCGAGCACGCCATCTTCGAGCGCTATATGGAACGTGCCCGCTCCATTGCGCCCGGCGGCATCACCGTCATCGTCTCCCACCGGTTCTCCACCGTCGCCGGCGCCGACCTCATTCTCGTGCTCAAGGACGGGCGCCTCGTCGAAGCCGGATCGCACGAGGAGCTGCTCGCCGCCTCGTCGACGTACGCTGAGCTCTACTCGCTTCAGCAGACCGCTTACGCCGGATCTGGCTGAGGCGGTCGGCGGCGGCACCGGTGCGGCAGTCGGTCGCTGTCAGTCCTCGCCGGTACGTTGGCGCGGGTGATGATCGGGGATTGCGAGCGCGTTCAGACCTCCTGGTTCCGGGCGCAGGCCGAGGTGCTCGGCGGCGGGTCGTGGGAGGACGGCGGGCTGAGCTGGACGGACAGCTCTGAGGGTTGTTATCTGATGTTTCCCGGCGAGCTCGACGCGGCGGCGGTCCGGCGCGGGGTTGAGGAGGCGCGGGCTCGCGGGCGGGCGTCGGTCGGGGCCTGGCTCAATCTCGGTGTCGATGCGTCGGTGCTGGGGGAATGCGGCTTCGAGCGTGGCTGGACGATCCGGTGGATGGCAGCGTCGCTGGCGGCGGTCGCCGAGGGTGGGGATGGCGGGGGCGGCGGGGACGGCCGCATCGAGCTCCAATCCGACACCTTCGACTACAGCGGCGAACACGCCGACTACCGCGACCTGCTGGCGTTGGCGCGCCGGGAGCCGCAGGTGGCTTGGTACGCGGCTGCGTACACCCAGCCTGCGGCGTCCGACCGGCCGCGGCGATTCGCCGGGCGCGCGTGGTCGTACTACGACGGCGGCCCGCACGGCATCGCAGGGGTGTTCGACATGGCGGTCTGGCCGCCGTTCCGCCGCCGCGGACTGGGGACCGGTCTGCTGCGGACAGTGTGCGCTGCGGCGCAGAAAGCCGGAGCGTCGCAGGTGATGCTGAACGC
>JABFXP010000786.1 GCA_013361685.1 Catenulispora sp.
AGCTGCCCGGGGCCGCCGCGGCCGTGCCCGGCGGCGCGGCGCACGGCGGCGCTGATGTCGTCGTAGGCGGGCCGCAGCGAGGCGTGCAGTTCCCGGCCGACCGCGGTCAGCCGCACGCTGCGGCTGGTGCGGTCGAACAGCGGGGCGCCGATGCGCCGTTCCAGCCGCTTGATGACCTGGCTCACCCGGCCCGGGGTGACCAGGAGGCGCTCGGCGGTGCGCCCGAAGTGCAGTTCCTCGGCCAGCGTGATGAAGGCTTCGAACTCGATCCGGTCCAGCATCGTCTACCTCCCCGCGGGTCGCGTTCCGCGCGTGGCGGCCCGTGACGGTTCGTCTGTCGAACGCTAGGCGACTTCCGGCCGCCCGTCAAAACGAAACGTAACGTAACAGTTGAGCTAGGATAAAGCCATGACCTCCGCATCAGCCATCGACGGGCCGCCCGAACCCGGCGCCGCGCCGCGCCGGGCCCGGTCCCACGACAAGATCCTGGAGACCGCCTTCGCCCTGATCGTCGAGCGCGGCTACGGCCGGGTCACGATCGAGGCGATCGCGGCGGCGGCCGGCGTCGGCAAGCCCACGATCTACCGGTGGTGGCCGTCCAAGGGCGCGCTGGCGCTGGAGGCGATCAACCACCGCATCGGCACCGTGCTGGACTTCCCCAGCACCGGCGACATCGCCACGGACCTGGCCACCCAGATCAACGGCGCGGTGTCGGTGATGAACGGCCCGATCGGGGTGGTCTACCGCGGCATCATCGCCGAAGCGCAGTCCGATCCGGCCATCGCCACGGCCGTGCGCACCACGATCATCGAGCCGCGCACCCGGGACTGCCAGCGGCGGCTGGCCGAGGCGGTGACGGTCGGCCAGTTGCGCGGCGACGTGCCGACCCGCGAGATGGTCGAGCTCTTATACGGGCCGATCTACTACCGGTTCCTGCTGGGCACGGACGTGCTGGACCCGGTGCGGACGCCGCAGCTCATCGCCCGGGTGCTGGACGGGCTGCGGCCCCGGCCGGCGAACGGCGGCGCGGGCTGATCCGAGACCCTGGCAGCCCTATGCGACCCGGCCGGCGGGCGGCGGGCGGCGGGCGGCGGGCGGACGACGAGCGGCAGACAGCGGGAGGGCGGCGGTGATCCGGAGCTCTCGCCACTCTCTGTACCGTGTGATATTTTACTGATCCCATGGCGACCGTCACCCTGACCGGCCCGCAGGTACGCGCGGCCGTGTCGATGCCCGAGGCGATCGAAGCGGTGCGGAACGCGCTGCTGGACCTGGACCGCGGGGACTTCGAGCAGCCGGCGCGCGCCGTCCTGGGCGCCGGGCGGTTCCTGGTGATGGCCGCGCACCACCGGCCGACCGGATCGGCGATCGTCAAGACCCTGAGTCTGAACTTCGAGCGCGCGCCGGCCATCGTCGGGGCGGTGACGTGGACCGACACCGGCCGGGTGGACCAGCTCGTCGCGGACGCCGGGAGCATCACCGCGCTGCGGACCGGCGCGATCGTCGGGGTGGCGACCGATCTGCTCGCCCCGGCCGGGCCGGCACGGCTGGTGCTGGTCGGCGCGGGCGGGCAGGCGGCGGACCAGGTCCGCGCGGTGCGCGCGGTGCGGCCGGTGCGCGGGCTGACCGTCGTGAACCGGGACGCCGGCAAGGCCGAGGCGCTGCTCGCGGAGTTGGGCGCGGACCTCGCCGACGTCCCCGAGGTCGCGGTGGCCGCCTTCGGCCCGGCCGCCGACGAGGCGTTGGCGGCTGCCGACATCGTCTGCTGCGCGACCTCGGCCGCCACTCCCCTGTTCGGCGCCGGCGTCCTCGGCGAGCGCGTTCACGTCAACGCCATCGGCGCCTACCGGCCGGACATGCGTGAACTGCCCTCCGAGCTGCTGGCCGAGGCGATGGTCCTGGTGGATCAGCGGGCTGCGGCGCTGGAGGAGTCCGGGGAGATCCGGCACGCCGTCGATGCCGGGCTCATCACCGAGACGGACCTGCTGGAGCTGGGCTGGGCGCTCGCCAACGGCGTGCCGCAGCCGAGGGCTCGCACCGTTTTCAAGACCGTCGGCATCGCGGTCCAGGACTGGGCGATCGCCCGGCTGCTGGCGGCGAAGGCCTTGCCGGGCCTGGAAGAAGGGGGCGAAGAAGGGTGCTGAGAGCGGACGGCGTCACGCAGATCGAGACCGTCGACTGGCACACCGGCGGCGAGCCCTTCCGCATCGTGCCCGAGGCGCCCGCGCAGCTGACCGGTCCGGGACGTACGGTGGCCGAGCGGCGGGTGGCGGCGATCGAGAGCCCTGATGTGCAGTGGATCAGGAAGCTGTTGTGCTCGGAGCCGCGCGGGCACGCGGACATGTACGGCGGATTCCTCGTGCCGCCGGACGACGACGGTGCGGACCTGGGCGTGCTGTTCTGGCACAAGGACGGGTTCTCCACGGCGTGCGGACACGGGACCATGGCGCTCGCGGCGTGGGCGGTGGCGTCGGGCCGGATCCCGGCGCCCGCCGACGGCGTGGCGCAGGTCGTGATCGACGTGCCCTCGGGGCGGGTGCGGGCCGCCGTCCGCACGGCGGGCGGTCTGGTCGAGGACGTGACGTTCACCAACGTCGCCAGCTACGTGCACGCGCGCGGGGTGAGCGTGGCGACGCCGGCCGGCGCGGTCACGGTGGACATCGCGTTCGGCGGCGCCATGTACGCGGTGCTGCCGGCCGCCGCCGTGGGGCTGCGGGTGCGGCCGGGCGAGGTCACCGACCTGATCGCCGCCGGGCGGCGGATCCGGAACGCGCTCAACGCGGCCGGCGCCGCCGAGCATCCGGCCGACCCGCGCCTGTCGGGCGTCTACGGGACGATCTTCACCGAGCAGGCCGCCCCTCCGGAGTCGCGGGCCGACGGCACGCGGCGCCTGCACCAGCGCAACATCACGGTCTTCGCCGACGGCGAGGTCGACCGGTCGCCGTGCGGCTCGGGGACGTCGGCGCGGATCGCGCTGCTGGCGGCCGACGGGGAGCTGCGGATGGGGGACGAGCTGCGGCACGAATCGGTGGTCGGGTCCGAGTTCCGGGCGTGGATCGAGGAGACGGCCGAGGTGCACGGGCGGGACGCGGTGGTGCCGGCGATGAGGGGGACGGCGTTTCCGGTGGCGACGTGCCGGTTCGTTGTGGATCCGCGCGATGGGTTGGCGCCGGGGTTCGTGCTGCGGTGAGGTGCAGGGTTCGGGGAGTTCGGGTGGCGCGGTGTGGGTCTCCGAGATCGGCTGGCGCCTGGGTCGTGTCGCGTGTTGCGGTGAGGTGAACGGCTTCCAGCGCTTCCGGCGGCGCAGTGCGGTTCGTTGTGGATTTGCGAGCTCGGCCGGTGTCGGGGTGTCTGGGGCAGGTCATGGCGGGGAGCTAAGGGCCTGTTATCAAAAAACCCCTGGTAGACGCCTATCTGCCCAACGAGCAGGCGCCGGTTCGGACACGCCGCGTCGATAACCCGCCACGCACCGTTGACGCGGCCCGCGACCGGCTCTAGCGTCCCCCCTGCCTTCCCACCGAACCGCCCCCACCGTTTCAGTGCTCTTACACGGAGGCCGCAATGCGTCCCAGCCCCACACGGCGTCTCGCTCTCGCCGCCACCCTCGCCCTGGGCGCCGCGGTGCTGCCCGCCGCGACCGCCGCGAACGCCGCGGTGCAGGACCCGATCCCGATCGGGCCGAACATGTACTTCTACGGCCTGGTCAACGGCAAGTCCGCGGACGCCGTGATCCAGGTCGCCTGTCCCGGGCCGGTCGGGCCGAGCAGCACCGGGCATCCGCTGGACGGCCAGACCGCCGAGGTTCGCAGCGTCGTGCCGCCGGTCAGCAGCATGTACGGATACACCGGCAGCTCCGCGCGCCAGATCGACGCCGGCCTGACGCTGCCGAGCAGCGCGATGGCGGATCCGCCGATCGTGTTCACCTCGTTCTTCGCACCGGCGAAGATCCCGACGACGTGGACCGTCCCGTGCGGCGGCAGTACGACGATGACGTTCGTGCCGCTGTCGAGCAGCACCACGGCGCGCAGCTACACGCTCACGGTGTCGTTCGTGAACATCGCGGTGTAGCCGTCACATCAGAGCTCTGACGCACGCGGGGTGACCGCGCCGGCACCCCGCACGATGGCGACAACTACCCCTTGAGGTTTCATTAGGGTTCTTATTTAACGAGCGGTATTTAGCGCGCTAATCGGTGTATTGTTTCGCGCCTCGGGTTCGACTTCGGCGAGGAGGCGGCGTGGGATCGGGAAACGGAGTCCGGTTCGGCGAACAAGTCGGGCGACGAGTGGGGCGGCAGGTCGGCGGCGGCGCGGCGGTCCTCACGACGGCGGCGGTGGCGCTCGCGACGCTGGCGGCGTGCACGTCCTCCGGCAGCGGCATCACGGACTCGGAGTCCCCCACGGCGGTGAAGACATCCGCGGATCCGATGGCCGCGGTCCGGGTGTTCTGCGCCGACCTGCAGACCGAGAGCAGCTACGGTGCGCCGGTGATCGGCTCCCCCATGACCGGCGAAGCCCTGGCGCTGTTCGACCGCATGGCCACCGAGGCGCCGGCCCCGGTGAAAGACGCGATGCAGACCGCCGACGCCGCCGCCCACGACCAGGCGCAGCAGGCGACCACAGACGGGATGAAACGGCTGGGCGAGGCGATGCAGATGGTCACGACGTGGGCTTCGAGCCCGACCAACTGTCCGCTGCCGGGGAAGTCGTGACCTGCGTGCCGACCTGCGTGCCGTACGGCTCCTACCTGCCGCGCAGCCCGATCGCGTTCCCGTCCTTGTCCAGCAGCACGCACACCCGCGCCTCCGGCGCGACCTGCCGGGGCGCGTCCCGCTCGGTGGCACCGGCGGCGAGCAGCCTCTCCCGCATCCCGTCGAAGTCGTCGACGTCGGCGTAGGCGACCGCGCCGCCGGAGGTGTCACCGGGAGCGAGGGCCACTTCGAAGCCGTCGACGTTGTAGCCGACGTAGTAGGGCTGGTCGGTGTGGGGGTCGCCGTACACGACGCCGTAGACCGCCTTCGCCGCGTCGAGGTCGGAAACAGGGATCACCAGGCTGCGGATGGAAGTGCTCATGGGGGCGACGGTACCGAGCAGCGCGGGAACGGCCAGTGGAGCGGTGCCGTCCAGGTGACGAGGGGTGGCGGCGGTCGGGGGGCGGTGGTCGGGAGCGGCTGGTCGCTGATCGCACGGCGACCCGGCGGTCATCGAACGTGCTGGCGGCGTCACCGAACGTCTGCCGCGGCGCGGGCAGCTGAGATAGAACAGGACTATGAGTCGTGAGCCGGGGCTGACCTACGATGACGCCCTGCGGATCCTGTGGCAGCGGGACGTGAAGTGGCTCGCGCATCTCAGCGGCCTGCTGGGCGAGGCGGTCATCGCGGTGGACCCGATCGGGACCTTCACGGTGCTCGGCCGGATCGAGCCCGACAACGAGGCGAACGGGCTGGTCCGCAAAGCGTTGGAGACTCTGCCCGACCGGTTTCGGGAGTCGAGGGAATCGGACCACCTCGGACTGGCCAACGCGGCGCATTCGATGGTTGTCGTGGCGGCGTACTTCGAAGCGCTCCGGGAAGCGGCAGGACCGCAGCACGACAGGCGCCAACAGCAGGTGAGCGACGAGGAAAAGGGCCGGCTCGTCGCCAAGACGGCGCAGGTTCTCTACATGTCCGAAATCCCCGCGCCCTGCGCTCCGTCCGATTACACGGAGAACCAGGAGCGAGTGAGGTCCTGGCTGACCCACCTGAACCAACACGTGGCCGCCTTCGCGTTCGGGCTCGCGGCCGACCAGCCGGTCGGCTGGGAGGAGTCCACGGTCCTGGACCAGGCCATGCGGCACTACGAGAGCCACTTCATAGACCTCGCCCCGGCGGTGCCGATATTCCGAGTCTGGGCCGCCCTGGACGTTGAGGTCACGCCGACTCCGACGCCCGCTGTGCCTGTGCCGGACGAGGCGAGCGATGAGGTGGAACAAGCCTCCACCGGAACCGGTCTGGACGCTCCGCCGGGCGGCGGCGATCTCCGTGAGTTCCTCGCAGCCTTGAACCGCCACGTGCTCGAGGAGACGATCTTCGC
>JABFXP010000878.1 GCA_013361685.1 Catenulispora sp.
CGGCGCTGCAACGAGGCGATCTGGGTGCGGGTCTGCACACGGAGCTTGGCGTCCAGGTTCGACAGCGGCTCGTCCATGAGGAACACCTTGGGCTCACGCACGATCGCGCGACCCATGGCGACACGCTGCCGCTGACCGCCGGACAGCGCCTTGGGCTTGCGGCCCAGGTACTCGGTCAGCTCCAGGAGCTTGGCCGCCTCCTCCACGCGCTTGGCGATGGTGGCCTTGTCGACCTTCGCGATCTTCAGGGCGAAGCCCATGTTCTCCGCGACCGTCATGTGCGGGTACAGCGCGTAGTTCTGGAACACCATCGCGATGTCCCGGTCCTTCGGCGGCAGATGGGTCACGTCACGGTCGCCGATGAAGATGCCACCGCTGGAGACCTCCTCCAGACCGGCCAGCATCCGCAGCGCCGTCGACTTGCCGGACCCCGACGGTCCGACCAGTACCAGGAACTCCCCGTCCGGGATGTCCAGGTTCAATTTGTCCACCGCGGGCGAATCGGCGCCCGGGTAAACACACGAAGCATCCTGATAAACGACACCGGCCACGACGTACTCCCTCTTTCAACGACCTTGCCCCGCCACCGTACGCGACAGTTCCGCATCTAGGCCTCCCTGGGTCCCGGACCTGCGCCGGAGCAGGGCCGCCGCGTGGCCGGCGGACCACTCACGTCGTTTGGTCACGCCGACTGGCTCACCCCGACCGGCTCACCCCGACCGGCTCACGCCGGCAGCGTCACCGTCACGACCAACCCGCCGTCCTCGCGCGGATTGGCCTGCAGCCGCCCGCCGTGCGACCGCACCACGGCGCGCACGATCGACAGGCCCAGGCCGCTGCCGTGCGCCGACCCGACGCGGTCGGTCAGCCGCCGGAACGGCTCGAACAGCATCGGCACCTCGTGCGCGGCGATCACCGGTCCGGTGTTGGCCACCTCCAGCGTCGCGCCGCGCGCCGTGTGCCCGGTCCGCACCTGCACCGCGCCGCCCGGGACGTTGTAGCGCACCGCGTTGTCGACCAGGTTCCGCACCACGTGCTCCAGCAGCACCGGGTCGCCCCGGGTCTCGGCCGGCTCCAGATCGTCCGACACCCGCACGCCCCGCCGCGCCGCCTCCGCGCGCGCCACGCCCATGGCGTCCGAGGCCACCAGCTCCGACAGGTCCACCGGCACGTGCAGCGACGGCGCCTGCTCGGCCCGGGCCAGCATCAGCAGCGCGTCGATGAGCCGCTCGTGCCGCGTGCCGACCTCCAACAGGTTCTCGCCCAGGTGCAGCACCGCCTCCGGCGCGCCGGGCCGGTTCATCGCCACCTCGACCAGGGTGCGGTTGATGACCAGCGGCGTCTTCAGCTCGTGCGCGGCGTTGGCGATGAAGCGGTCCTGCCCGGTGAACGCGTCGTCCAGCCGGTCGAGCATGGCGTCCAGCTTCTCGGTCAGCCGCCGGACCTCCTCCGGCCCGCGCAGATGCCCGACCCGCACGTTCATCCGGCTGCCGGTGACGGTGTCCACCACCTCCGCGATCTGCTCCAACGGCCGCACCACCAGGCCCGCGGTGAACCAGCCGCCGAACCACGACACCACCGCCAGCCCGATGACGTACAGCCCGCCGCCGACCGCGACCACCTGCCGCAGCTGGTACACGGCCGTGTACACGCCGTAGCCGAGGAACAGGTTCCCCACCACGGCGGTGGTGATCACCAGCAGTCCGAACAGCAACGCGCTGAACGCCAGCGCCAGCCAGAACCGCAGCGTCGGCGCGCGGTTCACCGGCCGGGAGGCGGCAGGCCGGAGGTCCCCGCTCACCGGATCACGTACCCGACGCCGGTCAGCGTCTCGATGACGCCCGGCTCGCCCAGCTTCCGCCGCAGCGAGCGGATGGTCACGCGCACGATCGTCGTGAACGGGTCGATGTTCTCGTCCCACGCGCGTTCCAGCAGCTCCTCGGCCGACACCGGCGCGCCCTGGGCCCGCAGCAGCTCCTCCAGCACCGCGAACTCGTTGCGGGCCAGCACAACGTGCCGGCCGTCGCGGGTGACCTGGCGGTAGCGCGGGTCCAGGCGGATGCCGGCGCGCTCCAGGACCGGGGCCACCGCCGGGCGGGAGCGGCGGCCCAGCGCCCGGATGCGCGCCACCAGCTCCGCGAAGGCGAACGGCTTGGCCAGGTAGTCGTCGGCGCCCAGGCTCAGGCCGTCCACCCGCTCGGCCAGGGTGGTGGCCACGGTCAGCATGAGCACCCGCTCGCCGCCGTCGCCCTCCACGATCCGGCGGCACACCTCGTCGCCGTGGACCAGCGGCAGGTCCCGGTCCAGGACCACCACGTCGTAGGAGTTCACCGCCAGGCGCTCCAGCGCGGCGGCGCCGTCGCCGACCACGTCGACCGCGAACGTCTCCTGCCGCAGCCCCTCGGCGATGGCGTCGCCGAGCATCACCTCGTCCTCGACCACCAGAACCCGCACCGGTACAACTCTCCTCGCCGCTCTCCGCCGACGCTCGCCGCGTCCGCCGTGGCCCATCGGCCTGCCGTGGCCCGTCCGGACCGTCCGTCCGGGCCGTCCAGACCGTCCGGACCGCCTGATCGACCCGGGCCACCCCGCGAGCCTGTCACACCCGATGTGAGCAGGAGGTGAGCGATATCGATCACCCTATATTCACACGCCCGGTGGTGGTCTTCCCTCATGAGACGCTTCCAGACCATCGCCCTGACCACCGCCGCGGCGGTCGCCGCCACCGGTGCCGCCGCCTGGGCGCTGCACGACCGCCCGGCGGCGCTGACCGACGGCACCGGGCAGAGCTGCGACCAGGTCGACCACGGCACCGACGCCGACGCCGCGAAGGCCGTGACCGGCCTGACCTCCGGCACCCGCTCCGCGCTCGACGCGGCCCGCAAGGCCGCCACCCGCGCCGGCCTGACCCTGACCGTCAACTCCGGCTACCGCTCCGCCGCCTACCAGCAGCGGGTCTACGACTGCTGGGTCAAGCAGACCGGTTCCGCCCAGGCGGCCCGGCAGCACGCGCTGCCGCCGAGCGAATCAGCACACGTAGCCGGGTTCGCCATCGACGTCGCCCCGCCGGCCGCCGCCACCTGGCTCGAGCACAGCAAGGGCGGCTACGGGCTGTGCCGCCGCTACGGCAACGAACCCTGGCACTTCGAATACCAGGCCTCTTACAAAGCGGACGGTTGCCCGGCCCTGCTGAGCCACCCGTGACGCGGCCCGTCCGTGACGCCGGCATCGGCTCCAAACCCATTCGCCGTACGCGAATCAGACCACTACTGTTATCCGTGTTGCACCCGCCAGGTGCGCAGGCGAGGGATACTTCGGTCTTCCAAACCGGGGACCCGGGTTCGAATCCCGGCGGCCGTTCGCGGCTGTGGTGTAGTGGCCTATCATCCCTGTACCTTCACCGACTTCGATCTCTGGCGGGTTCGACACCCTGAGCGCACTCCCGGTGCGCAGACAGCCGGTACTTCACGAGTTCGATTCTTGACGGCCCCTCTCATGGGGCCGAGCCCAGTACCAGGGGGCTTGTCCGGCCGTCGCCTTGATCTCGGGAGCCTGAAGCCGCCCGCCGCCCTCGAAGCGGCCGGGCGGCTTCGTCGTCCAGCCGTGGTGCACCTTCATCGGTCGACTACATCTCCCGCCGAGGAAGCGATCAAGCCGACACCCAGTTCACTTGAAGACAGTATCCTGACTTCACCCCCGACGAGCCCCCATCACCCCGGAGGCTGAATGAGCGTGCCCCGAGACCGCATCGCCCTGGTCGTCACCGGAGACGTGGCCAACGCCGGCGGCGTCGAGTCCTCCACCCAGCGCATCGCCCGCGGCCTGGCCCGCCACGGCCGCTTCGCCGTCGACCTGGTCATGCTCCGCCCCGACCTCGGACGCCACTACGACGAGGACTTCTACAGCCCCACCCCGATCAGCGACACCGACGGCGTCCGCACCTACGAACTGCCCGCCCTGAGCACCACCGCCTTCCCCGCCGAACGCGCCTTCCACGCCCACCTCGGCCTGGTGGACCTCCTGCGCCGTGAGCGCCACCTCCTCGTCCACGGCCTCTACGCCTCCACCGCCGGCTTCCACGCCACCTACGCCGCCCGCGAAGCCGGCATCCCCGCCGTCGTCGGCCTGCGGGGCAACGACATCCACGCCGACGTCTTCCACGCCGCCCGCTTCGCCCACCTGCGCTGGACCCTGGAACGCGCCGACCTCGTCACCGCCGTCAGCTCCGAAGCCCTGCGCCGCGCGGACCTGCTCACCGGCTGCGGCGCGCGCGGCCGCGTCATCCTGAACAGCATCGACCCCACCGCCTACCGCGACGGCACCCTGACCCACACCGACGGCTCACCGGTCATCGGCTCCCTGGCCAAGTTCCGCGGCAAGAAGGCCGCGCAGACCCTCATCGCCGCCTTCGCCCGCCTCGCCGCCACCCATCCGCGCGCCCGCCTGGTCCTGATCGGCGGCCTCGGCGGCGACGCGCAGTCCGACGTCCTGGACGCCATCACCGTCTCCGGCCTGGGCGCCCGCGTAGTCCTCACCGGACCGGTCGAACGGGCCGACGCCGCGGCGCACATCCGCGGCCTGGACGTCTTCGTGCACGCCGCCCTCCACGACGGCAGCCCCAACGCCGTCCTGGAGGCCATGCTCGCCGGCACCCCGGTGGTCGCCACCGCGGTCGGTGCCATCCCCGAGATGCTCACCCACGGCCGCGAAGCCGTCCTGGTCTCCCCGGCCGGCTCTCCGACCGCTCTGTACGAAGGCATCGTCGCCGCCTTGGACGCCGACCGGCGGGCCCTGACCGGCCGCGCCACCGAGGCGCTGGCCACCAGGTTCACGCCCCACCGCGAGATCCAAGAGCTGGTGGATGTGTACGAAGCGTGCGCAGGTACCGTGATGCCATGCGTATCTGCGTCTTCCTCTCCGCCGCCGACCTCGATGAGCGCTACACCGTCCCCGCGCGGGATTTCGCCGAACGGCTCGGCGAAGGCGGCCACACCCTGGTCTGGGGAGGATCGGACGTCGGCCTGATGAAGGTCGTCGCCGACGGCGTGTACGAGTCCGGCGGCAAGCTGTGCGGCGTCTCGGTGGAGTTCCTGGCCGACAAGGCCCGCCCCGTCGCCGATCAGATGATCGTGGCCAAGGACCTGTCCGAACGCAAGAAGCTCCTGCTGGACAACGCCGACGCGGTCGTCATCATGGTCGGCGGCACCGGCACCCTCGACGAGGCGACCGAGATCCTGGAGCTGAAGAAGCACGGCCACACCACCAAGCCCGTCGTCCTGCTCAACTCCGCGGGCTTCTACGACGGCCTCAAGCAGCAGTTCCAGCGCATGGAAGCCGAAGGCTTCCTGCCGCTGCCGCTGGCCGACCTGGTGCGCATCGTCGACGAGCCGGGCGAGGCCATCGCGTATCTGGAGTCTGCGACACCGAGCTGACGGCTCGTGTCCGGATGGTCACGATCGCGGTCGCCGGTGGCTATCGTTTCCCCTAGTCGTATCCCACCGTGCCGCGGAATCCGAAGTCCGGAGCACGAAAGGCACGAAGCCCGAAGTCCGACAAGGGAGAGCCATGCAGCAGGTGAAGGCCGTCATCGCGCGGACCCAGGGCGCGCCGGTCGAGCTCGTGACGATCAACGTGCCCGACCCCGGCCCCGGCGAAGCCGTGGTCCGGGTGCAGGCCTGCGGCGTCTGCCACACCGACCTGCACTACCGGGAAGGCGGCATCAACAACGACTTCCCGTTCCTGCTCGGACACGAGGCCTCCGGCATCGTCGAGGCCGTCGGCCCGGACGTCACCGAGGTGGCCCCCGGCGACTTCGTCATCCTGAACTGGCGCGCGGTGTGCGGTCAGTGCCGGGCCTGCCGACGGGGCGAACCGTGGTACTGCTTCGCCACACACAACGCCACCCAGAAGATGACGCTCGAAGACGGCACCGAACTGAGCCCGGCACTCGGCATCGGAGCCTTCGCGGAGAAGACGCTGGTCGCGGCCGGGCAGTGCACGAAGGTGGACCCCACGCGCCCGGCCGCGGTCGGACTGCTCGGCTGCGGCGTGATGGCCGGCATCGGCGCCGCCATCAACACCGGCGGCGTCACCCGCGGCAAGTCCGTCGCGGTGATCGGCTGCGGCGGCGTCGGCGTGGCCGCGATCGCCGGCTCGGCGCTCGCCGGGGCGGGCCCGATCATCGCCGTGGACATCGACGCCAAGAAGCTGGCCGCCGCCACCCGGCTCGGCGCCACCCACACCGTCGACTCCTCCACCGCCGACCCGGTCACCGCGATCCGGGAGCTGACCGGCGGGTTCGGCGCCGACGTGGTGATCGAGGCGGTCGGCCGGCCGGAGACCTGGAAGCAGGCCTTCTACGCCCGCGACCTGGCCGGCACCGTCGTGCTGGTCGGCGTCCCCACGCCGCAGATGACGCTGCCCGACCTGCCGCTGATCGACGTCTTCGGCCGCGGCGGCGCGCTGAAGTCCAGCTGGTACGGCGACTGCCTGCCCAGCCGCGACTTCCCGATGCTCGTCGACCTCTACAAGCGCGGCAAGCTGGATCTCGACGCCTTCGTCAGCGAGGAGATCCGCATGACCGACATCGAAGCCGCGTTCGAGCGCATGCACCGGGGCGAAGTGCTGCGTTCGGTGGTGATCCTCTGATGCCGGTCCGCGTAGACCACGGCGTCACGTCCGGCACGTTCAGCCTCGACGGTGAGACGTTCGACGTCGAGAACAACGTCTGGGTGGTCGGGGACGACGAGGAGTGCGTCGTCATCGACGCGCCGCATTCGGTCGAGGGGATTCTCGCCGTCGTCGATGGGCGCCGGGTCAAGGCCATCGTGTGCACGCACGCGCACGACGACCACGTCCGCGTCGCGCCCGAACTGCGCGAACGCACGCTTGCCCCGATCATGCTGCATCCGGACGACCGGGTGCTGTGGGAACTGACCCACGGCGGGCCCGACGATGCGAAGGCGTCGCTGTGGGACGTCGACCTGACCGACGGCCAGACGTTCCCGGTCGGGGACGTCACGCTGCGGGTGCTGCACACACCCGGGCACGCGCCGGGGGCTGTGTGCATCTACGTGCCCGAACTCGGTTGCGTCTTCACCGGCGACACCTTGTTCCACGGCGGTCCCGGAGCGACGGGTCGTTCGTACAGCGACCGCCCGACCCTCGAAGCCTCCATCCGCGCCAAGCTCTTCGCGTTGCCCGACGAGACGATCGTTCATACCGGCCATGGTGAGGATACGACGATCGGAGCTGAACGCGACCGCGGGTTCTGAGCGGCGCGGTTCTATGGGGTCGGCCCCGGAATCCCCGCGTAGGCGCACAGTTCGTCGTGGTTCTGGGGCAGCCCCCAGTCGCCGAGGATGTCGGTGAAGTTCCCCCAGGACCAGGTCGAGCGCCCCATCTGTGTGAGGGTTCGAACGACGCGACGCTGCGGCTCGGTGAGTTCGTCGAACGGCGGGAGGGGATCGAGCGCGCCGGTGGGGAATGTGAGCCGCAGCGTGGCTGCGGTGATCTCGAACGAGCCCTCCTCCGAGCTGCGGGACAGACCGGTGAGCACTGCGTCGAGGATCGCCGGGGTGATGATTTCGGCTGCGGTCACGAGGCTTTTCGCGGCCAGCCCGCGGTAGTCGCCTTGAAGGAAGGGCACCGGCGGTGTGACGTCCGGCGGCGGTTCGACGGTCGCCGCCGCCAGGTTCGCGACCACCTCCGGGGTCGCCGCGCCCAACCGCGCCAGCGCGACGGCGCCAGCCCACCGGAGCACGGGCTCGGAACCGGCCGCATACGGCCGGACCACCGGAATCACCTCCGGCCCGCCCAGCAGTCCCAGCGCGACGATCGCCGTCGCCACCGGCCCGGGCGCCGTCTCGGTACCGGCCATGGCGATCAGCGCCGGCACCGACGTCTCAGCCGCCTCCGGGAACCAGGACAAGAGATAGGCGACCTCCGTACGCAGTCCCGGGTCCTCGACTTCGAGCAGTCCGGTCAACGCCGACAGTTCGTTCCGGACTGCCTCGTAGGACCGGACCACGGTCTCGGCGTTGCGTACCGTCGACTCCAGGCTCTTAAACGGACGCATCCGCTCGCGGAACTTGCGTTGCCATTCGTCGCTCTCCTCGGCGACCCAGGCGTCGAGCTTCCGCTCCCACGACTCCGGCGTCTCGGTCCGCACCTCTGCCAGAGCCTGACGGTCCACGTCCGGGTCGTAGCCCTGCGGCAGGTACGCCGCGTCGAACCCGATGGCGATGGCTGATAGCAGACCTACGATGTGATCCCGCTCCGGCGTGGCCTCGTTTAGCGCCAACCGTGCGAGAAACGGGACGGCGTAGCTCGTCGCCTCATACCGTGTGCCCTGGTGGTAAATGTTGCTGAGAAGCGCCCACATGACTTCTTTGCGAACCTCCGCGTCATCGCTCAACAGCGCACGCAGGAGGTCCGGCACGTCCTCGGCGCTGCCGTAGGCGTGGCTCAGGCTGTCCCAGGCGATGTCGTCGAGGCCTGCGAGGGGATCGTCGGTAGTCACAGCCGGGAAGTATGGCAGGGAACTACGACAGCCTGGCTGTCAAGCGCGGCGGGCCTCGCCCCAGATCCAGTCATCACCGTCGCGCCGGATGCGGCACAGCCAGCCGAGGGTGCGCAGGCGTTGCTCCAGTTCCTGCGGGTCCACGAAGTTCTTCACGATGCGGTGGGTAGTGCCGTCCTCAAGCCGCCGTTCGACGATCTCGTCGCTGCCGGGGAGGTAGGTCTCCTTGGCGCGGACGTCCACCGGCTCGTCGACGAACAGCACTCGGCCGCCTTCGACCAGCAGTCCTCGCAGCAGGTGCCAGAACTGCTCGAAGCGGTCTGTCGGCACGTGCGACAGCCACGCCGAGAAGAAGACGACGTCGAACCGCGCCTCGGTGGACCAGGAGAAGACGTCGGCGACCTCGAACCGGACGTTGTCCGCGGCGATCCGGTCGCGTGCGATCGCCACGGTTTCCGGCGCCACGTCGAGCGCCGTCACCGTCTCGGCCACCCCCGCGAGTGCCGCGGTCCACAATCCGGTGCCGCAGGCGATCTCCAGGACTTTCCCGCCCGGCCGCATCTCTGCGACCAGCCGGGCGATCCGCGTCTGCGCCGTCGGGAGGTCGCCGTACGCGGTCGCGTCGTATTCGCTCGCGCGGCGGCGGTAGTACTCGGCTTGACTGGCTAGCACCGCGTCCGAAACACCATCCATCACTCCATCATCACACCGGCGGCGAGCCGACGCGCCCTGCCGGATGCGCTACTCCGTCGGCGGCTTCCAGATGTACGGAGTGGTCGTCGTCACCGAGCTCATGCCGAGCCGCTCGAGAATGGGCCGGGAGTCCTCGGTGCAGTCCACCTGAAGGAATTCGTATCCGCGGGCGAGCGCCGCCTGCGCACGGTGTGCCACCAGGGCTTTGTAGACGCCTTTGCCACGCCACTCCGGCCGAGTGCCGCCACCCCACAGGGAAGCGAACCGTCCGGGACCGAACCGCAGCCAGCCGGAACACACCGCCTGGTCGCCCGCCTCGGCCAGGACGACGAGCGTCCCCGTCTCGACCTCGCCCACCAGGTAGTCCACCATGCCGGGGAACTTCTCGCCGAACGCCGCCAGGTTCAGCTCGTCGATCTTCTCCAGGTCCGCCCGTTCCTTGACCTCACGCAACCGCACGCCCTCCGGCGGTCGCGGCGTCGCCGCCAGCGGTGCGGCGCGGCCGATCACCACCGTCTCCGGCTCCTGGGCCGCGAATCCGGCCTCGAGCAGCAGCTGCGGCAGCTCGGGCGGGGCGTCGTGGCCGTAGGTCTTCCATTCGAACTCCTGGCCGCGCTCGGCGAAGAACGCGACCTGGCGCGCGATCAGCGCCCGCAGCTCCTCGCCCCGCAGGCCGCCCAGGTGCGGGTACAGGACGAAGTTGCCGTTCCCGCCGGCGCCGGCGCGGCGGAAGAGCGGACCGTCTCGTTCCACGGTGGACCCGGCACTCTCGTCCGGGCTCACGGTTCGCACTTCGGAGTCGAAGGCGTGCAGGAGTTCTTCATCTTCAGTCATTGGCGGCACAGTACCGGTAGGTCGCGGCGCGGCACAGCGAATTGATCGCCGTCGGCTGGAGTTCGCCCACGGAGATCAGCCGGACCGATGTGGAACGGATCTGTAAGCGTGGCAGCATGACGCGACAGGCTGCTTACGACGACATCGCCGACTGGTACGAGACGGAGTTCCTGGAGGCGCAGCGCGGTTCGGACCCCATCGGCGTGATCCGAACCCTGCGCGAGGTGCTGGGGCCGGGGACGGGGGTCTGTTTGGAGATCGGCTGCGGCACGGGGGAGTACGCGGCGGTGGATCGGGAGCTGGGATGGACGCCCGTGGGCGTCGATCTGTCGGCCGGAATGCTGCGGTACGCCGCTGAGCGGCTGCCGGTCGTCTTGGGGGATGCGGAGCGGCTGCCGGTGCGTTCGGCGTCGGTGGACGCGGCGACCACGGTTATGACGCACACTGACATGCCGGGCTACAAGGCCGTGCTGGCCGAGGCGTTCCGGGTTCTGCGGCCGGGCGGGATCCTGGCGCACGTGGGGGTCCACCCCTGCTTCTGCGGGGGCTTCTCCGATCGCAGCGATCCGGATGCCGTGGTCATCGGGCCGGGTTACCTGGACGGGCACTGGACGAAGCAGTCCTGGACGGATGCCGGAGTCCGGAACAAGGTGGGGGCGCAGCATTGGCCGCTGGCGGGGCTGCTGAACATGGTGGTGGGGGCGGGGTTCGTCATCGAGCGGTTTGCCGAGGGTGGGGAGCCGACGCCGACGGTGTTGGCCGTGCGGGCGCGGAAGCCGGCGGCTTAGGCGCTGGCTGCCGTGCCTCACCGGCGGGGTGAAGCTCTTAACACCGGCGGCCGGACCAAACGGGGCCCGCCTCCCGGCCGGCGGCGGGGCCGGCCGGGAGGCCGTGGCCAACCAACAGGAGCGGGTGGCTTCGAGCCCTTACTTGCCGGTGCCCTGGATGCCCTGGGGATCGGCGACTCCGAGGGGCGCGTGCTTCCCGGTGCCCCCGACACCCTGAGGTGAGACGACGGCGTTGGAAGCCGCGCCCTTGCCGGACCCTTCGATGCCCTGGGGACTGGCGGTATGGACGCTGAGGCCGTATTCGGGAGCTGTCGCCGCGCTCGCCACCCCCGGGGCGAGCACCACGGTGCAGAGCGCGGCGGCGAACGTCAACGTGGCGGCGGCGGTGCGCGCTTGCCGGGATCGGGTCATGGGTGCTGTGCCTCCCTGGTTTTCGGTTTCCGGGAACGGGCAGTCCTGGCCGCCATGATGCGACCGGCGAGCTTGCGAAATGTTTAGGGATTCATTACCCGGCTGGTCAGACGGTTCCCGGCGGCACCTTTGAGACACCGTGCCGTCGGCCGCCGGCGTCGGAGAGGACGCGGTGGCCGACGGCACGGCTCCGGGCGCGGGTCAGCGGCCTTCCAGACCCCTGACGTTGTCTCCGAAGGTCCAGCCCTTCGACCCGTCCCAGTTGATGGACCACGTCATCAGGCCCTTGGTCTGCCCGCCGACGCTGTTCCACGCCTGCGACACCAGTGAGGGGTCCATGTAGCCGCCGCCGGCGCCCGGCTGCGCGGGCAGGCCCGGCACCTGGTGGTCGTACGGCACCCGGATCGTGGTGCCCTGGATGACCAGGCCGGTGTTCAGGCAGTTGGTCTGGACCTGGAAGCCCTGGACGGTGGCCGCCTCGTAGGAGTCGCCGGAGCAGCCGTACATGCTGCCGTTGTAGTACTGCATGTTCAGCCACCACAGCCGGCCGTTGTCCATGTACTTCTTGATGATCGGCAGGTACGCGCCCCAGATCGAGCCGTAGGTGACGCTGCCGCCGGTCACGTAGGCGGTCTCCGGCGCCATGGTCAGGCCGAAGCCGGCGGGCATCTGCGCGAGCACGCCGTCGATGATGCGCTCGAGGTTCGCCTGCGACGTGGACAGCGTGCCGATGCTGCCGCTGCCGGAGAGCCCGGTCTCGATGTCGATGTCGATGCCGTCGAAGTTGTACTGCTTCAGGATCGGCACGATCGTCGAGACGAACTTGTCGGCGGTGGCGCTGGAGTTGAGGTCGATGCCGGCGGCCGCGCCGCCGATCGACATCAGGATGGTCGCCCCGGCGGCCTTCGCCGCGCAGTAGTCGGCCGGCGTGTCGACCTTGACGTTGGTGTCCATGCCGTCCTGCCACTCGGCGGTGCCGTCCGACAGGATGACCGGGAACGCGGCGTTGATGACGTTGTAGCCGTGCTGCTGGATCCGCGGGTCGTTGATCGGGATCCAGCCCATGCCCGGGTGCACGCCGTTGAGCGCGCCGTCCCAGTTCTCCCAGTAGCCCTGGATCACCTTGCCGGCCGGCCGCGGCTTGGTCGGGCAGGTGCTGCCGCCGGGCGGCGAGCTGCTGGGGGTGGTCGGCGGCGTGGTCGGCGTGGTGGTCGGGGTCGTGCTCGGCGTGGTCGGCGTCGTCGTCGGGGTCGTGCTCGGCGTCGTGGGATGGGTGCTCGGCGTGGTCGGCACCGACGTCGGCGAGTCGCTGGTCGGCGGCGTCGGCCCGGCCGGCCCCGCCAGCGCCAGATCGTCGGCGTGATACGCGGGCTGGCCGTACCAGCCGTGGACGAAGACCTGCGCAGAGGTCTGACTCGCGCCGGTCGTGAACGTCACCGACAACTGCTGCCAGCTGGTCGCCGACGGCGTCCACGTCGAGGTGCCGCCGGTGACGCCGATGTAGACGTAGGAGCCTTCGACGTACGCGGAGTAGGTGTACGCCGTGTTCGGCTGGACGGACACGGTCTGCGTGCACTGCGCGTCGGACTGCCCCGCGGGCGTCCCGGCGAGCGAGTAGCTGCCGGCGTGCACCGGCGAGGTGGCGACCGCTCCGGTGCCGGCGTCGCACGTCCACCCCGAGAGGTTCCCGGCCTCGAATCCGGGATTGGCCAGCAGGTTGGTGGAGTCGGCGACGGAGGGTGCGGCCGAGGCGACCGTCGCCAGTCCCGCGGCGGCGGCCGCGAGCACGAAGGCGCCGCCGACGGCGACCAGCTGTCGTCTTCGGGCACTGAGATTCAAGGTCATGAACATCCTCCAGGCAGCACGAAATGGCGAGTGGGCGGATGCCTGCTGCTCCGGAGCTGCGGCTAGCACGCACATTGGACTAGACCTGTTGTGCTGTCAAGACGTCGTCGCCGCCGTGTTCGGCCTAAGGGTCGCCGTCACGGGAAGGGCAGGGGTGGGGGTAAGGGTAGGCTGCCGCGAGTGTTTTCCAGAGGCGGGGAAGATCCGGGCCGTGGACAGGCGTTCGCGGACCGCGAGATGACGGTGCGGCTGAACGAGGCCGTCGCCGTGGTGGTTGTACTGGTGTTGGCAGTGGCGGCGACGTGGCCCGCGCTGAGGGTGGCCTTCGGGGGCGGAGGGCAGACGCCGGCGGCGGCGCCGTCGCCGACGCCGGTCGTTCCTTCACAGAACTTTCAAGCGCCGTTGCCCAGCTTCACACCGGTGATACCCACCCCGACGCCGTCTGCGGCCACCACCCCGAGCAGCAGCGGGCTGACGCTCAAACTGGTGGCACCGAGCTATGCCGCGAACGGCGCCGAGACGGTGTGGGACACCGTGACGGCCGACTTCCACGCGGCGAATCCCGACATCACCGTGGATGTCGATGAGCAATCAAGCGGTGCCCTGGTGGGCGAAAGGGCCATAGCAGAACAGGCTGATCTCATGATCGGCCTGCCCGTCTCGGCGTTCGCCGGGGACAACCTCAACTCTTACTACGCCGCTGACGAGATCGCACCGGCCGGCAACGATGTGCTTCCTTACTTCGCCTACGCGGCGAGCACGGCCGACGCCAACGGGAAGACCAAGAAGATCGGCATACCGGTCACCGCATCAGCACTCGAACTCTTCTACAACACGCAGATCTTCGCCCAGGCCCACATCGCCAAGCCGCCGGCGACGTGGAACGACATCGCGACGGATGCCGCCAAAATCAACGCCGTGGGCAAGACCGGTATCGGCCTGCCGATGGGCACCCCCGACACGCTCACCACCCTCCAGCTGTGGACCAAGGGGAACGGCGGCGGCCTCATGAACGCCGCCAAGACCACGTACACCGTGAACCAGGCGGCGAACGTCGACACGCTCCGCTGGCTCCAGGACACCCTGATCAAGCCGGGTCTGAGCGAGTTCAGCACCTACGAGGCGGGTGAGAGGGGGGTGAAGCTGGACTTCGCCGAAGGCGACCTGGGCATGGTCGTGGCCGATCCGGGGCTCATCGCGCAGACCCGGGCCGGGACCGTCGGCACCGCGTTCGGCACCGCGCACATGGCCGGCCGCTACGGCACCACGAGCTACACCCTGGGCACCGTCGACGAACTCATCGCCTCCCGCGCCCACCCCGAGAACAAGGCGGCGATCGCCAAGTTCGTGGCCTTCCTGCTGCAGCCCAAGTACCAGAAGCTGATCGCCGACCACGCCGGCACCCTGCCGGTCACCCGTTCCGGCGTCGCCGCCGAGAGCCAGGACACGCTGCTCAAACCCTTCCTCGACGCGCTGCCCAGCGCCGACTGGCTGCCCACCGGAACCCCGAGCTGGACCGCGCTGGAGGACTACGTCAGCGCCGCCGGCGCACAGGTCAACGACCCGAAACTGTTCCTCGACCACGCCCAAGCCGCCGCGACGGGCCGCTGACGAGCGCCCGGCCACCGGAGAACCCACGATGTCTGACAACAGCTATCTGACGAACCGCGTGCCCCGCATCGAACCCTCTCCGGTCGCGCTGATCCGGGACGGCGGCTACGAGGCCGCCTCGGCGCTGCGCCTGCTGGCCGTGCTGAGCATCGGCGCGCGCCTGTTCCTCACCTACGCCAGCGCCAACCGCATCTCTGTCGTCCATTCCATACTGGTCCAAGTGCCCGCCGACACCCCTGTCGTGAACGGCAAGTTCGACCTGACCGGCCGTCCGGGAGCGGCCGACGTGATAGCCCAGGCCCATGACGCCGACGGCCTGGTGGTCTTCGCCTGGGTCGTCACCATCATCATGCTGATCCTGTTCCTGGTGGCGCTGTCCTCCGTTCACCGTCGCCGCAAACGCGACACCCTCGCCGCCGCCATCGACCGCAACCGGGCCGTCCGCTTCGCCGGCCGCCTCTACCTGATCCCCACGGTCGGCTCCGGCGCGGCGCAGAGCGCGTTCAAGGCCGGTCCCCACCCCACCCCTTTGGACCAGCTCCACCGGACGTCCCACATCGACGTCACCAACATCGTGCTCCAGATGTTCGTGCTCGCCTTCTTGCTGCTCATCGCTCTCGCGACCCATCGGGAGATGCGCGACGCGACCGCGGTGCCCCGGGCCGAATGAGGGGTCGCGACCAGAAGAGTGACGGGGCTTGGCGTGCCGAACCTCCGATCTGCTAGAGGTGTAGCCATGCCCGCCTTCCACCTCGCCTCCGCCGTCGCCGCCGCCTTCCCCGACACCCGCATCGCCGTGATCGTCGGCACGGGGCTGCGCGGCCACGAAGCCTGGCCGCAGACCGCGGCCGCCGTCGCCGAGCTGGAACAGCAGCTCGCCGCTGGAGGGTGGCAGCCCGCTGACGAGACGGACCCGCGGATCCAGGCCTGGCACGCGGCGTACCGCTCCTTCGGCACCAACCCGCGGCGCGTCCGCCCCAGCGTCGACGCGCTCGGCCGCCGCCTGGCCAAGAAGGGCGAGCTGCCGCGCATCAACCCGGCGGTCGACTCCTACAACGTGGTGTCCGTCCGCCACGGTCTGCCCGCCGGCGCCTTCGATCTGGACCGGGTCGTCGGCGACGTGGAGATCCGGCCCGCCGACGGCGCCGAAGAGTTCACTCCCCTCGGCGAACCGGACACCGTCGAACACCCGAACCCCGGCGAGATCATCTATATCGACGCCGACAGTGTCCTGACCCGCCATTGGAACCACCGCGACGCCCACCGCACGCGCGTCACCGAGGACTCGGCGAACGTCGCCTTTCTGTTGGAGACGCTCCGTGCCGCCGACGACGGCCCCCTGCTCAAGGCCGCAGCGGAGGAGCTGTGCGGTCTGCTGAGTCCGCACGCCGATCAGGTCGCCGCGCACTACGTGAGCGCGGCCGAGCCGAGGGTCGCCGTCTGACTTCTGCGACCGCCGCGCGGATCGCCCGCGCCGATCGGGTCAATGGGCTGACATTCCCTCGACGCCGGGCGACTGCTAATAAAGAATCATGAACACCATGATGAGCGGCCGCTTGTTCGGCGACGCCGTGGCCAAGGGGTTGCGATACCCCACGGTCATGGAGATCACCGACGCGGTGAAGCAACTCGCCAGTCTTCACCCGCGGCACTGCACCGTCGAGACGATCGGGCTCTCCCGGGCCGGCGATCCGCTGGTCATGCTCTCGATCGGCGCGGGGGACCGGAGCGTGCTCGTCGTGGCCGGCGCCCACGCGGACGAGCCGATCGGCCGGATCAGCGTGATCGAACTCGCGTGCCGGCTGTTGAAGGACCCTGACGCGCTGGCCGCCGGAACGGTGTGGCATCTGGTGCCCTGCATCGATCCGGACGGGGCACGGCTGTGCCGGGACGCCCGCGCGGACCAAAGCTTCGAGGACTATCTGGCGGGCTACTACCGGCCGTCGATCGAGTCGCAGCCCGAATGGGCGCCGTCCATCGGGCACCTGCTGCCGGAGAGCTCGGCGGTGGTCGGCGTCGTCGGCCAGACGCGTCCCCGGCTCCAGTGCACGCTGCACAACCTCGACATCGGCGGGACCTTCGCCCAGCTGACCCGCGACGTTCCAGGGTTCGCCGACGCCTTCCTCGCCTCCGCGGCGGCCTTGGAGATACCAGTCGACGTCGCGCCCTACGACACGTTCTACTGGAACCAGGCCGCCGCCGGCGTCTTCGTGATCCCGCCGGCGAACGCCAAGGAGCGCTTCGACGCGGACGCCGAGGACCCGCGGCTGTCCACCTGGAACGCGCCGTTGGAGTACGGCGGGATGACGAGCGTCGTGGAGGTGCCGCAGCGGACCAGCCCGCAGTTCGCGAACACCGCCGAGGTCGGCGAGCCGGATCGGGCGCTGCTCCGCGTCGCGGAGTACCTGCGCGAACGGGCTCTCATGCTCCAGGAGGCGATCACATCGGTGACCTCGCCGGGTGACCCGCTGGACGAGCTCTATCGCGGCTCGGTGTTCCATTTGCAGGTCTGCATCCCGGTTGCCGAAGAACTCGAACGCATCGCCCCCACGACGACCTCCCTGTCCATGGCCAGCTATACCAGCCTGCTGACTTCCACCTATCGCTGGCCTCTCCGATCCGCGGCCATGATGCGCCGCGCGACCTCGGACGAGGGCCTGCGGACGACCCTCGGCCGGCTCATCACCCGATGGTGCGGCGAGCTGGCGGCCGACGTCCCCACCCGCTGGCTCCCCATCGAGATCCAGGTGGAACAGCAAGTGCGCTCGGTGCTCTTCCTGGCCCGGCTCACAGCCGAGGAGTGAGCCGGGCCGCGTCCTGATCACCCCAGACGTTCCGCCTCGGCCATCGCGGCTTCGTACAACTCCTCGGACAGTTCCGGCTCGGGCAGCAGCAGGCAGTTCCCGATCGGCGTCCGGGCGATCTCGCCGAACGCGAAGCGGTGCAGGCGCAGCTCCGGGTCCGGCGACGGCACCGTGTCGAGCGGGAACCCGTACAGCATCTGCGCCGGCTTGCGGTCCCCGGACTTGCGCGCGGCCTTTTCCTGCTCGGCGATCGGGCCCAGCCGGTCGGCGAGGTCCAGCCACCCGGCCGGCAGGTCGATCCATCCGGTGGTCTTGCGGATCAACCGGCGCAGCTCCGGAGCCAGACACAGCCGACCGGACGCGTCGAGCACGACTTCGGACAGCTCCGCACCGAACCGCTCGGTCAGCACCTCGGCGAGGACGGCGAGATCGAGCATGTCCTTGCGGCTGAAACGCCGTTGGAAGCGCTCCTCGGCCACCGCGAACAGCGAGCACAGGTCGTCGTCGGGCGGCGGGACGGCGCGGATCGGCACGGTGCCGTCGAGGTCGCCGCAGAACGCGCAGGTGGCGACGTCCGCCCCCATGGGCTTGTCCAGGAACGGTTCCGGCGCCGGCCACTTCATCGCCACCACGATGTGCGTGGCCTCGTCGGTTCGCAGCAGGCTGATGCTCTGGGCCACGGCGCCATAGCGTGCCCGCAGGTCCAGGACGCAGCGCCAGACAGCACCCTGATCCGGCGCGACGATGTCGGTGTCCCCGGAGTTGCGCAGCAGCCCGTCAGGGTACCGGGCGGCGATCTGCTCACCCTTGATCACCCGGACGCCGTGGGCGGCACGCAGCTCGCGGCCGACGCTGTGCAGCGTGTCCACGCGGACCCGCACCCGGTCCAGATACTCGGCGGCGGCCGGCGTCAGCGGCGTGCCCCGGGCCACCAGCGACGACAGCCAGGTGGGCAGGATCCGTGCCCGGTTGGCCGCGTCGGCGATCCGCCACGGCGGGAATCCCGGGGGCACGCCCAACAGCGACTCGACCACGTCCAGCTCGACCATAGGCACGCTCCAGCGGCGAGGGAAAGTTCATACGGGTTCGAAGATAGGGGGTGTTCATACCGGAGAACAGTGCTTACTCTTCCCAAAAAAGGCGGCACCTGACAACCAGCCGCCGGTACCCGTAAGCCCCACGATCGGAGGATTTCATGCGCAATCTCGGGTCCCTGGAAGTCGGACACCTCGCCACGGTGAGCTTCAAGGTCCGCAAGTCCCGTTCGGAGTCGTGATCCGGCGGCTCGGAGAATGAGCTGCCGGAGAACGAGGTATTAGCGGGCCTCGGCGGTGTCTGGCAGGACCCCACGAGGTCTGCGGCACCGCCGAGGCCTTGCCCGAGGACGACTGCCCGGTCGGCGCCCGCTGGTCGGCGTGAGCCGGCGATGCGAAGGGGATCGGTGCGGTGACGAGGTCCGAGGCCAGGAGGTTCCCGTTCGCCGAGCCGGTGGGGCTGGAGATCGAGCCCCTGTTCGCCGTGCTGCGCGAGTCCGAACCGGTCTCGCGGATCCGGTTGCCGTACGGCGGCGAGGGCTGGTTCGTGTCCGGATACGAGGACAACCGGCGGCTGCTCAACGACCGCCGCTTCAGCCGGGCGGCCTCGCAGGGCGAGATGCCCCGGCTGACCGTCGAACCGGCCGGCGGCAGCGCGATGGCGATCCTGGACCCGCCGGAGCACACCAGGATCCGCAGGCTGGTCGCGGCCGAGTTCGCCGCCCCGAGAGTCCAGGAACTGCGCCCGCAGATCCAGCAGACCGCCGGTGAGCTGATCGCCGCGCTGACCGCGGCCGGACCACCCGCCGACCTCATCGCGGAGTTCGCACTCCTGCTGCCGATCAAGGTGATCTGCGGCCTGCTCGGCGTGCCCTACGCGGACCGGGACCGGTTCAGCAGCCTGGCCCGCGTACTGCTGTCGTCGACCGCTTACACCCGCGAACAGGTCGGCGCCGCCGTCGAGGAACTGGGGGACTACCTTTACGACCTCATCGACCAGCGGCGGGAGAACCCGACCGGAGACCTGATCGGGGTCCTGGTCTCCGCGCGGGACGTCGACGACCGGCTCAGCGAGGAGGAGCTGATCACGCTGTGCGGCACCCTGCTCGGCGCCGGCTTCGAGAACGTCGCGAACTCGATCGGGAACATGACCTTCCTGCTGCTCACCCACCCCGACGAGCTGCGCGCACTGCGGGAACACAGAGAGCTGATCCCCGCGGCGGTCGAGGAGATGCTGCGGTACGCGATGGCGGGTCTGGGCGCCAGCCACGCCCGGATCGCCATGGAGGACCTGGAGATCGCCGGCGTCCCGATCCGCCGCGGCGAGGCGGTGTTCGCATCACTGCCCTCGGCCAACCACGACCCGGCCGTCTTCCGCGACCCGGAGGTGCTCGACTTCCGCCGCGCCCACAATCCGCACCTCGCCTTCGGTCACGGCCCGCACGTGTGCCTGGGTGCGCACCTGGCCCGCCTGGAGTTGCAGGTGGCCCTCGCCGCGCTGCTCGAGGCGTTTCCCGATTTGGCGCTGGCCGTACCCGCGCAGGAGGTTCCGTGGAAGATCGGTCTGACGGTACGCGGGCCCGAATCGCTGCCGGTGCGGTGGTGAACCCGAGGGCTGATGCCCGGGGCCGGGGCGCGGGTGGCGGTGAGGCGGGCAGCGTTCGGGCCGGTGATGCCGAGGCCGAAGTCGCGGTTGACGTGGTCGCGGTCGGCGGCGCCGGGGCGGCGGGTCGGAAGGCTTCCTGGTCGTCGCGCCGCGGCGCCGGCCGCCAGACCCAGGCCACTGATGCCGATGCCGATGCCGATGCCGATGGCGGCGCGGGCGCAGTCGGCGGTGCTGGGGAGGCGGGTCGGAAGGCTCCCCGGGCGGTGCGCCGCCGCACTGGCCGCCAGACTCAGGCCGCTGATGCTGA
>JABFXP010000097.1 GCA_013361685.1 Catenulispora sp.
CCGGCGCGCGGTTCCGGCCGGCGCCGTGGTCGTCGTCGACGACATCACCACCAGCGGTGCCAGCCTCGCCGAGGCCGCCCGGGCCCTGCGCGCCGCCGGGGTGCCCGTCCTCGGCGCCGCGACCGTCGCCGCCACCCGGGTCCGCGAGAGCCCGCTCCCGGCGGCCATGGATATTCGCTAGGACACCCAGGCGAGTTGTCGATTAGGGAAATTCGATAGTGTGTGGCGGGGAGCCGTCCACCATGTGAACATCGGGCGAATCACGCCGTAAGGGGTCCCGAACCAGGGCTGAACGCCTTTTCGATCACTCGAATGGTCCAACGCCACCCTTCGCATCTTCCGTCCGGGCCTCAGCAGGGCTAGCTTTCACCCATAGGCACTGACGCACGACGAGTGAGCAGGCGTAATGCGTAAGATCCCGCACATATCCGGCCTCCTGTGAGGCGGACCGCCGTCTTCCGGCGGCCACGTCTTCCCGATGACCTCTTCGACCTCTTCGACTTCTTCGGTCCCAGCCGTCTCCCCGATGACTTCCGTCGGTTCCCGCATCGGCTGTGACTTCTTCAACTCCAACCGTCGGGCACGATCCGTCCGAGGCGTACGTTGGAGATCCACAAGAGCAGTACTCCGATCGACCCCCCGGAGGCGCCGCTGGTCACAACCATCTCCCGACGCCGACGCCGCAGGACTTCAGAGCCGGCGGCAGCAGATCTGGACGCGAGATTGGAGAACGCGCGTGGACATCGTCGTCAAGAGCCGCCATCACGAGGTGACAGACCGGTTCCGCCGGCACGTGATGGAGAAGCTGGCCAAGGTGCAGGAGATGGATGGCAAGGCCATCAGCCTCACCGTGGTGCTGGGGGAGGAGAAGAATCCCCGGCTGGCCGAGCAGAAGGACCGCATCGAGCTGACCTTGGACTGCCCCGGGCCGGTGATCCGGGCCGAGGCCACCGCGGGCGATCCGTATTCGGCGCTCGACCTGGCCACGGCCAAGCTCCAGACGCAGATCCGCAAGGCCAAGGACCGGCGGAAGATCCACCGTAACCGCAAGGCGATCGCCGAGTCGATCAAGCATCTGCCGGCCATGGCGGACCTGCCGCCGGGCACCGAGCCGCTGCTCACCGCCGACGGCGCGACCAGCGACAACCCGGAGGTGGACCTGCGACCGTACGCGGTCGGCCGGCCGGCCAACGGCGACGGCCCGATGGTGGTGCGCGAGAAGACGCACTCGGCCGCCCCGATGACGCTGGACCAGGCGTTGTACGAGATGGAGCTCGTCGGCCACGACTTCTATCTGTACGTGGACAAGGACTCCGGCCTGCCCGCCGTCGTCTACCGCCGCCACGCCTACGACTACGGCGTGATCCGGCTGGAGCCCGGTGAGGCGCCCACTGAGCCGGACCTGATGGACGGCGAGGTGCGCAGTGCCGCGGCGAGCTCGCCCTCGGATCGGATGGCCGGCGCGCGACGCTGAGGATTCTCCGGCATTCTCTGTGGATTTCCCGCGTGACGGAAGGACCTTGATCCACCGCGTTCGGAGGACGCTGATCTGCCGACTACTCCCCTCGGGACCGGCTCCGGCCGGTCCCGAGGGCGTTCTCGGGCCGGTACTCACCCTCACGGGTAATGCCATGTGTCGTTGTGAGGTGTCATCATGGTCCTGTGTCGGAAGCCATAAGAGTCCTCATAGCCGACGACCACACGCTCCTGCGCCGAGGCCTGGCCGTCGTGCTCGACACCGAGGACGACATCGAGGTGGTCGGCGAGGCCTCGGACGGCGCCGAGGCCGTGGTCAAGGCTGAGGAACTGGCCCCGGACGTGGTGATCCTGGACGTCCGCATGCCCGACACCGACGGTCTGGCGGCGTGTGCCGCGATCAAACGCTCGGTGCCCAGCGCCAAAGTCATCATGCTGACCTCCAGCGACGAGGAGGCAGACCTCTACGAGGCGGTCAAGAGCGGCGCGTCCGGCTACCTGCTCAAGAGCGTGCTCCCGCACACCATCCCCGACGCCCTGCGCGCCGTGCAGCGCGGCGAATCCCAGGTCACCCCGTCGATGGCGGCCAAGCTGCTGACCGGATTCGCGGCCCTGGCCCGCGGCGCCGAGGCACCCCCGGCCCCGGTCCCGGCCGCCGTGCCGAAGCTCACCGACCGGGAGATGGAAGTCCTGAAGCTGGTCGCGACCGGGCGCAACAACCGCGAGATCGCGAAAGAGCTCTACATCACCGAGAACACGGTGAAGAACCACGTCCGCAACATCCTGGAGAAGCTGCAACTGCACTCGAGGATGGAAGCGGTGGTCTACGCGGTGCGCGAGAAGCTGCTCGAGATCACCTGAAGATCCAACGGTCCGGCCCTGACCTGGACGCCGGGGCGGGGTTTGACATCGCGACGAGTGGGCGCTGGGCCCCTACGCAACCTCGGTCCACAGGCCGGGCGAAGCCGGGCCGGGACCGGGGGCCGGCGGGGTAGGGAAGGTTCAGGCCATGGACATATCCGTGACGCTGCGAGACGCCGCGGACGGCGGGGTGATCGCGCGCACGGTGATGCCCTCGCAGGACCTGCCCCCGGCGTTCGACGGGACCCAGCTGCTGGAGGCGGCCGGCGAGGTGTGGCGGGTGGTCCGCGCCGAACCCGCGTTCCGTGAGGAATATGAACTGATCGGCGAGCTGGAACTCACCCTGCGCCGCGCCGAGGATGTCAAGACCCAGATGTTTCCGGCCCGCGGCATCCACTTCAGCATGTCCAGCATCAGCGAGCGGCTGCCCGCCATCGCCGCGCCGCTGGACGGCCGCTCGGTGCTGCTGGTCAAGGACGACCTGTGGCGCGACGTGGAACTGGTCGGCCCGTTCGCCGCCGCCGCGGTCGCGGCCAACCTCGCGGCGATCCACCGGGTCCAGACCGAGTTCCGCGCCGGGCCCGGCTTCTCCGAGATCCACGTCCGCACCGAACCCGCCGAACCCCTCGAAGGCGTCACCCTGACCGTCGAGGACCTGGCCGCGGGCCTGGGCACCACCACCCACTTCGTCCGCCCGGTCGCCATCGAGGGGCAGGGCCTGGTCCAGGGCGGCTACGCCCTGTCCGTCGCCGACGGCGTGCACGTCTACGGCCTGGTCGACCCGGCGAGCCGGGTCACGGTGGCCGGCGTGCACCGCACCGGCGTCGCCGGGCCGCAGATCGCGACGGCGTTCGCGGAGCTGGCGCGGGCGCGGGGGCTGACGCTGGTCGACTGGCGCGGCGGGCTGCGGACGGACGACGCGGCGGTGCTCACCGAGTGGTTCGGGGATCCGCCGGAGCCGCTGTGGCGGTGAGGGGCCCGCGGTGGTTCGGGCTCGTGTCCGAGCCTGGGTATGAGGCCGGGGTCCGGCCGCCTGCGGCAGGGTCCGGCGGTTAGGCCGGTGCGACGCGCAACGCCGCTTCCTGGGCGCGCCGCCCGATGTCCCCCCGCGCCCGACGGCCTGCGGCAGCGGCCGATGGTCAGGCCAGCGCGACCCGCAGCGCCGCCTCCCCGGCGCCGCCCGACGTCACCTGCTCGACCACCACGGAGTCGCAGCCGACCCAGGTCGCGGCCTCCCGCAGGGCGTCGGCCATGGGCTGCGCGGCGCTCGGCGTGTCCAGGGACACCTTCTTGGCGACGAGCGTCTTTCCCTCGCGCTTGGGATCCACGCGGCCCAGCAGCTTGCCGCCGGCGAGCAGGGGCATCGCGAAGTAGCCGTGGACGCGTTTGGCCGCGGGCGTGTAGGCCTCGATCCGGTGGACCATGCCGAAGATGCGCTCCATGCGGTCGCGTTCCCAGATCAGGGAGTCGAACGGCGACAGCAGGGTGGTGCGGTGCCGGCCGCGCGGCCCGCCGGCGGCCAGCAGGTCCAGCGCGGCCGGATCGGCCCACGCGGGCTGGCTCCAGCCCCGCACCGTGACCGGGACCAGGCCGGTGCGGTCCATCAGCGGCTTCGCCTCGGGGATCTTGAGGCGGTAGTAGTCGGCCAGGTCGCCTATCGTGCCGACGCCGAGGCGGGCGCCGGCCAGCGCCAGCAGCCGGATGTGGGCTTCCTCCGGCGTCGGCTCCGGGGCGTCCAGGACCGGCTTCGGGAGCGCGCGTTCGGGCAGGTCGTAGACCCGGCGCCAGCCGCGGCGCTCCACGCACACCACGTCGCCGGTGGCGAGCAGCTTCTCAACCGCGATCTTGGTGTCCGACCAATCCCACCACTCGGCGCTCTTGCGGGCTCCGCCGAAGTCCGCCGTGGTGAGCGGCCCCTCGTCCCGCAGCTTGGCGAGCACCGTCGCCGTGGTCTCGGACGTCGTCGGCATGCCCCAGCCGCCGTTCTCCCGGGCGCGGTAGGCCGCGCGGCGGTAGGCGAACGTCGGCCATTCCCCGACCGGCAGGATGCAGGCCGCGTGGGCCCAGTACTCGAAGGTGGAAGCGCCGTGCGCGTCGTGGTTCCAGTACGCCTTCTCGACCGCCTCGCGGCCGATCGCGCCGAGGCGGGCGTACGGCACCAGCTCGTGGGACCGGGCCAGCACACTGATGGTGTCCAGTTGCACCGCCCCGAGGCCGTTCAGCAGGCCCGCCACCCCGTTCCGGCGGTCCGGCGCGCCGATCAGCCCCTGCGCGTGCAGGGCCAGGCGACGGGCCTCGTCGGCGGACAGCTCGGTGCGGTGGAGTGGTGCTGACGTCACACAAGCCACGCTAGCGGCCGGCACTGACAAGTCCTGCGGGGCGGAGCGGCCGTTCCAGGGCCCGAGTCCCGCCCGCCGGTCCCGGGCTGCTTCCGGCCGCCCGTGGCCGATGCGCTACCGCAACTCCCCAGGCAGCACGTCCGCCAGCCACATGTCCACGCGCCGCCCGCGATGCTCATGCGACCCGCGTTGTAGTCCGACGACCGTGAACCCGACCTTCTCCACCACCCGCCGCGAAGCCGTGTTGCCCTCGAACGCCTGCCAGGTCACGCGTTCCAGCCGGAGTTCCTCGAACCCCCACCGGACGACCTCGCGAACAGCTTCCGTGACGTAGCCGCGCCCCCGCGTCTCCGGATTCGCCCAATAGCCGATCTCGGCCGTCCGCACCCCGCGTCCCTCGGTGTGCTTGGCGATTCCGCCGATCCCTATCGCTCCCGCGATCTGTCCGGTCGCTTTCACCACCGCCGCGAACGTCGCCTCGTCACCGTCCGCGAACCCCTTCGGAGTGAACTCACGCACGAACCATTCGGCGTCGCCCACCTCATAAGGAGTGGGGATAGTGGTCCAGCGCTGGATGTCGGGGTCTTGGCAGATCTGGTGGACGGCGGGTATGTCTTCTTCCTGCCAGGGCCGCAACACCAGCCGCTCGGTCTCCAAAGGCCCCCGGGGCAGGGGCGGAGCGGCCGGGTACGGGCCTGGTCCGGGAACCGGGGTGGGGCGCTCGCGCGTTTCCGGTACGTCCATCGCCCCACCGTAGGGGAGTGGTGCCGGGCGGCTCCAGGGAATAGGCCGATGATCATTACGGCGCGCTCTTCCCTTGGAGTGCAGCCCGTCGCATAACATGTTGGAAAAGGCGGGGCGCCGACCCCTGCCTGCCAGGATTTCAACCGGGCTCAGATCCGTAATCGAGGAGTTGTCTGCCGTGGCGCGTCTGTTCGACAAGGTCTTGCGGGCCGGTGAGGGTAAGATCCTGCGCCGCCTGGAGGCCGTCGCCGACCTCGTGGAGGAGATCGAGGAGGACTACGTCCAGATGAGCGACGCCGAACTGCGCGCTCAGACCGACGAGTTCCGCGCCCGCCTGGAGGACGGCGAGACGCTGGACGACCTGATGCCCGAGGCGTTCGCGGTGGTCCGCGAGGCCGCCAAGCGCACGCTGGGCCAGCGGCACTACAAGGTGCAGCTGATGGGCGGCGCGGCGCTGCACCTGGGCAACATCGCCGAGATGCGCACCGGCGAGGGCAAGACCCTGGTCGGCACCCTGCCGGCCTACCTCAACGCGCTGGCCGGCCAGGGCGTGCACATCGTCACCACCAACGACTACCTCGCCGAGCGCGACTCCTCGTGGATGGGCCGGGTGCACCGGTTCCTGGGCCTGCAGGTCGGCGTGATCCTGGCCAACATGACCCCGGCCGAGCGCCGCGAGCAGTACAACTGCGACATCACCTACGGCACCAACAACGAGTTCGGCTTCGACTACCTGCGCGACAACATGGCGTGGTCGCGCGACGAGATGGTGCAGCGCGGCCACTTCTACGCCTGCGTCGACGAGGTCGACTCGATCCTCATCGACGAGGCCCGGACCCCGCTGATCATCTCCGGCCCGGCGGACCAGGCCACCAAGTGGTACACCGACTTCTCCAAGATCGTGGCGCGGCTGGCCGTCGACGTCGACTACGAGGTGGACGAGAAGAAGCGCACCGTCGGCATCCTGGAGCGCGGCGTGGAGCGGGTCGAGGACCTGCTCGGCATCGACAACCTCTACGAGTCCGTGAACACCCCGCTGGTCGGCTACCTGAACAACGCCATCAAGGCCAAGGAGCTGTTCAAGAAGGACAAGGACTACGTCGTGATGAACGGCGAGGTCATGATCGTCGACGAGCACACCGGCCGCATCCTGGCCGGCCGCCGCTACAACGAGGGCATGCACCAGGCCATCGAGGCCAAGGAGAACGTCGAGATCAAGGACGAGAACCAGACCCTGGCCACGATCACGCTGCAGAACTACTTCCGGCTCTACGACAAGCTGGCCGGCATGACCGGTACCGCGATGACCGAGGCCGCGGAGTTCCAGCAGATCTACAAGCTGGGCGTGGTGCCGATCCCGACGAACAAGCCGCTGATCCGCAAGGACCAGCAGGACCTGATCTACGTCTCGGAGGAGGCGAAGTTCGAGGCGGTGGTCGAGGACATCGCCGAGCGCAGCGCCAGCGGCCAGCCGGTGCTGGTCGGCACCACCTCGGTGGAGAAGTCCGAGTACCTCTCCACGATGCTGCGCAAGCGCGGCATCCCGCACGAGGTGCTGAACGCCAAGTACCACGAGCGCGAGGCGGCGATCGTCGCCCAGGCCGGCCGCAAGGGCGCGGTCACCGTGGCCACCAACATGGCCGGCCGCGGTACCGACATCCAGCTCGGCGGCAACCCCGACGACCTGGCGAACGCCGAGCTGCTCCAGCGCGGCCTGGACCCGGAGAACACTCCGGAGGAGTGGGTCGCCGCGCTGCCGGACGCGCTGGAGAAGGCCAAGCGCAAGGTCAAGGCCGAGCACGACGAGGTCCAGGACCTCGGCGGCCTGTACGTGCTCGGCACCGAGCGGCACGAGTCCCGCCGCATCGACAACCAGCTGCGCGGTCGCGCCGGCCGCCAGGGCGACCCCGGCGAGACCCGCTTCTACCTGTCGCTGGGCGACGACCTGATGCGGATGTTCAAGGCCGGCATGGTCGAGCGCGTGCTGTCGATGGCCAACGTGCCCAAGGACGTGCCGATCGAGCACAAGATGGTGACCCGGGCCATCGCCTCGGCGCAGACCCAGATCGAGCAGCAGAACTTCGAGATCCGCAAGAACGTCCTGAAGTACGACGAGGTGCTGAACCGCCAGCGCCTGGTGGTCTACGAAGAGCGCCGCAAGGTGCTGGACGGCGCGGACCTGGAGGACCAGGTGCGGCTGATGATGGACGACACCATCGCCGGCTACGTCGACGCCGCCACCGCCGAGGGCTACTCCGAGGAATGGGACCTGGACAAGCTCTGGACCGCGCTGGAGACGCTGTACCCGCTGTCGGTGTCGGTGGAGGAGATCGAGGACGCCGCCGGCGGCCGGGACAAGGTCACCCGCGAAGTGCTGGTCGAGGAGCTGACCGCGGACATCCGCGCCGGCTACGACGCCCGCGAGGCCCAGCTCGGCGAGCAGGTCACCCGCGAGCTGGAGCGCCGCGTGGTGCTCTCGGTGCTGGACCGCAAGTGGCGCGAGCACCTGTACGAGATGGACTACCTGCAGGAGGGCATCGGCCTGCGGGCCATGGCGCAGCGCGACCCGCTGGTGGAGTACCAGCGCGAGGGCTACGCGATGTTCCAGGCGATGATGGACGCCATCAAGGAGGAGTCCGTCGGCTACCTGTTCAACCTCAAGGTCGAGGTCGAGGCGGTGAACCAGGACCCGCAGGCGCAGGCCCAGGCGGCGGCGACGGCCGATGCCCTGGGGGCCGTTCAGGGCGGCGTCCAGGACGCAGTCCCCGGCGGCACGCCGCACCTGCACGCCAAGGGCCTGGACGCCCCGCGCCGTCCGGACCACCTGAGCTACACCGCCCCGACGGTGGACGGCGAGGGCGGCGTGGTGCAGCGGGTGGAGTCGTACGCGGACTACCGCGGCGACGACGCCCCGCCGGCGGCCGACGCGGTGCAGGACGAGACGCCGCGCCGGCGCTCGTCGGGCAAGCGCAAGAAGCGCTGACCGTCCCAGGACGCTGCGATCCCGCGCCGACGGCGTACCGCACTGAAGAAGCACTGAACTGAAGAAGCACTGAGCCGAACGGCTGATCTTCCCCCGGAAGGTCAGCCGTTTCGCTGTGCCCTGTGATCTGCTGAGATCTCGGTAAGTTCCAGCAGGGGAGGCGGTCGCGTGGCACCGGTGCGATCGGTTCGGGCGGTCGGCACGGCGACGGTCGGCACCCGCTGGCACCGTGATAACAGGCCAGACTTCTCCGGCATCGCGGTGTGGCTGGACGCAGTGGCCGAGTTCGAGGTCGAAGACCCGCCTCGCACAGACCCGGAAGAACCGGGCACCGAAACCGACCCCGAAGGCGAGCCGGTGCCGTGGCTGGTGGACGCCGGCTCACCCGAGTACGCCCAGGTGTGGCGCCCGCTGGCCGGCAGCGGCCGCGAACCCCGCCCGGGACTGTTGGTGTCGGTGGTCCGGGCCGGCGAGGTGACCGCCTACCCGACCCCGCTGGCGGACCCGCCGGTCGGTGCGGTGGCCCGCGCCATGTCGCGCCTGAAACGGCCGGACCCGCCGCCCCTCCGACCCGCGGTCCTCGTTCCCGAGACCGGCCTCCCGCCGCGACCGCGCAGACCGGATCCGCCGCGCAAGGACTACGGCGATGTCAGGGCCCTGGTGGGGGTGCTGGTGGAGGTCCTGGTCGGCCGCCGCGCGCCGGGGCAGGCGGCGGCCTGGGCCGTCCCCGAAGTCCGCGGCAAGCTGCGACTGCCCCGCTTCAGCCGTGGCGCCACCCTGAAGTCGGTCCGCCTGTCCGAGAGCGGCACCGGCATCGAGGCCCTGGCCCTGGTGCGCGACGGCGGTCGGACCAGGGTGGTGGCGCTGCGCTTCGACCGGTCGGAAAACGCCCGCTGGCAGTGCACTGCGCTTCAGGCGGGATAGAGCCGACGCGGGTACAGCGCTGATGCTGCGCGTGCCAGGGCCGGACTTGTTGGCGTACAGGCCGAACCGCCGCTTGCCGGTCGGCGACGAACCGGCTGGCCATGTCAGGACCCTGGCCGGACCAGACAATTCGGCCGGACCTGAAGCCCGGCCACCACCGGCTCGGTCAGCGCTCGCGTCCGCGCCTGTCTTTTACCGCCGCACCGCCCCGCCGACCGCGTCCTCATCCCCGAGCGTGTCGTGCACTTCGCCGTGCCCGTGCCGACGCCCCAGGCCGGGCATCCGGGCCCCGGCCGGCGCCACGCGGTGCCGGTCCAGCGGCAGCGAGAACTCCATCGCCAGTGCGGCGGCGGCGAGCCAGCCGACCTCGCCCCAGCTGCGGAACAGCACCGAGCGGGGCTGCCAGCCGGGGCGGAACTTGGCGTTGAAGCGGTACAGCGACTCGAGCATGATCCAGGGGTCGAGCAGGTGGATGGCGCGGTAGGCCAGGCGTTCCAGGGGCGTGCGGCGAGCCCCGGCGTCCATGATGGGCCGGAAGGCCGCGAAGTTCAGGGAGATGTCGGCGATACCGCGCTGGTGGGCCCAGGCGATCAGGTCGACGATCAGCCGTTCGTTCACGCCGTTGGGCCCGGCGGGGTCGCGGGGCATCACGTCCAGGGACAGCGCGGTGGGGGTGCCCTCGGGGCGGTTGGTGCCGACCGGGTGGTAGCGCTGGAAGCCCACCGCCCGGCCGTCGGGGTCGTAGGCCACGATCAGCAGCGCGTCCGGGTGCCGGGCCGAGGTGATGGCGTCCAGGTTCATGGCGAAGCCGTGCTCGGCGTGGCCCTTCAGCCAGCGCTGGTGGATGGCCAGCAGCTGGTCGGCCGCCTCCTGGTCCAGCGCGGTTTCGCGCAGCACGCGGGTGGTGATCCCGGCCTTGTGGGTGCGGCGCACGGCCTGGCGGACGTTGCGGATCGACCGGCCCTGCAGGGAGAACCCGGCCACGTCCACCATGACCTCGTCGCCGATGCCGATGCCGTGCAGTCCGTGCTCCCGCCACATCGGCAGCAGCTCCTCGCGCGCGCCCAGCACCGTCGGCCGCCAGCCGCGCCGCCGGCACAGCGCGAGGAACGCCTCGGCCGCCGCCTCCTGCGCGTCGGCGGCGCCGAACGGGTCGCCGCCGACCACGGCGGTGCCCAGGAACACCCGGTAGCCGAGCGCGGCGCGGCCGTCGGGGGAGAAGACGTAGGACTTGTCGTGCCGCAGCGCGAACGGCGCCAGCGTGTCGGAATCAGGGTGCTGCACCAGCCGCCGCACCCGCTCCCGCTCGGCTTCGGTGCCCGGCGCCGGGGCGGGCGCGGACGCCAGCACACAGGCCAGCACCGCCAGCAGCGTGATCCCGCCCAGCAGCGTCAGCCCGTGGATGAACCACGAGCGGCCCTGGAGCGTCATCGGCCCCGGATTCGCCGTGAGGCCGTCGAACAGCTCCCGGCCCAGCCCGGCCGGCGTCAGCGACTCGCTCAGCCGCCCGCGTTGCAGGAACAGCCCGCCGCCGCCGACCACGAAGGCCACCACCACCAGCCCCGTGAACAGGTGGAACGCGGTGCGCAGCCGCGCCGGGTCCGGCAGCGCGCCGAACCGGTGCCGCGCGCCCCACAGCGCGAACGCGAACGCGGCCATCGGCAGCAGCCGCCACGGCTGGTCCCAGGTGAGCAGCGACATCAACGCCGACCACAGCACCGCCGCGGCGGTCAGGTACAGCGCCATCAGCCGCCGCACATGCAGTCCGCGCGCCAGGAGCAGGAGCGCCAGCCCGATGTGCACCGCGTGGCCGCCGGAGGGCACGGCACCGACGATCACGATCACCGTGCGGGTGAGCCACGCCGGCGGCGCGTCGGTCGCCGCGTACCCGAACAGGGTCACGGCGGCGGCCAGCACCAGCGCCGCGAAAGGCCACACCGCGAGCCGGTCTTCGGGGACCGGCTCCGTGCGCCCGTGCTTCTCAGCCATGGGCACCACCCTCCCGTGACACGAACGGCCCTTTGCTGTCACGGTATTCCCGCAAGAATCGCTGCGCATCAGACATTCGGCTGCCTTTCGACTGCCCCGGTCGACCACTCCTGCGCCGCGTTCCCCCGTTAGAGTCGATCCGACGGATCATCCGCAAGGGGAGTGACGCGATGGCTTCCACGACGGTGCGCCGGGGCCTGGTGCTGGGTGGCGGCGGAATGCTGGGCGCGGCCTGGATGACCGGCGCGCTGAACGTGCTGTGCGAGACCCTGGCCTGGGATCCGCGCGAGGCCGAGATGCTGGTCGGCACGTCGGCCGGGGCGGTGGTCGCGGCCCTGATCGGAGCCGGCGCCTCCCCGGCGGACCTGCTCGAGCACCAGCTCACCGGCCGCATCTCCGGCGGTCCGCTGGCCGGGGTGGAGTTCGACTACGCCACCGCGGCCGGCGGCGCGCACCCGGAGCGGCCGCGCCTGCGCCTGGGCTCGGGGCATCTGCTGGCCCGCTCGGCGCGGCACCCCCGCTCGGTGCCGCCGACCGCGGTGATGGCCGCCGCGCTGCCGCCGGGGCGCGGCTCGCTGCTCGGCGTCGGCGAGCTGGTCGGCGCCCTGCCCCACGACGGCGCCTTCTGGTCCCCGCACAAGGCGGTCCGGGTGGTCGCGCTGGACTTCGCCACCGGCCGTCGCGCCACCTTCGGCAGCCCCCGCGCGCCCCGCACCACGCTGTCCGAGGCGGTGACCGCGTCCTGCGCGATCCCCGGCTGGTTCGCGCCGGTGGTCATCGAGGGCCGCCGCTACGTCGACGGCGGCATGTGGTCGGCCACGAACGTGGACGTGGCCGCCAAGCGCAGCTTCCAGGAGATCGGCGAGCCGGCCCTCGACGAGCTCTACGTGCTGGCGCCGGTGGCCGTCCGCGGCTTCGACGGGCCGCCGCGCAGCGTCCTGGAGCGCGCCGTGCGCCGCTTCCGCTGGGCGGTGACCCGGCGGATGCTGGCCGAGGTGCAGCGGGTCCGCGCCGACGGCACCCGGGTCGTGGTGTTCTGCCCCACGGCCGAGGACGTCCGCGCCATAGGCCTGAACATGATGGACGGCGGACGCCGCCCGCTCGTCCTGGAGACCGCGTTCAAGACGACCCGGGCGCAGGTCGCCGCCCAGCGCGCCGTCGCCTGAGCCGGACCGGCGACGCAGCCTGAGCCCCACCCGGCCGGCCGCCTCGCGCGGGGCGGACCGCCAGGCGCGGGATCGCACGCCGGCCAGGGGATAATGGCGCAATGCGCGTCTACCTTCCCGCGACCTTGTCAGCGCTCGCCGAACTCCACAAGACGGGCCGGCTCAGCCCCGCGCCGCTGACGGCGTACGCGGTCACCCCGGCGCTGCGCGAGTGGTACACCGAGGGGGACGCCGAGGAACTGGAGTACGCCGCGATGACCGACGCCGCGCGGGCGTCGCTGCGGCTGCTGGCCGACGTCCCCGACGCGCCCCGCCGCCGGGTGGTGGTCGCCGCCGAGGTGCCCGACGCGCAGGCGGTGCCGGTCCACGACGGCGCCGAGCCGGGCCTGGTCCGCGTGACCGTCGACGTGCCGCTGTCCTGGGTGGCGTCGCTGCACGTCGACGACCCGGCGGTGCTCGACGAGGTGGCCTTGGCGGTGGTGCTGCTCGGGGCGGCCCGGGCCGGGGACGAGGACGCGGCGTTCACGGTGGACGGCATCGACGACCACGAGCTGCTCTGGTACGCCACCCAGGAGCTGCCCGATCTCCTCGGGTGAAAGTCGCTGGCGGGTCCGGATAGCCTTTTCAGGTGACCGCGCCGAAGGATCAAGAGCCGCTGCACCTCGTCTGGGACTGGAACGGCACCGTCCTGAACGACTTCGAGATCATCCTGCGGTCGACCAACGACTCGTTCGCCGCCCACGGCCTGCCGCCGATAACCGCCGACCAGTACCGCACGCAGATCAAGATGCCGATCCGCGCCTTCTACGCCGACATCCTCGGGTACGAGCCGACGGACGAGCAGTGGGAGGCGATGGACATGACCTTCCACGACTACTACGTCGCCTACGAGCGGCAGGCCCGTCTGTCGGACGGCCTGCCGGACCTGTTCCGGGACTGGGCCGGCCGCGGACGTTCGCAGTCGCTGCTGTCGATGTACCACGACGACAAGCTGGTGCCGGTGGTCCGGCACCACGGGATCTCGCACCACTTCGCCCTCGTGCAGGGCACCCGGCCGCCCCGGCCGGCCCGCAAGGCCGAGCACCTGGCGGACCACCTGGGCCGGCTGCGGGTGGACCCGGCCCGGGTGGTGCTGATCGGGGACTCCCCGGATGACGCCGCCGCCGCGGCGAGTGTCGGCGCGCGCGTGATCCTCTACTCCGGCGGGTTCGCCGCCGCGGCGTCGCTGCGGGCCACCCGGGCGCCGATCGCGGCCACCCTGGCCGAGGCGGTCGCCCTGATCGACGAGCTCGCCGCCGGGACTGACCCGACTACCGAGACTGACGCGGCCGCCGGGGACTGACGCGGCCGTCGCGGACCGACCGGGCTCCGAACCGGCTCGTGTGGCTCCTTCGATCGGCGCAATGGTGTGGCGGGCCGGTCCGCGTCAGGATGGGATGCGGATAACCCGGGCACGGGCCTGAGAGGAGTCTGCCGAGACCATGGCCGCGAATTTTCCCGTCACCGGCGTCACGAACGTCCCCGTCCCGCACAACGAACCGGTCCTCGCGTACCCGCCCGGCAGTCCCGACCGCGTCGCCCTGACCGCGAAGCTGGCCGAGCTCGGCGGGCTGCGCCACGACCTGACCGCGACCATCGGCGGCCACCAGCGGCCCGGGGGCGGCGCGCCGTTCGACGTGGTGCAGCCGCACAACCACAAGGCGGTGCTCGGCACGCTGCACAACGCCACGCAGGACGACGCGCGCGCCGCGGTCGCCGCGGCCCGGGAGGCGGCGCCGGGGTGGCGGGCCCTGTCCTTCGACGACCGGGCGGCGATCCTGCTGCGGGCCGCCGACCTGCTGGCCGGCCCGTGGCGCGCCACCTTGAACGCCGCGACCATGCTCGGGCAGTCCAAGACCGTGGTGCAGGCGGAGATCGACAGCGCCTGCGAGCTGATCGACTTCTGGCGCTTCAACGTGCACTTCGCCCGGCAGATCCTGGCCGACCAGCCGCCGGAGAACGCCCCCGGCGTGTGGAACCGGACCGACCACCGGCCGCTGGACGGGTTCGTCTACGCGATCACCCCGTTCAACTTCACGGCGATCGCCGGGAACCTCCCGACCGCGCCGGTCCTGATGGGCAACACGGTGATCTGGAAGCCGTCGCCGACGCAGCAGCTGGCGGCGCACTTCACGATGCGGCTGCTGGAGGCGGCCGGGCTGCCGCCCGGGGTGATCAACATGCTGCCGGGCGACGGGCTGGCGGTCTCCGAGGTGGTGCTCGCCGATCCGCACCTGGCCGGGATCCACTTCACCGGGTCCACGAAGACGTTCCAGCACCTGTGGCGGACGGTCGGCGAGAACATCGCGGCCTACCACGCCTATCCGCGGATCGTGGGGGAGACCGGCGGCAAGGACTTCGTCCTGGCGCACCCCAGCGCCGACCGGGCGGTGCTGAAGACCGCGCTGACCAGGGGCGCCTTCGAGTATCAGGGCCAGAAGTGCTCGGCGGCCTCGCGCGCCTACATCCCGCGGTCGCTGTGGGATTCCGGGCTGCGGGAGGAGTTCGCGGCCGAGGTCGACGGCCTGAGCATGGGCGACGTCACGGACCTGAGCACCTTCCTGGGCGCCGTGATCGACGACCGCGCGTTCGCCAAGCACCGCCGGGTCCTGGACCTCGCGCACACCGACGACACGATCCGGATCGTCGCCGGCGGCACCGCCGACGACTCGGTCGGCTACTTCGTGCGGCCGACGGTGATGGTGTGCTCGAACCCCGGCCACGAGATCTTCTCGGTCGAGTACTTCGGCCCGCTGCTGTCGGTGTACGTGTACGACGACTCCGACTACGACCGGGTGCTGCACGGGGTCGAGGGGGTGACCCGCTACGCGCTGACCGGCTCGATCATCGCCCAGGACCGCGCGGCGGTCGTCGAGGCGATGAGCGTCCTGCGATTCGCGGCGGGCAACTTCTACGTCAACGACAAGCCGACCGGTGCGGTGGTCGGCCAGCAGCCGTTCGGCGGGTCGAAGGCCTCCGGCACCAACGACAAGGCCGGCTCGGCGCAGAACCTGCTGCGGTGGACGTCGGCGCGGTCCATCAAGGAGACCTTCGTGGCGCCGACGGACTACCGGTATCCGTCGATGGAGTGAGCCGACACCGTCGGCCGGCACCGTGGGCGAGGGCCTCTTCAAGGACCTCGCCCACGGTGCGTGGCCGGGGCGCGGCGACCGCCAGGCGCGGTGGCGGAAGTGTGGACCAGAAGTGAGCTAGGCGCGGACTGGGGCGCTGGTGGGGCCGGCGCTGGGTGTCCTCGGCGTGCTCACTCCTCCCACGCGGTCGATGCTTCCTTCACCATCGTCACGACGTTGGTCAGGAAGTCCTCGATGGTCGCCAGCTGGTCGGTGTCGTACTTCTCCAGCATGTCGGTGGCCAGGCTCGCCATGCCCGCGAACAGGCGGACGATCTCGCCGACGCGTTCGCGGACCGGCTGGATCAGCACCACGCGGCGGTCCTCGGGGTCGCGTTCGCGGGTGACCCAGCCGCCGTTCTCGAGCTTGTCGAGGATGCCGGTCATGGTCGCCGGGTGCATGCCCAGGCGCTGGCCCAGGCCCTTGGCGCTCATGGCGCCGTCGCGCATCAGCACGTCGAGGGCCTTCATCTCCACGTCGCGCAGGCCCACTTGTTCGCCGGCGCGCAGATTGAGAACCGTCATCACCACGCCCATCTCGCGAACGGTGCCGGTGATCCGGTTCATGGCCTGACGCCTGGACCGTGACGCCGCGGCGTCGGTGGATGATACGGGACTCATATGATACCTTCTTCGTATCGTACGGAACTCAAACTAAGCGTACAAGAGGGGGTCTGACGTGTCTGCGTCTTTCCTATCAACCGCCCGGGGGAAGCTCATCTTGCTCCTCCTGTGCGGCGTCGCCTTCCTGGACTTGGTCGATGCCTCCATCGTGAACGTGGCTCTGCCCTCCATCCGCCATGATCTCGACTTCAGCACCCAGGGTCTGCAGTGGGTGCCCAGCGGATACCTGCTCACCTATGGCGGCTTCATGCTGCTCGGCGGCCGGTTCGCCGACCTGTTCGGGCGGCGGCGGGTGCTGGTCACCGGGACCGTCGTGTTCGCGATCTCCTCGCTGGCCGGCGGCTTCGCCGGCACCGCCGGGCTGCTGGTCGGGGCGCGGCTGGCGCAGGGCGTCGGGGCCGCCTTGATGATGCCCGCCGCGTTGTCGCTGCTCACCACCACGTTCCGGGAGGGGTCGGACCGTACCAAGGCGTTCGGCGCGTGGGGCGCGGTCGCCGGGCTGGCCTCGGCGGTCGGGGTGCTGGCCGGCGGCCTGCTGACCGACGGCCCGGGCTGGCGCTGGGTGATGTTCGTGAACCCGCCGGTGTGCGTGGTGATCCTCCTCGGCGCGTACCGGCTGTTCGACCGCGAGGACCGGCGGCCGTTCAAGGGACTGGACGTGATCGGCGCGTTCCTGGCCACAGCCGGGATGCTGCTGCTGGTCTACGCCCTGGTCAAGGCGCCGGACGAGGGCTGGGGCTCGGCCCGGACGGTGCTGGAGCTCGCCGGGGCCGGCGTGCTGCTGCTGGTGTTCGTGCTCAACGAGCGCGTCCACCGCGACCCGCTGCTGCCGCTGTCGGTCTTCCGGATCCGCGGTCTGGCCGCCGCCGACGTCACGCAGCTGGTCGGCGTCGCGGGCTTCATCTCCATGTTCTTCTTCCTGACGCTCTACATGCAGAACGTCCTGGGCTACTCGCCGATCCGCACCGGTCTGGCCTACCTGCCGATCACCGGCGCGGTCGGGATCGGCGCGGGCATCGCGCCGAAGCTGGTGGCCAAGGTGGGGACCCGGCCGGTGGCCGTGGTCGGGCTGATGGTCGCCGCGACCGGCATCTTCCTGCTCTCCCGGCTGAAGGTGGACGGCTCGTTCACCACCGGCCTGCTGCCCGGGATGGTGGTCATGGCGGTCGGCCTGGGCTTCATGTTCGTGGCGATCTCCACGGCGGCCAACGCCGGCGTGCCGGCCGACAAGGCCGGGGTGGCCGCGGCGCTGCTGAACGCCTCACAGCAGGTCGGCGGGGCACTGGGGCTGGCGATCTTCTCGGCGATCTCCACCGCGCGGCTGGAGCACCAGCTGAAGCACGGCGTCGCGCAGCCCGCGGCCTTCACCTCCGGGCTGTCCTGGGCGCTGACGGCCTGCGCGATCGCGGTGGCCTGCGCGGCGGTGATCGCGCTGCGGACCCGGAACGTGCACAGCGAGGCCGAGGCCGAAGGTCTGGCCGAGGTGGAGAAGCTGGTGGCGGTCGGCTGATCGAAGCCGGCGGGCCGGCCGAACCTGGGGGACCGGCTGGAGCCGACCGGCGGAGTGCGCCCGGCGATGGAAGACTGGGCTCGGGTGGTGGAGAGCTGCGCCCGGGCGATGAAACGCCGATGCCCGAAGTCCCTGCGGTAGCGTCTGCTATCGTAGAGATTTCGGGCACACAGATATAACCACCTGATGGTTATGCCCCGAATCTAGAACATCGGGAGGCGTTTTGTCAAGGGGTAGGGAAGAGATCAGCGCCAAATCTCAAATCTCCCATGAACAGCAGCACCTGGACCTCTTGTACGAGCGTCTCGACACCCTGCGGGCGCACGCCGCCGACCAGCTCGCCGGGGTGTTGCGGACCGACCGGGGCGGCACGCAGCAGAACCGCACCGAGCGCGACAACTTCGCCACCGCCGGCGCCGGCCGCCTGGCGCAGCTGGACGCCGCCGAGGAAGGGCTCTGCTTCGGCCGTCTGGACCTGGCCGACGGCGAGCGCCGCTACATCGGCCGGATCGGCATCATGGACGACGACGGCGACTTCGAGCCGCTGCTGCTGGACTGGCGGGCGCCGGCGGCCCGGGCGTTCTACGTCGCCACCTCCGCCGCGCCGCAGGGCGTGCGGCTGCGGCGCAGCATCCGCACCCGCTTCCGGACCGTCGTCGGGCTCGACGACGACGTGCTGGACCTGGACGCGGCCGCCGACGGCGGCGCCGGTCTGGTCGGCGAGGGCGCGCTGCTGGCCGCCCTGACCGCCGGCCGCACCGGGCGGATGCGCGACGTGGTGGAGACCATCCAGGCCGAGCAGGACCACGCGATCCGCTCCGAGCTGCGCGGGATGCTGGTGGTCCAGGGCGGCCCCGGCACCGGCAAGACCGCGGTGGCGCTGCACCGGGCCGCGTACCTGCTCTACACCTACCGCGAACGCCTGGTGAAGCGCGGCGTGCTGATCGTGGGCCCGAACCCGACGTTCCTGCGCTACGTCTCCCACGTGCTGCCGGCGCTCGGCGAGACCAGCGCGGTGCTGTCCACGGTCGGCGAGTTGTTCCCGGGTGTGCGGGCCTCCCGCGTCGACGAGCCGGAGGTGGCGGAGATCAAGGGCCGCGCGGTGCTGGCGGACGTGATCGCCGGCGCGGTGCGGGCCCGGCAGCGGGTGCCGGAGGACGCGCTCGAGGTGGTGTACGAGGGCGTGAAGTACCGGCTGGAGCGCGAGACCTGCCTCGCGGCGCGGGAGGCGGGGCGCAGTGCGCACCGGCTGCCGAACTTCGGCCGCAAGGCGTTCGCCGACTACATCATCGACGCGCTGGCCGGGCAGGTGGTGGACCGGCTGAACGACGATCCGCACCGGCAGGAGACGCTGGCGCTGGTGAACCTGATCGCCGCCGAACTCGGCGAGGAGCCGGCGGACATGGCCGACGGGGTGTTCCTGGGGCGGGAGGACCGGAGCCGGATCGCCGAGGCGCTGACCGAGGAGCCGAGCGTGCAGGAGGCACTGGACTGGTTGTGGCCGCAGCTGACGCCGCAGCGGCTGCTGGCCGAGTTGTTCGCGACGCCGGAGTTGCTGCGGGAGGCGGTGGCGGAGGCGTCGGGGGTGACCGCGCAGGTCGAGGCGGCTGAGGTGGGCGATGCGACCGCGGCGACCGGGGATGGCCAGGCGAGTCAGGCGGCTGACCCGGCCGATGCGTGGGACCTGCCCGAGTCGGTTGACGGCTCCGCGGCAGACTCCGCGGACGGCAGCGCGCCGGTGTTGACGGACGCTGAGATCGACCTGCTGCTGCGCACCCCCGGCGGCTGGTCGGCGGCCGACATCCCGCTGCTGGACGAGGCCGCGGAACTGCTCGGCGACGTCAACACCGCGCAGGACGCCCGGCGGGCCGAGGCCGCCCGGCGCGCGCGCATCGCCTATGCGCAGGGCGCGCTGGAAGTCGCCGAGGGCTCGCGGTCCATCGACCTGGAGGACCCGCGCGAGGAGATCACCACCGCCGTGGACCTGGTCTCGGCCGAGATGCTGGCCGAGCGGTACGAGGAGGCGGACGCCCGCAGCGTGGCCGAGCGGGCGATGGCCGACCGCACCTGGACCTTCGGGCACGTCATCGTGGACGAGGCCCAGGAGCTGTCGCCGATGGCCTGGCGGCTGCTGATGCGCCGCTGCCCGGCCCGGTCGATGACCCTGGTCGGCGACGTGGCGCAGACCGGCGACCCGGCCGGCGCGACGTCGTGGGGCGAGATGCTGGCCCCGCACGTCCAGGACCGCTGGCGGCTGGCGGAGCTGACGGTGAACTACCGCACCCCCTCGGAGATCATGGCGGTCGCCGCGGAGGTGCTGCACCGGATCGACCCCGCCCTGACCCCGCCCCGTTCGGTCCGCTCCAGCGGCGAGGAGCCGCACACCGTGACCGTGCCGGCCGTCGATCTCGTGGAGCGGGTGGCCGAACTGGCCGCGGCCGAGGACGCGGCGCTGGCCGCCGCCGACAGCGCGGGCGACACCGGCACCGGCACCGACGGCGGCGGCGCCGGAT
>JABFXP010000706.1 GCA_013361685.1 Catenulispora sp.
GACGACCGGCCCGACGACAACCTCTATCAGAACCTTCCTTAGGTGAGGCTGAGAGCCTCGGCGACCGCCTGCACCTCGGCCACGACCGGGTCCGGCAGCGGCGGGGCGGCCTTCACCGCCCAGTCCGGGTCCTTCAGGCCGTGCCCGGTGACCGTGATGGCGATCCGCAGCCCGGACTCCAGGCGTCCCTGGCGGGCCAGCTTCAGCACGCCGGCCACGCCCGCGGCGGAGGCCGGCTCGACGAACACGCCCTCCTCGGCGGACAGCACCCGGTGCGCGGCGAGGATCTCCTCGTCGGTCACCGCCTCGATGACGCCGGCCGAGGCCTCGCGCGCGGCCACGGCCAGGTCCCAGGAGGCGGGGTTGCCGATCCGGATGGCGGAGGCGATGGTGTCCGGGTGGTCCACCGGCGCGCCGTTCACGATCGGCGCGGCGCCGGCGGCCTGGAAGCCGAACATGCGCGGGGTCCGGGTGGCCGGGCCCTCCTTGGCGTACTCCTGATAACCGAGCCAGTACGCGGAGATGTTCCCGGCGTTGCCGACCGGCAGCGCGTGCACGTCGGGGGCGTCGCCGAGTTCGTCCACGATCTCGAAGGCCGCGGTCTTCTGGCCGTGCAGCCGCACCGGGTTCACCGAGTTCACCAGCGCCACCGGGAACTTCTCGGCCAGCTCCCGGGCCAGCCGCAGACAGTCGTCGAAGTTGCCGTGCACGGGCAGCTGGGTGGCGCCGTGCGCCAGCGCCTGGGCCAGCTTGCCCAGCGCGATCTTGCCGGCCGGCACCAGCACCACCGGCCGCAGCCCGGCGCGGGTGGCGTAGGCGGCGGCCGAGGAGCTGGTGTTGCCGGTGGAGGCGCACACCACGGCCTCGGCCCCGGCCTGCTTGGCCAGCGAGATCGCGGTGGTCATGCCGCGGTCCTTGAAGGACCCGGTCGGGTTCATGCCCTCGACCTTGACGAACACCTCACACCCGGTGAGCGCGGACAGCCGCGGCGCGGACAGCAGCGGTGTGCCGCCCTCGCCCAGCGTGACCACGGGCGTGCCGGCGTCGACCGGCAGCCACTGTCGGTACTCCTCGATGACGCCACGCCAAGCCATGTCCGTGCCTTCCTTACGATGACCGACTGATCAGTCTGATTCCACACGCATGACGCTGGAGACGTCACGCACGATGTCCAACGCGCGCAGCCGGGCCACGGTCGCGGTCAGCGCCGCGTCCGGGGCCAGGTGGGTGACGATCACCAGCTGCGCGTCCAGCCCGCGGCCGGACTGGCGCACGGTGGCGATCGAGACGTCCTGTTCGGCGAAGATGCCGGCCACCGCCATCAGCACGCCCGGTTTGTCGTCGACGTCCAGGCTGATGTGGTAGCGGGTGCGGGCCTCCCCGACCGGGCGCACGGTCAGCCCGGCGTAGGCCGACTCGGCCGGGCCGCGCCGGCCGGTCACCTTGTTGCGGGCCACCGCGACCAGGTCGCCGAGCACCGCCGAGGCGGTCGGCGAGCCGCCGGCGCCGGGGCCGTAGAACATCAGCTGGCCGGCCGACTCCGACTCGATGAACACCGCGTTATAGGCCTCGCGCACCCCGGCCAGCGGGTGGCTGCGCGGGATCATCGCCGGGTGCACCCGGGCCGAGACCTTCTTGGAGTCCTGGTCCACCTCGCAGATGGCCAGCAGCTTCACCACCGAGTTCATCGCCTTCGCGCTGGCGATGTCGGCGGCGGTGACCTCGGTGATGCCCTCGCGGTAGACGTCGGAGGCGGTGACCCGGGAGTGGAAGGCCAGCCCGGCCAGGATCGCGGCCTTGGCGGCGGCGTCGAAGCCCTCGACGTCGGCGGTCGGGTCGGCCTCGGCGTAGCCCAGCGCGGTGGCCTCCTCCAGCGCCTCGGTGAAGCCGGCGCCGGTGGTGTCCATCCGGTCCAGGATGAAGTTGGTGGTGCCGTTGACGATGCCCAGCACCCGGCGCACGCGGTCGCCGACCAGCGACTCGCGCAGCGGCCGCAGCAGCGGGATGGCCCCGGCCACCGCGGCCTCGTAGTACAGGTCGGCGCCGTGCCGCTCGGCGGCCTGGTACAGGGCCGCGCCGTCCTCGGCGAGCAGCGCCTTGTTGGCCGAGACCACGGACTTGCCGGACTCCAGCGCGGCCAGGATCAGCGAGCGGGACGGCTCGATGCCGCCGATGACCTCCACGACCAGGTCCACGTCGTCCCGTTTGACCAGGGCCTCGGCGTCGGTGGTGAACAGGGCCGGGCCGATCCCGGCGATCTCGCGCTGCCGGTTCGGCCGGCGCACGGCGATGCCGGCCAGCTCCAGCGGGGCGCCGACGCGGGCGGCGAGGTCCGTGGCGTTCGCCGTCATCAGGCGGGCGACTTCCGAGCCGACTACTCCACAGCCCAGCAGCGCCACCCTCAGCGGCTCAGTACGCATCGCAGATCCCCATCGCCTCGGTCGGTGCCGTACACACCGGCGGGTACGGCACAGTCAGTCCTAGCAGTCTCGCCGAATCCCACCCTTCGACAACACGCCGTCCGGGATATGGGACAGGTTTTCTCGTCTATCCCAGGTCAAGGCCCAGTAGGTCGTCTTCGGTCTCACGGCGGACGATCACCCGGGCCGCGCCGTCGCGGACCGCGATCACCGGCGGCTTGAGCACGTGGTTGTAGTTGCTGGCCATGGAGCGGCAGTAGGCGCCGGTGGCGGCCACCGCCAGCAGGTCGCCGGGGGCGGTGTCGGCCGGCAGCCACGCGTCGCGGACCACGATGTCGCCGGACTCGCAGTGCTTGCCGACCACCCGGGACAGCATCGGCTCGGCGGCGCTCTCCCGGTTGGCCAGGCGGACCGTGTAGTCGGCGTCGTACAGCGCGGTGCGGATGTTGTCCGACATGCCGCCGTCCACCGAGACGTAGGTGCGCAGACCCGGCAGCGGCTTCACCGTGCCGACCTCGTAGACGGTGATCCCGGGCGGACCGGAGATCGCCCGGCCCGGCTCGACCGACAGCCGCGGGTGCGCCAGGCCGGCGGCGTCGCACTCGCGGGCCACGATCTCCTTGAGCCGGCGCGCCGTCTCGGCCACCGGCGCCGGGTCGTCCGCCTCGGTGTAGGCGATGCCCAGGCCGCCGCCGAGGTCCAGCTCCGGCAGCTCGACACCGTGCTCGCGGCGGATCTCGGCCAGCGCCTCGATGAGCCGGTGCGCCGCCACCTCGAAGCCGGCGGTGTCGAAGATCTGACTGCCGATGTGCGAGTGCAGGCCGATCAGGTCCAGCTGCGCCGGATGCTTCAGGATGCGCGTCACCGCCTCGGCGGCCGCGCCGCCGGCCAGCGAGAAGCCGAACTTCTGGTCCTCGTGCGCGGTGGCGATGAACTCGTGAGTGTGCGCCTCGACGCCGGCCGTGACCCGCACCATGACCCGCTGGCGGACGCCGTGCTCGGCGGCGATCGCGGCCAGGCGCTCTATCTCGTCGTGCGAGTCGACGATGATCCGGCCCACCCCCGCGGCGACCGCGCGCTCCAGCTCGGCGACGGACTTGTTGTTGCCGTGGAAGCCCAGGCGCGCCGACGGGAAGCCGGCGCGCAGCGCGACGGCCAGCTCGCCGCCGGAGCAGACGTCCAGGTGCAGGCCCTCCTCGGCGGCCCACTTGGCGATCGCCACCGACAGGAAGGACTTGCCCGCGTAGAAGACGTCGGCGTCCGCCCCGAAGGCCTCGACCCAGGCCCGGGCCCGGCGGCGCCAGTCGTCCTCGTCGATCAGATAAGCGGGAGTGCCGAACTCCCGCGCCAGTTCGCGCACGTCGGCCCCGGCGAACGTGAGCGCGCCGGAGCCGGTGTCGCGCGCCGCCCCGCCCGGCCAGACCCGGGCGTCCAGCAGGTTCAGATCGGCCGGGGCCGCGCCCGGGCCGCCCTCGGGGAGGACGTCGGCGTAGCGGGGCCCGGCGGGGTGCGCGCTTCTGCTCATGGACCGAGAGTGTTCCCTACTTCCGGTCCGATTTGTCACATGCGCTCAGGTGCCGAGACGCCGAGCAGGTCCAGGCCGTTGCGCAGGACGGTCTGGGTGGCCTCCAGCAGCCACAGCCGGGCGCGGTTCAGCTCGGTCGGCTTCTCATCGCCGATCGGCAGGATGCGGCAGTCCTTCTTCTCCGACTGCCAGCCGTGGTACTTCTTCGCCAGGTCTTCGAGGTAGTGCGCGACCTTGTGGACCTCACGCAGACCGGCTGCCTGGGCGACGACCCGCGGGAACTCGGCGAGCGCGGCGAGCAGTTCCTCCTCGCGCGGGTGGGCGAGCAGCTTGGGGTCGAAGTCCTCGGGCACTCCCTTGTCGAAACCGAGCTCTCCGGCGTTGCGCTGGATCGCGCAAGTGCGGGCGTGCGCGTACTGGACGTACCAGACCGGGTTCTCCGGGCCGCTGGTGGTCAGCAGGTCCGCGTCGAGGATCAGCTCGTTGTCCACGCTGGACCGCGCCAGCGCGTACCGGGCCGCGTCGACGCCGATCAGGTCGATCACGTCGTCCAGCGACACGATGTTCCCGGCGCGCTTGGACAGCTTCACGTCCTGGCCGTCCTTGACGATCTTCACGAACTGGCCGATCAGGACCTCGATGTCCTTCTCCGGATCGTCGCCGGAGCAGGCGGCGAGCGCCTTGAGCCGGCCGACGTAGCCGTGGTGGTCGGCGCCGAGCATGTAGATGCAGGGCGAGAAGCCGCGGTCGCGCTTGTTCAGGTAGTAGGCGCAGTCGGCGGAGAAGTAGGTGCGCTCGCCGTTGGAGCGGACGATGACGCGGTCCTTGTCGTCGCCGAAGTCGGTGGTGCGCAGCCAGACCGCGCCGTCCTGCTCGAAGACGTGGCCCTGCTCGGCGAGGCGGTCCGCGACGCCCTCGACGGCGCCGGAGTCGTGCAGCGTCTTCTCCGAGAACCAGACGTCGAAGCGGGTCCGGAAGGTCTCCAGCGACTGCTGCTGGAGCTTGAGCTGCATCTTGTAGCCGGCGGTGCGGAAGGCCTCGACCTGTGCCTGCTCCGGCAGGCTGGTCAGGACCGGGTGCTCCTCCAGGATCGCCTGCGCGAGGTCCTTGATGTAAGCACCCTCATACAGGCCCTGGCCCTCCGGCACCTCCTGGCCGTTCGCCCGCAGCGCCAGCGACAGGCCGAAGTTGTTCATCTGGTTGCCGGCGTCGTTGATGTAGAACTCGCGGGTGACGGTGGCCCCGGCGGCTTCCAGCAGCCGGCCCAGGGCGTCGCCGACGGCGGCCCAGCGGGTGTGGCCCAGGTGCAGCGGGCCGGTGGGGTTGGCCGAGACGAACTCCAGGTTGACGTTCTGTCCGGCGAAGGCCTGGCTGCGGCCGTAGCCGGCGCCGGCCGCCACGATGTCCGCGGCGAGCTCGCCGGCCGCCCCGGCGGCCAGCCGCAGGTTGAGGAACCCGGGTCCGGCGATGTCCACGCCCGCGATCCCGTCGATGCGGCGCAGGCGCTCGGCGAGCAGCTCGGCCACGGCGCGCGGCGGGATGCCGGCGGCCTTGGTCAGCTGGAGGGCGACGTTGGTGGCGTAGTCGCCGTGGTCGCGGTTCTTCGGTCGCTCGACGGTGACGGTGGCCGGGACGGCGGTCAGAGTGAGCTCGCCGTCGGCGACGGCGGCGTGCACGGTTTCGAGGACGACCTGGGAAAGCTGCTCGGGAGTCACCCGCCAAGGGTACGGCAGACGAGGCGGGTGACCGTTCCCCGATATCCGGGCCGCGGGCGGCGAGCGGCGCCGGCTCAGCGCCCGCCGGGTGCCGACAGCGCCCGCACCGCGTCCACCAGCTCGCCCGGTTCGAAGGGCTTGGTGATGTACGCGTCGGCGCCGGCCGACTCCCCGCGCCGCCGGTCCTCCGGGAGCGCCGCGGCGGTGACGACGACGACCCGCGGGCCGCCGAGCGCCGGGTCGCGCTTGAGGCGGCGCAGCACGTCCAGGCCGCCGGGGCCGGCGCCCGGGCCGGGGAGCACCGGCAGCAGCAGATCGAGCGTCACCACGTCGGCCCGGGGCGAGAGCTCCAGACAGCGGGCGCCGGTGTCGGCCTCCA
>JABFXP010000597.1 GCA_013361685.1 Catenulispora sp.
TGGCACGCCCCGAGGCGGGCCCCGCGGCACATCCCGCCGCACCCCGCCCGGCGTCGTCGCCGCGCGGGCCGTCTTCGCCCTGGCCGGCGCCGGGACGCTGGCCACGTCCGGGGTCGCCTGGTACGGCGTCACCAAGCTGAACAGCTCTGTGCAGACCACTGACATCTCGCACGTGAAGCTGTCGGACAACAAGCCCGCCCCGAAGCACCTGGACAAATCCGTCAACATCCTGCTCATCGGGCTGGACTCCCGGTACGCGATGAACGGCGACCCGCTGCCCGACGCCGTGGTGCACGACGAGCTGCACGCCGGCTCCGCCTCGGACCTGCTCGGCGGCCAGAACGCCAACAGCGAGATCATCCTGCACGTGCCGGCCGGCGGCGGCACGCCCACGGCGGTGTCGATCCCCCGGGACGACTGGGTGGACGCGCAGGACGGCGCGGGCAACTCGATGGGCACCATGAAGGTGAAGGAGGCGTACGGCAACGCCTACTTCTACGCCACCCAGAAGGCCTCGTCCGCCGGCACCGCCGACCGGCACGCGCTGGCCAAGATCGGGCACGCGGCGGGGATCAAGGCCCAGATCGCGACGCTGGAGCAGCTGCTCGACATCCCGATCGACCATTTCGCCGAGGTGAACCTGATGGGCTTCTACGACGTCGCCGGCGACGTCGGGCCGGTCCAGGTGTGCCTGAAGCGCCCGACCAAGGACCAGAACTCCGGAGCGGACTTCCCGGCCGGGCTGTTCACGCTCACCACGCCGACCAAGGCGCTGGCGTTCGTGCGGGAGCGCGAGGACCTGCCCAACGGCGACCTGGACCGGACGCACCGCCAGCAGGCGTACATCACCGCCGTGCTGAAGAAGCTCAAGGACGACGGGATCCTGGGCGACCTGTCGAAGATGGACAGCCTGATCAGCACCGCCGGCAAGGACGTCATCACCGACAGCGGCTGGAACCTGCTGGACTTCGCCGCCAACGCCTCGAACCTCGCCGACGGCGGCACCTCCTTCCGCACCGCGCCGATCGTCACCGACTCGGAGTGGAAGCAGATCGGCAAGAACAAGGAGGTGGGCAACGGCATCGACATCCCGGCCGTGCAGGCGTTCGTCAAGAACGCCTTCTCCGGCAGCGACGCCACCGCCCCGGCGCCGAGCCCGACCGCATCCGGCTCCGGCGCCTCGCAGACACCGGCCCCGCAGACCACGCCGACCACGCCGGCCGTCCACGTCACCGGCGACGTCGCGGTCTGGAACGCCTCGGGCGCCAACGGAGCGGCGGGCAAGGAGGCCACCGCGCTGTCCGGCCTCGGCCTGACCGCCACGGTCGCCGGCACCAGCCGCACCAACCGCGCCCACACCACGGTGCTGTACGGCACCGGAGCCTCAGCCGCCGGCACCGCCGTCGCCACCCAGCTCGGCGGCGTCACGGCCACCGCCAGCACGGCGGTGAAGCCCGGAACGGTGGTCGTCTACATCGGCACCGACAAGGGCTCGGCCATCGCCAACGCGACCACGCCCACGACCGCGTCTTCGGCCCCGAACACGAACACGACCACGACGGGGTCGGCACCGGCGTCGCCGACGGCACCGGCATCCTCGGCCGCCACCTCGGGCAACGGCCAGAACGGAGGCACCATCTCCGGCGACACCCCCGGCTCGGTCGACGGCGTCCCCTGCGTCAACTGACCAGCGGAAATCAGAGTATTGTGATAGCCGATGACGGCTCAGGTGTTCGACCCCGGTGAAGGCACCCACCTGCGGGCCCGCGGCAGCGAGATGGTGTTCAAAGCCCTGGCGGCCACGACGCACGGCTCGTTCTCGTTCATGGAACGCGACCTGCCGCCCGGCGGCCGCCGCCCGCCGCGCCACGTGCACGTCGGCGCGGACGAGGCTTTCTACGTGCTGCGCGGCGAGGTCACGTTCTCGCTGGACGAGGAGACCACGACCCGCGGCGCCGGCTCGTTCGTCCTGGTCCCGGGCGGGGTGATGCACAGTTTCGGCAACGAGGGCACCGAACCGGCGGGCGTCCTCATCGTGCACGCACCGGCCATGGACGGCTACTTCCGGGAGCTCCACGAGCTGTGGTCCGATCCGGACTCCGCGCCGACGCGCGAGCAGGAGATGGAGCTGATGGCGCGGCACGGCATGCGGCCGGAGACAGCGGAGCCACCGGAGCCGCAGGCTTAGGGGTAAGCCCGCCGGGAAGACAGAATAACCACCGCAAAGTATTGATTGATCTCACGGCCCGTATAGCCTGACCGCGTGAGTCTTTCCGCGGCGGGCCGACCGGGCGACGGCCCACGCCTGCGCGGAATCCGGCAGGCCGCGGACCTCACTTTGAAGGAAGCCGCCGAACGCATCGGATACAGCGTCGGACATTTGAGTAATGTCGAAACGGGAAAGCGCGAAGCATCGGCGGAGCTCCAGAGAAGGTACGACAATCTCAGGCATCTGCCGACACACCCGCCCCCGGCCGACAGGCGCGGCCCGACCGCCTCCGACCAGCCGCGTGACCTGGGCGATCAGGACTGCGACGACTCCGATGACTTCGGGATCCTGGTGATGAGGCTTCGGCTGGAGCGTGGATGGTCCCTGTCCCAGCTGGCACGAAAGGTCGGCTGTTCGCGGTCGCACTTGGGCAATCTCGAGACGGGTAAGAAGTTTCCTTCGGCTGCGTTAGCGGCGTCCTGTGATCGGGTCTTCGAAGCGCGCGGGACATTGATTCTTCGTGCCGAACTAAGGGTTTCCCCGCAGCGGGTAATACCAGTGCCGACACGACCGGGAGAGATCGAGGACACTCTCGGCATAGCGCGGCATTGTGATCCGGCGGAGCTTATTCACAACGGCTATCGGACTCTCCGGCGCCTGCGCGCGACGGCCCAGAAGACCGCGCCGCACCACGTGCTGCTGGAACTGTCCCAGGGCGCGCGCCTGATATCCGCCGCCGCGACGCTGGGCGGCGGCTCGGCTTCCGAGCTGTGGCTGCTCGCGGCCCGCTATGCCGAGTTCACGGGCTGGATGGCCCAGGAGGCGGGCTCCGACGAGATCGCCGAGTTGTGGACGTCGGCCGCCGAAGCCTGGGCCGCGCGGGGCGGCGACAACGACATGCACAGCTACCGCTGGGAGCGCACAGCGCTCGCGGCGTTGTACCGCGGCGATGCGAAGGCCACGATCTCGCTGGCCCGCCGGGGCGGCGCGCAACCGGGTGTGTCCGCGCGGGTGATCGGGCTCGCCAAGCGCCGTGAGGCGCAGGGGCACGCGCTGGCCGGCGACCGATCGGCGTGCCTGCGGGCCCTGGACGAGGCCGCGGAACTGCTGGCCCGGGGCCCGACTCCCTACCCGCACGGGGCATCGTGGGGGCCCAACACCATCGCCGACTCCTCGACATATGTGCTGGGCTCGTGCCTGTTCGATCTGGGCGCTCATGAGGACGCGCTCGCGGCGTTCGGCTCCAACACCTCGACCACAGACTCCCTGCGCGCGACCAGGACGCACGCCAGATTCGCGGTGCGCGAAGCCCTCGCCTTGACCGCGGTGGGAGAAACCGACCAGGCCTGCACGCTGATCCACGGTGTCCTGCCCTCAGTCCTGCGCGTCGACTCCGCCACGATCCGCGCCGACCTGAGCCGCCTGGTCGTCCAGGCCGGGCGCCATCGGCACCGCTCCGCCGTCAGGGACCTGATCCCCGATCTCCACGCGGCGATCCGCACGCGTTGACCAGACCGGTCGCCCACACCGGTTGACCACACCGAAGGAGATGCATGTGAAGCCGGCAAAGCCCAGGATCTTTCTGTGCTTCCGCAAGAAGGACGAGCGCCAGACCAGGGAGCGCCTCCACCACGGACTCGTCGCCGCGCTGGGGCGCGAGCAGGTGTTCAAGTCGGGGGTGTCGATCGATCCCGGCGTCGTCTTCGACGAGGTGCTGAAGACGCAGGCCGCAGCCTGCGAAGTGATGCTGGTCCTGATGGGGCCGGGCTGGGCGGACCTGCGCGACGCCGGCGGCGTGCGGCTGCTGGACCGGCCCGGCGACTGGGTGCGCCTGGAGATCGAGACCGCGCTCGCGGCCGGCAACCGGGTCATCCCGGTGCTGCTCGGCGACGCGACGATGCTCCCCCGGGAATCGGACCTGCCCGCGAGCATCGCCGTACTGGGCCGCACGCAGTTCCTCCGGATCGAGCACAGCCGCTTCGACACCGGGCTGCGGTCCCTGGTCGGCATGCTGACGGAGTTCCTGCCCGCCCTCGCCGCCGACCGGCGGCCCGCCGGCGACCCGGGCCAGGCGTCGTCGGTGGCCCGCCAGGACGTGCGCGCGAGCGGCAGCGGCATCGCGGTGGCCATCGGGGGTTCGGTGAGCGACTCCACCCTGCGCATCGGCCGTTCGGGCCCTGATAAGAAAGCCGCTGCCCACGAATGACGAACATCCTTGTGAGCGCCCGGGAACGGGATCGTTCCGGGCTCGGGCAGACAGTCGGGCAGGTGCTCCAGCAGCGCCTCGTGGCCACGACGCTGTTCCCGGACGCCGCCGCGCCGGACGCCGTCGTCCACCGCACGCGGCAGTGCGACGCGGTGGTGGCACTGATCGATCCGGAGTGGGCGAGCGCCGACGGGCGACCGCTTCTCGTCCGGGACGATCGCGTCCTGCTGGAGATCGCGAGCGCGCTGCGGGAGCGCAAAGTGATCCTGCCGGTGTTGCTGGGCGCGGGAACGTCGATGCCGGACGAGTCGCTGTTGCCCGTGAGCCTGCGGAGCATCAGTCGTTTGGAGGCCCACAAGGTCACCGCTGAAAGCTTCCAGGCAGATATGGAGGCGCTGCTCAAAACTCTCAGTCAGAAGGTGGCAGGGCTACAGGTCAGGCCGGATACGCAGGCACGGTACGAGAGTAAGCAACAGACAGCGGTCGCAAGCGGCAAGGGATCGACCGCGGTGACGATAGGCGATGGCGTTACCAAGAGCAAGATCAATATCGGCGACAGAACGAGAAACATCAAGATCGGATCAGGGATCTTAGGTGTCCTCGCGGCCGCAGTGCTGCTGTATTACGTTCTCACTCACCAATCGGACGATGGTCAGGCCGCGGGCGCCACCTTCACTCCCTCCAGCGTCCCGACAATCAGCGTTCCGACAACCAGTGTCCTGACAAGCCACGTTCCGACCACCACCTTCACACCGTCTTTCAGCGCGACCGCCCCGAGCGGCCCGCCCGCGGCGGCCTACTCGGCCGGAGCAGGCGACATCACGGGGAACTCCACCTGCGCTGACTTCCTCGTCGCGTCTCAAGACGTCCAGCACAGTGCCGCGGCACGAGTGGCGCTGGCCGAGAATCACCCGGAGATCGCCGGCAGTGCGTTCCTCGTGCAGGAGATGGAATACGAGTGCGGTCACAACACCGGCGTCAAACTCGCCAACCGCATTTGGGCCGACGGGCAAAGCGGCACATGGGGATAGTGCGGCGCGGAGCTACGGCGCCCCGTTCCCACCCTGATTCCCGATGATCCGCGGCAACTCGCTGCGCGACGACACGCCGAGCCGGCGGTAGACCCGGCCCAGGTGCGCTTCAACGGTCCGCGGGCTCAGGAACAGGCGCTGGGCGATCTCCCTGGACCGCAGGCCGGCGGCGGCGAGCGCGGCGATCTCGCGTTCGCGGTCGCTGAGCATGCCCAGCGGTCCGTCGCCGTCCGCGCGCGGCGGTCCGCCGTCACCGCGGCCGGTCGCCAGCTCCGCGCGGGCCCGGGCGACCTCCTCGCGGATCCGGTGCGCGCCCAGGACCTGCGCGGTCGCCGAGGCCGCGTCCAGCCGGGCCAGGGCGGCGTCGGGACCCTGCGCGGCGGCGGCCGGCGCCGCCATCGTCTGGGTCCAGGCCTGCTGGATCAGGGCGCCGGCCCGGCTGTATCGGTCCGCGGCCTGGTCGAAGAGGTCCACGGCGAGGTCGGGGCGGCCCTCGGCCAGGTGCAGGGCGGCCCGGGCCCGCAGGGCGGCGGCCGACTGACCGGTCAGCGCGAGCCGGG
>JABFXP010000473.1 GCA_013361685.1 Catenulispora sp.
AACCGGATCCGTTGCCGGTCACGGCAGCGCATCAGCCGCCCACACCACAGCAGGTCCCGCTAGTACTCGCCCGATGGCTGCCCCAGATTCCGGTGGTGACGGCGCACCGACCGCCGTCCAAGAGCCCGGCCAGGTCCCCGCCGGAGCCGCCGTCGGCCCGGCCGCCGTCGATCCGGCGGCCGGCTCGGCCGGGCCGACTGATCGGCCGGGGCACCAGCCCGACCCCCACACCCCCGCCGAAGACGCGGTCGCCGCGTATCTCAGCACCGCGCGCACCAAGCTCGCGGAGTGGTTCACCAGCCGTCCGGCGCAGGTGTCGTCGGTGGACTTCGACGAGTTCTACTTCCGCGCCGTACATCCGGCCGCCAAGCGGGCGTTGTTGCGGCAGCTGACGCCCCACGCGTCCGGGCCGTTCCCCCGACCGCCGCGGCTGCGCGGCGACGCCACCGATCCGCCGTCCGGAGGGCCGCCTCATGTCCCGTGACTCTCAGGGGACCGTTGTCACCTTCTACTCCTACAAGGGCGGCACCGGCCGGACCATGGCGCTGGCGAACGTGGCGTGGATCCTGGCCGCGAACGGTCGGCGGGTGCTGGCGGTGGACTGGGATCTCGACTCCCCCGGGCTGCATCGCTTCTACCATCCGTTCCTGCCGCCGTCGGCGGTGCAGTCCGCCGGCGGGGTGATCGACCTGATCGTCGACTACGCGTGGCAGGTGCACCAGCGACGGGAGGACCGGTCCGAGGACTGGCACCGGCAGGCCGCCGAGGTCGTCCGGCACACCATCGCCGTGGACTGGTCGTTCCCCGGCAACGGGGGTCTGGACTTCTTGCCGGCGGGGCGGCAGAACCGGGACTACGCCTCGGCCATGGCGCCGCGGGGGTGGGACGACTTCTACGAGGAGATGGGCGGCGGGCTGTTCTTCCAGGCGATGCGGGAGGGGATGCGGGCGGAGTACGACTACGTGCTCATCGACAGCCGGACCGGGCTGTCCGATATCGCCGACATCTGCACGCTGCAACTGCCGGACGTGCTCGTGGACTGCTTCGCGCTCAGCGACCAGAACATCGAGGGCGCGCTGAGCATCGCGCAGCGGGTGCGCGACCACTGCCTGGAGCGGCCGGTGCGGATCTTGCCGGTGCCGATGCGGGTCGACGAGGCGGAGAAGGTGAAGGCGGACGCCGGGCGGGCGGTGGCGGCCTCGCGGTTCGCCGGGTTCCCGGCCGGCATGGACGACGAGCGGCGCAGCCAGTACTGGGCCTCGGTGGAGATCCCCTATCGCCCCTTCTACGCCTACGAGGAGACGCTCGCGACCTTCGGCGACGCCCCCGGCCTGCCGACGTCGCTGCTCGCGGCCTTCGAACGCCTCACCGCGGAGATCACGATGGGGCGGGTCACCGGGCTGCCGGCGATCGAGGAGACGCGGCGGCGCCGGGTGCTGGAGGGGTTCACGCGGCGGCAGGCCGCGAAGGTCAGGCCGCTGATCCACTACATCGCCGAGGACCGGATGTGGGCGGACTGGGTCCGGGAGATCCTGGCGCAGGTGGAGGTGCCGGCGGATCTGATCGGGGTGGGGAACGGCAGGTCGGCGCCGGGGTCCGGCTCGGGCTCTGTTTCGGGCTCTGGCTCGGGCTCTGCCGCGGGCCCCGCCTCGGCCTCCGGCTCGGGCCGCGCTTCAAATCCGGGCCCGGGTCCGGACCCGGATCCGGACCCCGCGGCCGACGCCGTGGAGCTCGACGGGGACCGGCAGGTCCTGGCCATCGCCTCCCACGCCTACCTGCGCTCCGCCGACGTCGTCACCGAACTGCGCAGGCTCGGCGCCGCGGATGCGGCCGACGGCGGGCGGTCCCCGCAGCGCGTCACCGCGATCCGCGTCGCCGACGTCCGCGTCCCCGCGCAGTACCAGGCCAACCCGCCGATCGACCTGGCCCGGCTCAGCGAGCCGGAGGCGGTGGACACCCTGCTGCGGGCGGTGGACCGGAACGCCTACGCGCAGTGGCGTGCCCGCTCCCCTGACGCGCTGCCCTCCGCACGCGCCCACGGCCCGCGCTTCCCCGGCGTCGATCCCCGGGTCTGGAACCTGCGGAGCCGGAACGCCTCCTTCACCGGACGCGACCGGATCCTGGAGCGATTACGCGACCGGCTGCTGCACGACTCGGCGGCCGGCTCCGCGCCGCCGCAGGCCCTGCACGGCCTCGGCGGCGTCGGCAAGACCCAGCTGGCGCTGGAATACGCGCACCGTTTCAAGGGCGACTACGACCTGGTGTGGTGGCTGCCCGCCGACCAGCCGGAGCTGATCCCGACCGAGCTGGCGAAGCTGGCCCGGCCGCTGGAGCTGGGGCTGCGCGCCGACAGCGGCATCGCCGAGACCGCGGCGGCGGTGCTGGAGGCGCTGCGGCGGGGGGAGCCGGTGCGGCGGTGGCTGCTGGTCTACGACAACGCCGACGAGCCGGGCGCGGTGCGTCCGCATCTGCCGGAGGGCCGGCACGGGCATGTGCTGATCACTTCGCGGAATCCGGCGTGGACGCAGGAAGCGGCGCCGGTGGAGGTGGAGGTGTTCACCCGGGCGGAGAGCGTGGAGCATCTGCGGCGGCGGGTGCCGGGGCTGGCGGTGGAGGACGCCGACGCCCTCGGTGCGGCGCTCGGCGACCTGCCGCTGGCGGTGGAGCAGGCGGCGGCGTGGCTGACCGAGACCGGGACGCCGGTCGCCGAGTACCTGGTGGAGCTGGAGCGGCAGGCGTCGGTGGTGCTGGCGCTGAACCAGCCCGGCGACTACCCGGTGCCGGTGGCGACGACCTGGACGATCTCGTTCGAGGCGCTGCGCGAGCGGTCGCCCGCCGCGGTGCGGCTGCTCCAGCTCTGCTCGTTCCTGGCGCCGGAGCCGGTGTCGATGGCGCTGCTGCGCTCGGACGAGATGATCCAGGCGCTGATTCCCTATGACGACGCGCTGCGGGACCGGATGATGCTGGGCCGTGTGGTCCGCGAGGTCGGGCGGTTCGCGCTGGCGCGGGTGGACGCGGCGGCCGGCAGCATCCAGGTGCACCGGCTGGTGCAGTCGGTGATCAGGGCCCGGATGAGTGCTGAGGAGCAGGAGCGGGCGTGCCATGAGGTGCACCGGGTGCTGGTCGGCGCGCGGCCCCGGGCCGGGGACACCGACGATCCGGAGAACTGGCCCCGCTACGACCAGATCTGGATGCACTTGGGTCCGAGCCGGGCGCGGCTGTGCGGGGAGGGTGCGACGCTGCAGTTGCTGATCGACCGGGTCCGCTACTTGTGGAAGCGCGGCGAGCTCGGGGCGGCGCTGGCGTTCGCCGAGGAGCTGGCCGAGGTGTGGGAGAAGCGCACCCATGCCCCGGAGACCGACCCGGACCTGCTCTCGTTGCGCTTCCAGACCGCGAATGTGCTGTGGTCGATGGGCCGCTTCGAGCAGGCCCGCCAGATCAACGCCGAAGTGCTGCGGGCCCAGGCCGCGACCCTCGGCGACGACCACCGCCACACCCTGATGACGGCCGGCGGGCTGGCGGCGGCGCTGCGCGGGCTGGGCCGGTTCGACGAGGCGCTGGCCCTGGATGAGCAGACCTACGCGCGCTTCGCGGAGAACTTCGGTGTCGACTTCCCGCAGACGCTGTCGTCAGCGAACAACCTCGCGGTCTCCTACCGGCTGGTCGGGGAGTTCGGGAAGGCCGCCGACATCGACCGCGAGGTGTTCGCGCGGCGGCGGGAGGTGCTCGGGCCGGGGCATCCGTACACGCTGAGCTCCGCGGCGTCGCTGGCGCGGGACATGACCGACGCGGGGCGGTTCCGGGAGGCGGTGGAGCTGCTGCGGACGACGTTGGACACGTACCGCGAGGTGCTGGGCGACGACTACGTGGAGACGCTGCGCACGGCGAAGAGCTTGGCGGTCGCGCTGCGGAAGTGCGGGCATCTGAACGAGGCGCAGCGTCTGACGACGGCCACTTACGAGCGGTATGTGGAGCGGTTCGGGGAGCGGCATCCGGACACGCGGGCCTGCGCTCTGAACCGGGCCGCCGATCTGGCGGCGCAGGATCGGGACGCGGAGGCGGTCGCGATTGCGGCGGAGTGTCTGGCCAACTATGAGGAGGAGTTGGGGGAACGGCATCCCTACACGCTCGTCACGGTGAACAACATGGCGATCTACGCGCGGGCCAACGGGGACTTGGCGCTGGCGCGGACGCTCTCGGAGCGGGCGGTGGCGGGCTGCGATGCGGTGCTCGGGCCGACGCATCCGGTGACGCTGGCGGCGGCGGGGAACCTGGCGAACTGCCTGGCTGATGATGGGGAACTTGAAGCGGCGCTCTCGTTGGAGGAGCGGATTCTCGCCGGGCTGGGGCAGCGTTTGGGTGAGGGGCATGTCTACTTGCTGCTTGCGGAGGCGAATCATGCTGCCACGCTGCGGGTTGCGGGGCGGGGTGCGGAGGCTGAGGGCATCAGTGGGCGGGTGCTCGGGCCGCTGGCGCGGGTGCTTGGGGAGGGGCATCCGGTGTGTGTGCGGGTCCGCGCTGGTACGCGTGTTGGGCGCGAGGTGGAGGCGACGCCGTACTGACTTGGGTTCGGTGATTGGGTGGCTTGGGTGGATTGGGTGGATCGGGTGGGTGGGGCAGCGTGGGTGGCCGGACGGCTTGGACGGCTTGGCTGACCTCGCTGACCCGGCGGGCCTCGCTGACTGGCCGGTCTGGCTGACCTGCCTCAGCTGACAAAGCCCTCATGACCTGCCTGCGCTGCTGTCAGCAGATCCGCTCACAGCAGCACAGCCCGCGCGGGCCCGCTTCGGCGGCGCACGGTGGAGGCATGGCAGAAGAAGAAAAGGCGCCCCAGTTCACCTGGCGCACTCGCGAGCAGCTGTTCAGCCGCCGCATCCTCGTGCTCGACGGCGTCCTCGACGACGACAACGGCACGCTGTTGATGACCCAGTTCCTGACTTTGGCCACCGAGGATCCCGATGCGGGCATCTCGTTGTGGATCCACTCCCCCGGCGGCTCGGTGCCGGCGATGCTCGCCATCCGCGACACGATGCGGCTGGTGCCCTGCGAGATCTCGACGCTGGCGCTCGGTCTGGCGTGCAGCGCCGGGCAGTTCCTGCTCTCGGCCGGCTCCCCGGGGCGGCGGTTCGCCCTGCCGCATGCCCGGATCCTGATGCACCAGGGCTCGGCGGGCATCGGCGGCACGGCGGTCGACGTCGAGGTGCAGGCCGACGATCTGCGCCACATGGTCGAAACGGTGCTCGGGCTGATCTCCGAGGACACCGGCCAGCCGTATGAGCGGGTCTTCGAGGATTCGCTGCACGACCGGTGGTTCTCCGCGCAGCAGGCCAAGGAGTACGGGTTCATCGACCACATCGTGGATTCGTTCGGGCAGGTCGTGCCCGAGCGCCGGCGGATGGGGATCACGGCATGAGCTACACCATTCCCTACGTTGTCGCTCAGAATCCGCGCGGCGAGCGGGTCACTGACATCTACTCGCATCTGCTCAGTGAGCGCATCGTCTACTTGGGCACGGCGATCGACGCCGGGGTCGCCAACGCGGTCATCGCGCAGCTGCTGCACCTGGAGTCCGACAACCCCGGCCGCGAGATCAGCCTCTACGTGAACTGCGAAGGTGGCGATCTCACCTCGATGTTGGCGGTCTACGACACCATGCAGCATGTCAACGCTCCGATCCGCACCTTCTGCGTAGGCCAGGCGATCGCGGTCGGGGCGGTGCTGCTGGCCGGCGGCACTCCTGGCTTGCGCTCGGTGCTGCCGCATGCTCGCGTGGTGCTGCATCAGCCGGCGGCGCGCGGGCAGGGGGCGATTCCTGATCTGATCATCCAGGCTGATGAGCTGGTGCGGATGCGGGGGGAGTTGGAGGAGATACTCGCGCACCATACGGGTCAGACGGTTGAGCGGCTGCGGCATGACACTGATCGGGATCGGGTGTTCACTGCCAGGGCTGCGGTGGAGTATGGGCTTGCTGATGTGGTGTTGGGGCCGCGGGAGTAGTGGTGGT
>JABFXP010000183.1 GCA_013361685.1 Catenulispora sp.
CGGCGACTGTGCTCGGTTCGGCGACTGTGCTCGGTTCGGCGACGCCGGTCGGCCCGGCGACCGTACTCGGCTCGCCGTCCGGAATGATGCCGAGTCCGCGCCACGTCGCGACCGGACGGCGGGCGCCGAGGGTCAGCCGCGGCAGGTGTGCGGTGCACCAGCGGGCCGGGGATGATCCGGTCTCCGGGCGCGACCAGTCCCAGACCAGCGCCGCGATCGTCCCGTCGGGCCGGCGTTCGGCGAGTGCCAGCTCGAGCCAGTCGCCGGTGACTTCGTCGTCGGTGTGGGCCCACAGGGCCGCGGCGGCTTCGACCGGGGTCAGGTAGGCGGTCAGGGCGCGGAACCGGTAGCCCAGCTGGCGGCGTTCGCGGCGCCGGGGTCCGGCGACCGCCAGCAGGTGGTGGGGTGCCGTCTCGCCGATGAAGACGGTGGTGGCGTCGTCGAGGTCGTGGGCGGTGGCGTCGTCGTGGCGCAGGTGTGGTGTCTGCGGGTGGGCGCCGCGTTGGAGCAGCCGGGAGCGGGCGACGATCACCAGTTCGGAGGTGACTTTCAGGGCCACCGGGATGCGGTCGGAGTTGTGCAGGCGGCGCAGGGCTCGTGCCGCGGCCGCGTCGTGGAATCCCACGGTTCCGACGTCGACGATGCGTGAGAAGTGGACGAGTTCCTGCTGGAGTTCGGACGGTCCTTGGCCGGTGTCCGGTGAGAGGTCGCCGTGTTCCAGGAATGAGCTGGTGACGGCCACGGCGTCGCGGTCGGGGTCGTCCAGCGTGGCCAGGAACCGGGCGGGGGCGGCGGGGCCGTGCAGGAACATCAGGCTGCTCAGGCGCGCGAGCAGGCGGCGGAAGGCGTCGTCGACCTGGGCGTCGGAGAAGTCGCCCGTGGTGCGGTGGTCGAGGGCTGAGAACGCGGCGAGCATGTCGCGCTGCGGTGAGACGCGGTCGTGATACGTCGACGAGGTGATCATGTCCACCTCCTCATGAGACGTATGGGCCGACCGCTTCTGACGGACAGGAGCGGCGGCCGGTTTGCTGACGCCGATCGGGTGACCTTGCGTGTCGCTGCGCGGGCGGGTGGGGGATGCGGTCCAGACTCAAGTCGATCTTGATTTCGGGTCTTGGGAAGGGTACGTCCATGCGTTTTGGCAAAGTCCTCGCCGTGGCGATCGGCGCCGGTCTGCTCATCGCGGGCACGCCGGCGGTGGCGAGTGCGGCATCCGGCGAGTTCACCTATCAGTACGTCGACGGGGACGGGAACGTCCAGCTGGGCTTCCTCGCCGATCCGCCGAGCCGCGAGTGCGTCACGCTGCCGGAAGTGGCGGATACGGACGCCTCGTTGCCGGCGGATTCGCCGCGCAACTTCACCGACTCGACCGCTGTCGTGTTCACCGGTCCTGACTGCGACGGCGACTACTTCAGCCTCCGGCCGTTCAAGGGTTACGGCAGCGAGCGGCTGAAGCTGCGGTCGGTGCTTTTCAGCTGACGAGGCTGACGAGGCTGACGGGGAGGCTCGGCCGGCCCCCTTCTGTGCTCCGCGGTCCGGCCGGGCTCAGGTCCGGCTCGGCAGCTCGTGCAGCCGGACGTCGGCCAGCCGGCCGTCCTCCAGCGTCGCGGTCAGGTAGGTGGCGTGCGGCTGCCGGCGGCGGTCGGTGGGCGAGCCGGGGTTGAGCAGCCGCAGGCCGCCGGGGGCCTGGCTGTCCCACGGGATGTGGCTGTGGCCGAAGACCAGGACGTCGGTGTCCGGGAAGCGGGCGGCGCAGCGCTGCTCGCGGCCGGCAGCCGGCCCGGTCTCGTGCACCACGGCGAACCGGCAGGACTGGAGCTCGACGGTCGCGACCAGCGGGAGCCGCTCGCGCAGCGCCGGCCCGTCGTTGTTGCCGTAGACCGCGATCAGTCGTCGCGACCGCTCCTGGAGCAGGTCGAGCGTGGCCGTGTCGATCCAGTCGCCGGCGTGGAACACCACGTCGGCCTGCGCCACCGCGTCGAGCAGCTGGGCGGGCAGGGTCCGGGCGCGGGCCGGGACGTGGGTGTCGGAGGTCAGCAGCAGGCGCACTCCGGTGACGCTACCGCCGGTGCCGGGCGGTTCGGCGTTCAGGCGGCGTCGTGTCGCATGAGGATGAGTTCTCTGCCGGCCGGCATGCGGACCATGCCGAGATCGGCCCAGGCCCAGCGCCGGTAGGCCGCGCGTGCGGGCGCGTCGGGGTGGGTGAGCAGCAGGCGGGGGCTCGGGGCGACGGCGAGCAGGGCGTCGTGCAGAGCCCGGCCTATGCCTCTGCCTTGATATGCGGGGGCGACGGCCAGCTCCACCATTTCGAACGCTTGCGCCGGTGCCGACGGTCCCGGGTGCAGGGCGGCGCACAGGGTGTCGGTGACGCCGTAGGCGAGTCCGGCGAGCTGGTCGCCGTCGCGGGCGATGAACGCGGTGAAGTCGGGGCCGTCGAGGTAGTCCCACAGGCGGTCGACGGTGCGTTCGGCGTCTTCGGGGCCCTCGTTCCACGGCGGTGCGGCGAAGGCCTGGACGGCCAGCGTGATGAGGGCTTCGCGCAGCGGGATCAGCGCGGCCGGCTCGACGGCGATCAGCTCGGTCATGCCCGCAGCTTATTGCGAATAGATCGCAGGTGCATATAGCTCGCAACTATTGGCCGGGGCGGATTCCGGTGCACCCGAACGGGTCGTCTGCCCTCCCCCATTCGGACTCTGCGATGGCTTTCCCCACAACGGTGCGCTGTTATGGAAAGGCATCTTTCATCTCTTTTCCGGAGGTATGCGGTGACAGTGCCCGCGGCTCGTATCGTGTTCGACGGCGCAGACCGGGAGGCGGTCGCCGCCGCGGTGGTGGAGAGCCTGGCCACCGGGGCCCTGACGCTGGGCCCGCAGACCGAGCGGTTCGAGACCGCGTTCGCCGCCGCGCACCGGGCGCGCCACGCGGTGGCGGTGGCGACCGGGACCGCGGCACTGGAGATCGCGCTGCGCGTGGCCGGGGTCGCCAACCACGACGTGGTGGTACCGGCGAACACCTTCTACGCCACGGCCGCCGCCGTGGTGCACGCCGGCGCGCGCCCGGTGTTCGCCGACGTGGACGCCGCGACGTTCGCGCTCACCGCGGCGACGGTCCAGGCGGCGCTGACCCCCTCGACCAAGGCCGTGGTGCTGGTGCACATCGGCGGCCTGATCACGCCGCAGGTGCCGGCGATCCGGGAGCTGTGCGACCGGCGCGGCATCGTGCTGGTGGAGGACGCCGCGCACGCGCACGGGTGCAGCCTGGACGGGCAGATGGCCGGGACGTTCGGGCTGGCCGGGGCGTTCTCGTTCTATCCCACCAAGGTCACCACGTCCGGCGAGGGCGGCATGATCATCACCGATTCGGCCGAGGTGCAGCAGGAGGCCCGGATCTACCGGGACCAGGGCAAGGGCGCGTTCACCGCCAACCACCATGTGCGCGACGGCGCCTCGTGGCGGCTCAGCGAGCTGAACGCCGCCGCCGGCGCGGTGCACGTACAGCGGCTGGCCGAGTTCGTCCGGCACCGCCGGGCGGTGGCCGCGCGCTATCTGGACGGGCTGGCCGGGGTCGAGGCGCTGACTCCGCTGGCCGAGCCGCCGGGCTGTGTCGGCAACTTCTACAAGTTCATCGTGCTGCTGCCCCAGGGTGCGGACCGGACGCGTTTCAAGTCCGAGATCGCCGACCGGTTCGACGTGCGGCTGTCCGGCGAGGTGTACGACCTGCCGCTGCACAAGCAGCCGGTGCTGATGAAGTACGCCAACGGCGCGCTGCCGGTCGCCGAGGACGTGTGCGCCCGGCACGTGTGCCTGCCGGTGCACTCCGACATGCGCGACGACGAGGTGGACCAGGTCCTGGCCGCGGTGACCGCGGTGTCCGGCGAGATGTTCGGCTGAGGAGGCCGCCATGCGCACAGTCGTCACCGGGGGCTGCGGCTTCATCGGATCACACGTCGTGGACGCGCTCATCGAGGCCGGGCACGAGGTCGTGGCCGTGGACTCGGCGGTCCGCAAGCTCAATCCGGCCGCCGAGTACCGCAGCGCCGACATCCTGGACCTGGAGGAGCTGACCGGCGCGCTGGACGGCGGCGAGGTGGTGTTCCACCTGGCCGCCGCCGCCGACGTCGAGCAGGTGGCCGGCGATCCGGTGCGGGCGCTGCGGCTGAACGTCGAGGGCACCGGCAACGCGCTGGAGGCCGCGCGGCGGGTCGGCATGAACCGGTTCGTGCTGGCCAGCACGGTCTGGGTGTACGGGGCGGCGCACGACGGCGACGGGGACCGCGACGGCCGCCGGGACCCCACCGAGCTGGCCGAGGACACGCCGATCGACCTGCGGCGCAGCGGCCACCTCTACGTCGCCACCAAGCTCGCGGCGGAGATGACCGTGCACAGCTACCGCGAGCTGTACGGGCAGCACTCCACGATCCTGCGCTACGGCATCCCCTACGGGCCGCGCATGCGTGACGCGCTGGTCGTGGCCAAGTTCGTGCAGGCGGCGCTGGCCGGCGAGCCGATCACCATCGCCGGGGAGGGCCGGCAGACCCGGAACTACGTGTACGTCGAGGACCTGGCGGCGGCGCATGTGCTCGCGCTGTCGCCGGCGGCCGAGGACGAGACGTTCGCGCTGGAGGGCACCACCCCGGTGTCGGTCCGGGAGATCGCCGACACCGTGGACGGACTGCTCGGCCCGATCACGGTGCGGCAGGTGCCGGCGCGCGCCGCGGACTACACCGGCACCCGGATCTCCAACGCCAAGGCCAAACGGCTGCTGGGCTGGTCGCCGACCACCGGGTTCACCGAGGGTGTGCGGCGTTACCTGGACTGGTACCGGGCGCAGGCGGGGTGATCCGACGCCATGCCGCACGCGCTGCTGCTGTCCGGGTCCCTGGGTCAGGGCCACGATGTGATGGCCGCGGCGTGCGCGGACTCGCTGCGCGACCGCGGCTGGACCACCTCCACGGTGGACGCGATGGCGCTGTTGGGGCAGCGTTCCGGAGCGGCCGGGGAGGCGGTGTTCCGGCGGCTGCTGGCGCTGCCGGGGGTGTATGACGCCTTCCACTTCTCGGTGCTGCGGCCGGGGACGGGTCCGGCGGCGCTGATGGAGAAGGCGGCGGTCGCCCGGCTGGCGCCGCGGCTGCGGGAGCTGCTCGATCGGGAGCCGACGGATCTGGTGGTGTCCGTGTTCGCCACCGCGGCCGGGGCGGTGCACGCCGTGCGGCGGCAGGACGCCGGTTCCTTCCCGCCGCACATGGTGTTCTGCACCGATGTCACGCCGCACCGGCTGTGGGTGCACGACAGCACCGACCTGTTCTTGGTGACCTCCGAGGTGGCGGCTGCCGCTGTGCGCCGTTTCCGGCCCGAGGCCGCGACCGCCGTGGTTCCGGCGCCGCTGCGGCGGCCGTTCTACTGTCCGCCGGGCCGGGCGGCGGCGCGGGCCGAGTTCGGGGTGCCGGAGGAGGCGCGGTGTGTGCTGTTGATGAGCGGGGCGTGGGGGCTGGGTCCGGTCGCCGAAGCGGCTGAGGCGCTGGGCGCGGCCGGGGTGCACGTGCTGGCCGCCGCCGGGCGCAACGCGAAGCTGCTGGCGCGGCTGCGGGCGGCCGAGCGCCGCGAGCGGAAGGTCCACGCCCTGGAGTACACCGAGCGGGTGCCCGCGCTGATGGCGGCGGCCGATCTGGTGATCACCAGCTCCGGCGACACCTGTAGCGAGGCCCGGGCGATCGGCCGGCGGCTGTTGCTGCTGGACGTGGTGCCCGGTCACGGACGTGACAACTTGCAGCACGAGCTCGAGCTCGGATTCGCCGACGTGACCGGCGCCGCGCCCGGGGACGTGGTCCGTGCCGCGCTGGCCGCGCTGGAGCGGCCCGGGCCGGAGCCGTCGGTCGGCGCGCGGCGGGAGCCGTGGGAGAAGGCGTTCGGTGAGGCGTTGGGCGGGCTCGGGCTGAGCTGAGGCGGCAGCTGCCCGGAAGTGCTCAGCCGGCGGACCCGCATCCC
>JABFXP010000933.1 GCA_013361685.1 Catenulispora sp.
GCTCCCGTCATCGACTGGGGCGGCACCGGCTTTCGTGACGCCGCCGCGTTCGACGCCGCCGCGCTGGGCACCGGCGGCCACGACCTGACGGCCGATCCTCACTTCGCCGACGACTCACCGGCCGGTTCCTTCCCGCGGAGCAGCTACGTACCGGCGCCGGGCTCGGCTGCCCTGGACTCCGCCGCCTCCTCCGTGCGCAACCAGCCCGGCACCGACCACGACGGCCACGGCCGCGTCTGGGACCCCGACGTCGTCACCACCGGCGCCGGAAGCCCCGCCTACGCCGACCGCGGCGCCTACGAATACCAGGTTCCGACGCCGTACAGCAGCATCGACTGGCGGCGCGACGGCAACGTCAGCGACTACCTGAACGTCACCGTCATCCTCCACTGCGCCGACCCGGCCTGGCCGATCGCCCGCTACACCGTCGACTTCGGCGACGGACACACCGCGACCTCCACCTCCCCGACGCTGCCCGTCCACACCTATCCCGGCCCTGGCGACTACACCATCACCGCGACGTTCACCGACACCGCCGGACGCCGCTGGACCCTCACCCAGGGCGTCAGCATGCACCCCGACCCCGTCGCTCCGAAGTTCTGGCTCGACTCCTCCAGCATCGACCCGGTGCTGCACCTGCCCGCGCAATGGCTCACCCGCGCCAGCGTCGACTTCGGCGACGGCTCCGCACCCACGCCCGTCACCGGCGACTTCAGCCAGCCGCAGACCGTGCACCATCACTGGCCCGGCAGCGGCCGGTACACCGTCACCGTCACCGGCACCGACCCGCAGGGGTTCACCGGCTCCACCAGCATGGCCGCCGACGTCACCACCCTCACCGCCGACCGCGTCATCCACCGCGTCGCCGGCGCGGACCGGTACGCCACCGCGGTCGCCGCTTCCCAGACGCACTGGGCGGCCGGCGCCGCCGACGCCGTGGTCCTGGCCAGCGGCGCCGACTATCCAGACGCCCTGGCCGGCGGGCCCCTGGCCGCCCACGTCGGCGGGCCGCTGCTGCTCACCGACCCGCAGACCACCGACGCCGCCACCCTCGCCGAGATCGCCAGAGTCCTGGGAACGCCGGGAAGCGGCCCGCACAAGACCGTGTACGTCCTGGGCGGCACCGGCGCGGTGAGCGACAACGTCCTGCGGCGACTGCGGGCCCTGCCGATCCCGGTCACCGTGCAGCGGATCGGCGGCACCGACCGCTTCGACACCGCCCGGCGCATCGCCGCCCTCATCGGCCCCACCCGCCAAGTCGTCGTCGCCAGCGGCCTGACCTTCGCCGACGCCCTGGCCGCCGGACCCCTCGCCGTCAAGGACGACGCCCCCATCCTGCTGTCCGACGGCCCGAGCCTGGACCCCGCCACCGCCGCGCAGATCGCCACGCACCCGCAGATCACCGCCGTCGGCGGACCGGCCGCGACCGCGGTGCGCGCCGGGGTGGCGCTGGGTGGGAAGACGTTCGCCGACCTGCACGGCTCCGACCGGTACGCGACCGCCGCCGCCGTCGTCGACGCCTACGACGCCGGTTCGGCACCGGCCTCCTTCGCGCTGGCCAGCGGCGCCAACTTCCCCGACGCCCTGGCCGGAGGCGCATTGGCGGGAGCCGAAGGCGAACCGCTGCTGCTGACCGACCCGGACACGCTGTCGCCGTACATCGACAACGAGATGGAGCAGTGGCACCTGTTCGAGGTGCGCGGGACGGTGCAGGTGTTCGGCGGGCCGAAAGCCGTCAGCGACGAGGTGGTGAACGCCGTCCGGCAGGACGGCGGCGGAGTGATCCAGTAGCTCGCCGGCGTCCGAGGGCGGCCGGCCTTGAGGTTAAGATCCTCCGATGACCGATGATCGCTACCACTGGTTGGGACGCTCCGACTGGTGCGCGTTGCCAAAGAGCACGCGGCGCGAGGTCATCAAGCTCGCCCGCAAGGGGCAGCCCCATCCCGATCGCAAGGTGGCGGCCAAGGCTCTCGGCTGGGCCTGGGCGGTCCTCGGTCCTCCCGGCAGTCGACGCAGTCCCACCGTCGGACAGCGTCTGGGCTTTGCCTTCGAGGTGGTGACCACCACATCCGGCTCGAATGTCGGCGTGGACATCCTCGATGGCAGCGCCCGATACGACCACTACCCGTGGGTTCGGCACGTTGCCAGGCAGATCGAGAAGGCCAACGCGAACGTCGGCTGAGGCGGGAACTGCCGGTGTAGCAGGTCAGCTCGACAGCGACTTCAAAAGGCCCGGCAGCTGGTTCCAGACATCGGCCTGGCCTGCGGCGTTGCCCGGCCGTGTGCCTCCGAATTTGATGTGGTGGAACAGCAGGGGGAGGGACGGATCGGCGCTTATGAAATGGCCCGCGTTCGGGTAGATCACCGCCTTGTGCGGGAACGGGTTGTGGGCGGCGTCCAGTTCCTCGGCGATCTTTGGAGCCGACAAATATGAGGCCCAGAGCTGGTCGTCGTCTCCTGCGAAGGCAAGGACCGGACCGCTGATCTTGTCCACGGGGATCGCCAGGCCCTGGGGTAGGCCTTCGCCGTGCAGGGTCCAGGCGAAGGGGCTCCGGGGCAAGCCGTCATTGACCACCGAGCTCGGTGCGATGACGACGGCGCCGTGGAAGAGGTGGGGATAGTTCTGCGCGAGGAGTAGTGCCGCTTCGGTTCCGCGGGATATGCCGGTGACGATGATGTGGGCGCGGTCGACAGCGGGTTGGTCGGCGAGGTACTGGGCGGCTTTGGTGAAGTACTCGAGCGGGATGTTCTGTAGTGCGGCGGGGGTGCCCGGAACGCCGAAATAGCCGACGCACAAAGCCGGGTAGCCCTTGGCGGCCAGCATCTCCGCGAGGTCGATCGGGCCGGGGCCGCCCTCGGATCCGCCGAGGAGCATCATCGCCGGGCGGGGATCGGCGGTCGGCGGTGGCAGGAACAGTTCGCCGGCGAAGCCGTCGGCAGCCACCGTGAGCATCTTCTCCGTGACGCCTGGGACCCGCCATATGCGGGTCAGCGTCAGGGTGGCGGAAGCTTTGTCAGCTGTCGCCGTCAGAGTGATGGAGTACGGCGAGGAGCTGTCGGTATCGAAGATCGTGAGGGCGGTGTTCGCAGCCGGTTCCGGATCCGGATCCATGGACCACATCAAGCCCGTTTCGTCCACGCCGGTGTACGTCCCGGCTGTCGAGGCCTGCTTGGCCAGGTCCACCACGCCGGACGCGTCCGCCTGGTACCGGCCGCTGCCGTGCCAACGGACCTTGCGCAGGTCCACGGCGTCGGACGTGATCGTGACGGCCGCGCCGGCCTTGAGCCCCGTCAGACGCACGTCCACGGGGTCGAACGCCGGGCCCGTCGCGGCGTCCGCGGTGAGCAGCAGTCTGCCGGTGGTCTTCGCCCCCTGTGGCGTACCGTGCTTGCCGCCGCCACATGCGGCTACCAGAACGCAAACGACCGCAGCCGTAGCTATAGCCCCTGGCCCAAACCTGTTACCCACAGCCGTATCCCCCGTTTTCTCAGTGCGCGCCCCTCACTTCCCCGGTTCCGTCGACGAAGGAACGCCATGAGGTAGCCGATTTGAGCTGGCCTTTGAGGTCGGCTCTGTAGTGGCTGCGGCGCTGGGGGCTTGAGGGGCAGCGTCGCCACCCGTGGGAAGCGTTCCGTCGGCCGCTTGCTGGAGCCAGGCGACGTGGGCCCGGAATGCGGTGAGCCCTGTCGGGGTCAGCCTGAACCAGGTGCGGGGCCGGCGGCCGACCGCGCCTTTTCTGACTTCGACGTAGCCGGCGTCCTCCAGGATCCGCGTCTGCTTCGACAGCACCGAGTCGCTGACCTGAGCTGCGTCGCGGAGCGCTGCGAACTCGATCCAATCGGCGCCGCCGGCCAGTAGGCCGCAGATCGACAGCCGGGTGATCGGGTGGATGATCGGGTCGAGCGCGGCGGCCGGCTCCTGTTCGGCAGTCACCTGGCGGCGGTCCCGGTCTCGAGGTCCCGGCTGACGGCTCGCATATGGCCCTGCCAGCAGACCGCCGCCGTCAGTGCGGCGACCGCGCCGACCGTGATCGCGAGTCCGAGCAGTCCGTGGTCCAGCAACAGCGCTTCTCCGGAGGTGGCCGCGAGGATGACGGCGGCCATGGCCAGCGTCCAGACGCGGCCGGACGGGAACCGCCAGGTCTGGAGGCCCACGTCCACGCCGCTGGCCCGGGACATGGCGTAGTGCAGCAGCAAGAACGCCGCGATGGAGAGCAGGACGCACCAGATGGCCCCGCCGACCAGGTAATGAGCGCCGATCGGCATCGCGAAGGCCAGAGCCATCACGGCCACGCTGCCGGCGACGTACCACCACGGCGCCCTCAGCCGACCCGCCAATCGGGCCCGCTGTGCACGCAGCAGCTCTGTGACGTTCTCAGCCTGATCACTCATCGGGGCACCTTCTTCCAAGTACTTTCCACTCTGGAAAGTACATTCCGAGACGGTGATGGGCAAGACGCCTCTTGTCGATTCCGGGCAGCGCCGTCCGACGTACTCGGGAAGGCTGGATCCACCAGCCGCGATGTGAGGAGTGCAGACATGCCGAAGTTCATGGTGTTCATGCCGGGCAACGCCGAATCCGAGGCCGGGGCCATGCCGCCGCCGGAGATCGTCGCGGCGATGACCGCGTACAACGAGCAGTTGGCGAAGGCGGGGGTGCTGCTGGCCGCCGACGGCCTGAAGCCGACGTCGGCGGCGGCGAAGGTGCGGTTCGACGACGCCGAGCGCCGCACCGTGGTGGACGGCCCGTTCACCGAGGCCAAGGAGCTGGTCGCGGGGTACTGGCTGCTCCAGGCCTCGTCGCTGGCGGAGGCGCTGGAGTGGGTGAAGCGTGCGCCGCTGGGCGGGGGCGTGACGCTGGAGGTGCGGCCTGTGTTCGACCTCGACGAACTCGGGCCGGAGTTCACCACCGCGTTGCGCGAAGCCGAGCAGCAGCTCGGGGAATAGCGCGCGTGTCAGCTGCCGCTGGCCGGACGCCACCCGAAGCTGACCTGCCAGACTGCTGCCATGGCGGAACGGACCGAGACCGGAGCCGAACCCGAACCCGAACCCGGCCCCAGCCCCACCAGCACGGCGGCACGCACCGCGGTCGAAGCGGTCTGGCGCCTGGAAGCGGCCCGGGTCGTCGCCGCCCTGGCCCGCTACACCGGCGACCTCGGCCTGGCCGAAGAGCTCGCGCAGGACGCCCTGGTCTCAGCGCTGGAGCAGTGGCCGGCCGAAGGGGTACCGGGCAGGCCCGGCGCCTGGCTGACCGCGGTCGGCAAGCGCCGCGCCGTGGACCACTTCCGCCGGGCCGAGACCCTGCGTCGCAAGGTCAGCGAGCTGGGGCGGGAGTTGGAGATCGACGGCGAGGGAGTGGAACCGGACCTCGACGCCCTCGACGCCGAGCTGTCCGGCGCCGCCATCGACGACGACCTGCTGCGCCTGGTCTTCACCGCCTGTCACCCGGTCCTGTCCGCCGAGGCTCGCGTCGCCCTCACGCTGCGCGTCCTCGGCGGGCTGTCCACCCCGGAGATCGCCCGCGCGTTCCTGATCTCCGAGGCGACCGCCGCCCAGCGCATCGTCCGCGCCAAGCGCGCCCTCGCCGACGCCGGCGTCCCGTTCCAGACCCCCGACGCCGCCGAGCGGCACCGGCGGCTGGAATCAGTCCTCGAGGTCGTGTACTTGATCTTCAACGAGGGCTACTCGGCCACCGCCGGCGACGACTGGCTCCGTGCCGACCTCTGCGAGGAGGCGCTGCGGCTGGGCCGCGTGCTGGCCGGGCTGATGCCGGAGGAACCCGAAGTCCACGCCCTGGTCGCCCTGATGGAGATCCAGGACTCCCGCCGCCACGCCCGCACCGCCGCCGACGGCGAACCCGTGCTGCTCCTCGACCAGGACCGCACCAAGTGGGACTGGCTCCAGATCGAACGCGGCCTGACCGCTCTGGCCCGCGCCGACGCGGTGTATGCGGCGCGCAAGTCAGAGGCCGGATCAG
>JABFXP010000096.1 GCA_013361685.1 Catenulispora sp.
GACCGCAAGCTGATGGCGCGTCCGCTGACTGCTGAGGACGGCGAGCTGCCGGAGATTCCGGCGGAGGCGCCGACGGCGAGCTGAGCCCGGTTTTCCCCTGAATTAGCGGTATTTCCCATGCTTTACCAGGGGCCGGATGGCGAGTCCGGCCCCTTTCAGGGAACAGTGGCCGCCCGCGCGGTAGTTTGCAGAACTGGTCCGGAGCGGACCGAAGGCGAGCGGAAGGAACAACGCGCCGTGCGGCTGGGGGTCAACGTCCCGAACTTCGGTCCGGGCACCACGGTGGAGGTCCTGGAACGCTGGGCGCACGTCGCCGAGGGTCTGGGTTTCGACCTGCTGATGATGTCGGACCACGTGCTGGTCACGCCGGACGTCGCCGAACGGTACCCGGGCCCCTTCCACGACCCGTTCACCACGCTCGCCTGGCTGGCCGGGCGCACGTCCAAGATCCGGCTCGGCACCACGGTGCTGATCATGCCCTACCGCCAGCCGGCCCTGACCGCGCAGATGGCGGCCAGCCTGCACCGGCTCTCCGGCGGCCGGTTCGTGCTGGGCGTGGGCGTCGGCTGGGCCCGCCGCGAGTTCGAGGCGCTGGGGGTGCCCTTCGAGCGGCGCGGCCGCCTGACCGATGAGCACCTCGACGAGATGCACCAGATCTGGGGCGGCGGCGTGGAGGGCGTCGCGGCCGCTCTGACCGCGCACGAGCTGCCCGGCCCGCCGGTGTGGATCGGCGGCAACAGCGACGCGGCGCTGCGCCGCGCGGTGGTCTCCGGCACCGGCTGGCACCCGCTGGGCTTCACGATGGACTGGGTCACCGAGGCGGTCGGGCGCCTGGCGGCGTTCGCCGACGAGGCCGGCCGCGCGCTGCCGACGGTGGCGCCGCGGATCCGGCTGCGGCTGAGCGAGAAGCCGGTCGCCGACGCCGAGCGCGAGGCCGGGATCGGGAGCCTGGAGCAGGTGCTCGACGACCTGGCGCGGCTGGCCGAGCTGGGGTCGGAGACCACGGTGCTGGATCCGTACCACGGGGATCCGGCGGACCTGGCGCGGCCGGAGGTCGCCTGGCGGGAGCTGGCGATCGTGGCGGAGGCTTGGGCGGCGCGGGGGTAGCTGCCTCTGCGGGGCGGCGGCGCAGCTTCTGGTCGGCACCGGAGCGCCGCGACGATGCGGCGGTGCGGCTGCGATCGGCCGTGGCCGGACCGAGCACCGCAGCGTCACGTCGCACGTGTTCCTGCGGCTGGCCGTGACCGGACCGCCCCCTAGCCCACGTACTGGTGGTCGGTACGGATCCGGCCGTCGTCGGCGAAGGTGAGCACCTCGAAGCCGGCGCCGACGACGTTGCCGGCGGCGCGGTCGCGCATCACCCAGGAGAAGGTCACCGCCGCGCCCGGCTGCCGGACCGGCTCGCTGGCGCGCTCGAAGACGTGGCCGGGTTCGACGAACATCTCGTAGGCCCGGCCGACGCGGGCGTCGAAGGCGTCGTGGCCGGTGACCACCAGGGGCGGGAAGGCGATGCCGTAGTGCGCCACGCCTTCCCGGACCTCCTGGGGCGGGTTGACCAGGACCTGCGTGCCGTCGGCGGCCCAGACCGCGCGGATCAGGGCGCGGCGGCGGCCGGCGTCCGGCTCGTTCCACTGGGCGATGTAGTCGTCGATCAGCTGCTTGAGTTCGGTGTCGGTGGGTTCGTAGCTCATGCCCACAAGTCTGGGAGCCGACCTGCGGCTTGGCGATTCCCGGCAGGGAATGAGGCCTACCCCTGCAGACCGCCGCTTCCGCTTTTCGGCCGCCAGCCGGCCGGCGGGTCCTCGCCGACCCGGCCGTCCACTGCCTCGCGCAACAGGTCGGCGTGGCCAGTGTGGCGGCCGTACTCCTCGATCAGGTCGCAGACCAGGCGGCGCAGGTTGGCCGTCCCGCCGCCGGCGTGCACCGGCTGGTCGAGGCCGCCCTTGGTCAGCGCGAGGGCCAGGCGGTCGTGGGAGCGGACCACGGCGTCGTCCCAGAACGCGTACAGCTCCTGCGGGGTGTGACCGTCGGCCTCGAAGGTGAAATCCCAGCTCTCGCTGCCGTCCCAGCCCAGCTCCGCCCACGGGGCGCCGACCGGTTCGCCGGTCATCTTGGCGGTGAACATGTAGTCCTCGCAGCACGCCAGGTGCTTCAGCAGGCTGCCGAGGGTCAGCGTGGACGCGCCCACGCGGGTCCGCAGCCCGGCTTCGTCCAGGTCGTCGGCCTTGAACCGGAAGGTCCAGCGGAGCCGGTCGAGCGCGCCGAGCAGAGCCTCGGGCTCGCTCCCGGCCAGCGGGGGTTCCCACGGGTAGTCATTCGCCATGGGCCCACCGTAGGTGCGCCCGCCGACAGCCGCCGCTTCAGCGGCCGCCCCGACGTCGCCCGACAGGCCGCACAGATCACCGCCTGATCGCCGCCCGATCACCGCTCCCGGCGGCGGGGCGGCGTCCGGCCCATGCGGCCGTAGGCGGCCGCGACGATCAACGACGGTTCCATCGCCCAGCGCAGCGCCCGGCCCGCGGCCTGTGCCAGCGGCCGGTCGACCAGCAGCCGCGCCGCGTCCGAACGGCCCAGGCGCAGCGGGTCGCGGGCCCAGTCCGGGAGCAGCGCCGCGGCACCGTTCATCAGCACCCGGACCGCGGCCCGCTCCTGCGCGTCGGCTCCGAAGGTGCGGATGAAGTGGATGCCCTCGATCGCGGCCTCGGTGGCCTGGAGCTCGGGCCGGATGTCGCGCAGAAACTGCGCCACCTCCGCCGCCGACTCCGGGACGTCCCGCGCCCCGAGCCGCCGCGCGGGCTCGGCGGTCTCGAAGAAGTAGCGGTCCCGCTCGGCGGGCGTGAGCGGCGGGGCGCCGAACCGCTCGTAACCGGCCAGGAAGCAGCGGACCTCGGCGATGTGGACCCAGGTCAGCAGGTGTGGGTCCTCGGCGCTGTAGGGCCGGCCGTCCGGAGCGGTGCCGAAGATGTGCGGGTGGACGCGGTCACGGACGTGCGCGATCGCGGCCTCGGCCACCGCCGTGCCGCCGAACGTCGTGGACACCACGTAGGCGACGGTCCGGTTCAGCCGGTGCACCGGGTCGCGGCGGAAGTCCGAGTGCTGATCCACCCCGGCCATGGCCAGCGGGTGCAGTGACTGGAGCATCAGCGAGGCGAAGCCGCCCATCAGCATGCCCGGCGCGTCGGCGTGCACCCGCCAGGTGACGCTGTCCGGCCCGAACAGCCCCGGATCGCCCGGCGGCTCCGAATAACGCTCCAGGTGCAGGCCGTCGGAGCCGTACACCGTGGAGGTGACCTCGCGCCGGACGTAGTTCCGCACCGCGCGCGCCGGGGCCGTCCCCGCGCCCCTCGGGAGCCTTGCCGTCATCACCTGAAACCTGTTCTACTTTCCGGCATGAGTCAGCGGGACCGCATCCGGATGTCCGATGATGAGATCGAATCGTTTCTGGCCTCGGCGCGCAAGCTGCAGATCGCGTCGATCAACCCCGACGGCGCGCCGCACCTGGTGACGATGTACTACGCCCTGCTGGACGGCGACCTGGCGTTCTGGACCTACGGCAAGGCGCAGAAAGTGGTGAACCTGCGGCGCGACCCGCGGATCACCTGCCTGATCGAGGACGGCGTGGCCTACGACGAGCTGCGCGGCGTCACGGTCTACGGCGAGGCGGAGCTGATCGAGGACTACGACCGCGTGGTGGCCTTCGGGATGGCGTTGACCGCGCGCTATCCGGAGGTGTTCGGCGCCGACGCCGAGGCGATGCGTCCGTTCGTCGAGCAGCAGGCGCACAAGCGGACGGTGGTGCGGGTCCGGCCGAAGCGGACCGCGTCGTGGGACCACTCGAAGCTGTGAGCCCTGCCTGTCCTATCGGCCCTGTCAGCCCTGCAGGCCCTAGCGGCCGGCGAGCACGCCGACGTCGAACAGATAGGCGAGCCAGGCGATGACGAACTGCAGACCTCCGAAGACCACGAACAGGACCTGCAAGTCGCCGCCGCCGCTCGAGCCGAGCGCGGACAGCACCAGGGTCACGAAGATGGCGCTGGTGATCAGCGCCGGGAGCGCCCCCGGCGAGCGCTCGCCGGGCAGCCACCCGCGCAGCGCCACCAGGCCGCCCAGGAACAGCATCGTCGGCGCCAGGGTGAGCACCGCGACGCCGGCCTTGTAGAGGTTCACCGAGACCAGGTCGTCGCTGTTGTTGACGTAACCGAGGAACAGGTTGATGACGCCGAGCGCCGCGACGCACAGGTAGAGCATCTTGCCGAGCGGGACGGTCACCGAGCCCGTGCGGGCGGCCGCCGGAGAAGCGCCATGGGCGCCGGGCCCGTGCGGGGCGGTGCCGGCCGGGCCGTGCGGGGCGTGGCCGGCCGGCGGGTGCGGCGGCGGGGCCACGTGTCCGGTGGGCGGATAGGTCGCCGGGTTCGGGGCCGGAGGTTCGGGCGCGGGCGGGCCTCCAGGACCGGCCGAGCCGCCAGGACCGGCAGGTCCGCCAGGAGTGGGCGGGCCGCCTGTAGCAGAGGGGCCGCCAGAAGGAGAGCCGACCGGACGCGGGCCGGTCGAAGCGGGACCTTCCGGGCCGGGTCCGATCGGCGGGTTCGGCGTGTTCGGCGTGCTCATCAGTGCTCCGTTCAGCCGGTCGACGCTCGGTCGCAGCGTTCTCCCAGCCGACCAGGCCCGCCGGGCCGCCGCGCGCCGCGCCCGCCGTTCGGGGTATCGGCCACTGGATCTGATGATCCATCAGAAACCCTTGCCATCGCAGCTGCAACACGTTCTAATTCACCTCATGCGGATCGCGTACACCGAGGCGCAGGCGCAGCTGCGCGACACTCTCCGCGCCTACTTCACCGAGCTGGTCACCCCCGAAGTCGCCGAGGAGATGTCCTCCGGCGAGTTCGGCGGGCCGCGCTGCCGCGAGGCGGTGCGGCAGCTGGGCCGCGACGGCTGGCTGGGCGTGGGCTGGCCGAAGGAGTACGGCGGCCAGGGCTTCACGCCGGTGGAGCAGTTCGTCTTCTTCGACGAGGCCCAGCGGGCCGGCGCCCCGATCCCGTTCCTCACCGTCAACGCCGTGGGGCCGGCCATCCAGCGCTTCGGCACCGAGAAGCAGAAGGCGGAGATCCTCCCCAAAATCCTGGCCGGCGAGTGCATGTTCGCGATCGGCTATTCCGAGCCGGACTCCGGGACCGACCTGGCGAGCCTGAAGACCCGCGCGGTGCTGGAACCGGACGGCCGGCACTACGTCGTCAACGGCCAGAAGATCTTCACCTCGCTGTCCGACCACGCCGACTACGTGTGGCTGGCCTGCCGCACCGACCCCGAGGCCCCGGCGCGCACCGGCAAGAAGCACAAGGGCATCTCGATCCTGATGGTCCCCACCTCGGACCCGGGCTTCAGCTACACGCCGATCCACACCATCGGCGAGGCCTCCACCTTCGCCACCTACTACACCGACGTCCGCGTCCCGGCCGAGAACCTCATCGGCGAGCCCGGCGAGGGGTTCCGCGTGATCACCACGCAGCTGAACCACGAACGGGTGGCGCTGTGCGCGTCCGGCTCGCTGGAGCGGCCGTTCACCGAGGTCGTGGAGTGGGCCCGGCAGACCAAGCTGGCCGACGGCTCGCGGGTCATCGACCGCGAGTGGGTGCGGATCCACCTGGCCCGGATCCAGGCCAAGCTCTCCGCGCTGCGCCTGTTCAACTGGAAGGTCGCGGCGTCCGCCGAGCTCGACGTGGCCGACGCCTCGGCGACCAAGGTGTGGGGCACCGAGCTGTACTGCGAGGCCTACGGCCTGATGCTGGAGGTGCTCGGCGCAGCCGGCGCGCTGAAGAAGAGCTCCCCCGGAGCGCTGCTGGCCGGCCGGGTCGAACGCGCCTACCGCGGGGTCCTGATCCTCACCTTCGGCGGCGGCACCAACGAGATCCAGCGCGATCTGATCGCCCTGTTCGGGCTGAACATGCCCCGCATTCCCCGCCACTAGGGCTCGATAAGG
>JABFXP010000767.1 GCA_013361685.1 Catenulispora sp.
TTGGGGTGGATGCCGGTGTTCGCCGCAGACTGTACGAGCCCAGGATCGGCCCGAGGTCCAGCACCTCGTCGACCAGCTCGGCGACAACCGGGCCAGGTGCCTCTCGGGTAGCCACTCATCCAGCGACGGCGGCAGCAGAAGCATCTGCTAGCCTTCGCCGGGGTCAGCGGTCGGTTCACCGTCCGCCCACGTGATCCTGTAGTACTTCAGCTGCTCGTCTTCTGCGATCAGTTGCATGCCGACTGCGGTCATGACCCGTTGGGATGCGATGTTGTCGTGGCTGGTGTCAGCTTCCACGCCGGTGACGCCGCGTGCGCGCGCGAACAGGAGAAGTTCTCGCAGAGCCTCGGAGGCGTAGCCCTTTCCTCGTGCTGACGGGGCCAGGCCATAGCCGATCGTGACACTGCCGTGCTCGTTCGCGGGCCCGAAGAAGCCGATGCCGCCGATCGGGTATCCATCCTCGCGGCGACGGATCTGATAATTGCCGAATGGTCGGGGATCGCCGGATTTCGCAGCCGCGTCAAGGAAGCCTCTGGCCCCTGACACGTCGAGGTATCCAGGGGCCCAGCGGGTAGCGTCATCCGGGTCGCCTGCTACCACTTGTTCAGCTTCATCGACGCTCATCGGATGGAGCACGAGCCGCGCGGTCACGAGATCGTCCATGAGGAGCAGGGGTATCACGCGTCATGGACAGGCCGCGACCGCAATACCGGGACGGCCATCGCCTCGTCCGCGGTTACTGACCCACGCTCCTAGCCTCGCCAGCCGTTTCGGGGGGAAGGCTATCTTCCCTCCATGGCCATCTATCCGGGCACAGTCCAGCTCCCTGTCACCGACCACGACCTCGACCTCGCGGTGTGGTCAGCGATCGATGCTTTGAGCGTTGTGCCTGACGAGGCGTGGGCGAAGCACGCTCATGGCTCCGAATGGAGTTGCCGTCAGGTCGGCGACCACCTGATCGACACGATGTTCAACTACGCCGCACAGCTCGGGCCGCGCCACCCCCCGGTGGACGGCTGGGTGCCCTATGCATACGCCGAGCATTCCGGCGGCCTGCTGCTATCCCTGCAATCCGACCCCGCGAAGGGCACCGCCGGCCTGCTCCAGGCCTTCGAGGCGGCTGCCAGCATGCTTGCGGGGGCGGTCCGGTCGCGCGGTCCTGAGATTCGGGCCTTCCACGCGCTGGGGGTCGCTGATCCCGAGGGCTTCGCAGCCATGGGCTGCGTGGAGACCATGGCTCACACCTTCGACATCGTCACAGCATTGGACATCGAATGGGAGCCCGACGCCGGGCTCGTCTCGCGAGTCCTGTTCCGCCTCTTCCGCGACGTCCCGAAGGTCGCAGAGCCCTGGCCCACGTTCCTGTGGGCGACCGGGCGCGGAGAAATCCCCGGACACGGGAAACAGGAGCGCTGGCGCTGGTACAGCATGCCGCATACGGAATGGTGAGCGTGGGAACCACGCCTCGGGTCCGACGCACCTCGAGCGCGGGGTCCCAGCTCCTCCTCACCCGACGCCCGGCACCAGCGTCGCGCCCCGCGCGTGACACGCCGATCCGCCGGCCCGCCGAGAATCGCGGGCGGTGGCTTCGGCCTGGGCGCGGTCGCGGGCGTAGAGGCGGGTGAGGCCGCCCAGGTGGTAGCGGGGTATGCCGTGGGCGTCGGGGGTCGCGGGGCGGACTATGTGGGAGGCGATCAGCTGGTCCAGGGCGTCGTCGGCGGTGGCCTGGTCGGTGCCGAGCAGGCGGCTGGCCACGCCGGGGTCGAAGTGGTCGTCGTCCAGGTGGCCCAGTTCGCGGAACAGGGTGCGGGCCGGGTTGTCCAGGGCGCGGTAGCCGTGGTCGAGGGCGTCGCGGACCGCCATGCGGCCGTGGACGAGTTCGTCCAGGCGGCCGCCTTCGTCGGACAGGCGGGCCACCAGGTGGGAGACCGGCCAGTGCGGGCGGGTGAGCAGGCGGGCGCCGGCGATGCGGACGGCTATCGGCAGGCGGCCGCACAGTTCGATCAGGAGGCGGGCGGCCTGCGGTTCGGCGCGGACCCGGTCCTCGCCGGCGACGGCGGCCAGCAGGCGGATGGCCTCGGCCTCGCGCAGCACGTCCACGACCACCCGGGTGCAGCCGATGCCCGCCAGGTGGTCCCGGCTGGTGATGAGCACTCCGCAGTCGGCGGAACCGGGTAAGAGCGGCGTGACCCGCTGCTCGTCGGGCGCGCCGTCGAGCACGACGAGGACGCGACGGCCGGCGAGCGCCCCGCGGTAGAGCTCGGCCAGTTCCTCGACCGTGTCCGGCAAGGTTTCCGGTGCGTGGCCCAGGGCGCGCAGGAACCGGACCAGGATGGTGTGGGCCGAGGCGACGTCGGGGCCGGTGGGGCCGGTCCCGGCGTTGAGCTCGGCGTAGAGCTGACCGTCGGGGAACTGCTCGCGCAGCTGGTGCGCCACGTGGAGGGCGAGTGCTGATTTACCCAGGCCGCTGGCGCCGATGACGGCCACGATGGCGGCCGAGGGCTGGTCGGCGGCGGTCAGGGCCCTGACGATGGCGGCCTCTTCCTCGGACCGGCCGGCGAAGTGGTCGATCTGTGCGGGGAGCATGTGGGGACGCACCATGGGGGCCGGTTCGGCCAGGCCGCGGATCAGCGGCGGCGTTCGGCCGCAGCCGGGCGGGTCGACGTGCTCCAGGGTGCCCCGGAGGATGTCCTCGTGCAGGCGACGCAGTTCGGCGCCGGGTTCCACGCCGAGTTCGGCGGCGATGGCCGAGCGGGACCGGGCGAACACTTCCAGCGCCTCGGCGGTGCGGCCGGCATGGTGCAGCGCCGTCATCAAGGCCGCGGCCAGCTCCTCGGCGAGCGGCTGGTCGGCCAGCGCCTGGTGCAGGGCGTCGACGACGGTGCCGGGCCGGCCGAGCCGGGTCTCCACCGCGGCGTAGCCGACGAGCGCGGCGCCGCGCTGCCGGATCAGGTGTTCGCGGGCGCGTCCGGCCCAGGCGCAGGTGAGGTCGGCCAACGGGATGCCGTCGGCGTCGGCCAGCGCGGCGCGAAGCAGGGCACTGCGTTCGGTGTCGCGCAGGTCCGGCGCCTTCGCGCGGGCGGTGAGGGTGCGCAGCCGGTGGACGTCGACCGCCTCGGGGTCGGCCTCCAGGAGGTAGCCGCCGGATCTGCGGACGAGGCGGACCGGTGCGGTGCCGTCGTCAGGACCCTGATCATCGTCGGCGCCGCCGTCTCGTCCGTGCTGCCGCGGCACGCCTCTGGCCGATGCCAGGATCCTGCGAAGCCGGGTGACGTAGGTGTAGAGCACGTTGCGCACCTCGGTCGGCGGCGCGTCGTCCCACACCCGCTCGATCAGCGTCTCCTGGGTGACGACCCGTCCGGCGTCGGCGAGCAGCGCGGCCAGGACCGTCCGCTGCTTCAAGGGTCCCAGATCCACCCGGCCGTCGGCGTCCCAACACTCCACCGGACCGAGAAGTCGGAATCGAGGTTGAAAGTCCATCGCTCCCCCCGCACAGGACTGAGCCCGAAAAGAACTAAGCAATCGCGTAGTTCTAATTGCGTTCGAGCATAGCCTAGCGGAACCGAGTGACTCTGCGTCGCGATGCCTCTACACGTCACGAAGTGTTTACTTGGCGCGGTAGGCCGGATTTGGCCGACCTGGCGCCGACCTCGAAACTTCTAAGCGAAAGCGAAGCGTCTCGTGACGGGATGTGGACGCGGTGTCATCCCGCGAGAGCCCGCAGCGCCTCCGGCGTCCCGGCCGAGACCACCGGCGCCCCGGCGTCGATCCGGGCGAGCAGGCCGCCGAGCGTCCGGCCCGGACCGAGTTCGAGAAAGCCCTCACAGCCGGTCTTCCCCGTCAGCGTCCTGACACACGCCTCCCACCGGACCGGACTCGTGAGCTGCCGCTCCATCAGCGCCGGCCAGTCCGCGCCGTCGTCGTGGACCAGGCCGTCCACGTTCGCGACCACCGGGGCGTGCCCCGCGGCGAACCCGGCCTCGCGCAACGCCGCCCACAACCGCTTCGCGGCGGGCTCCATCAGGGGGCTGTGAAACGCCCCGCCCACGTCCAGCCGCACCCAGCGCGCGCCGAGCTCGGCCTCGACCCGGTCACACCCGGCGGTGACCCCGTCATCGGCCCCCGACATGACGACCTGAGTCGGGCCGTTCAGATTCGCCGCCCACACCTGGAAACCCTCAGCCCGGCACTGCTCCAACACCGCCTCGACGTCCTCGGCGACGGCGTCCTTCACCGCGGCCATGGCGCCCGGCCGCTGCTGTGCCGCCTCCTGCATCGCGCCGCCCCGCTCGGCGACCAGATTCGTCGCGTCCTTGAGGCGAAGCGCGCCGGCGGCATACAAGGCCACGTATTCACCGAGACTGTGTCCGGCATAGGCGACGGCTCCCCGCAGCAGTCCCAGCCGCGTGGCCTCGGCATGCGCGAGCACGCCGACCGCGAAGACGGCCAGCTGCGCCCGGTCGGTCCGCCGCAGTTCCTCACGGTCCGCGTCGAGCAGCAGCCACTCGAGATCGACGCCGGTCCACTCGGACATGTCACCCACAAGCGCCCACGCTTCAGAATCCTGCCACGCCCGGCCCATGCCAGGGCGCTGCGTTCCCTGTCCGGGGAACAGAATCCCCAGCCGATCCAACGGCACTGTGTTCATAAGACGATGCTGACGGGCACCCGGGGTCGCGATCCTTGAACGAACCTGAACCGGCGAGCCCGATCACCCGGCGCCCGCCGGGGGCGTCAGCTGTCCGCGATCCGGTCCATCAGCTTCGCGGCCAGACGCAGGACCTCGCGTTCGGTCTCGCTCAGCGGAGCGAGGGCGCCGGCGAGCCACGCGTCGCGCTCGGCGACGTCCTCCTCCAGGGCCCGGACGCCGGCGTCGGTGATCGTGATGATCGACTGACGGCGGTCTTCGGCGGCGGCCACCCGCGCGACCAGTCCCTCCCGCTCCAACTCGGCGAACACCCGTGTCAGGGACTGCGGCTGCTGGCGGTCGGAGTAGGCGACCTCGCCGGGGGTCGAGGGGCCGTGGCGCCGGAGGTGGCTCAGGACGCTGATCTTGTTGGTGCTCAGCGCGCCGGTGGAACGCACCGTGCGGACCCGCCGGGCGAGCCGGGTGGTGCCCTGGCGCAGCCCCGCGGCGACGGCGAGCAGGTCCGCCCACGGCTCGGGGGCACTGGGTGATGAACTTGGCATATCACTAAGCTATCACTTACTATCTTGTATCAGCCAGCGGCGTTCAGGCTGCACAAAACGGCCGACCCCTACTCTAGGTAGTAGTCAATGAGTACTAATCTTCTCACCATCGGCCGCCACCGACCAGCCTGGCGCCCGGCCGCCCTGCGCGCCGCGGCGGTCACCATGGCCGCGGTGCTGGCCGCCTACGGCTCCGCGATCTGGATCGAGCACCGCGCCGACCTGCACGTCGACATCGTCATCACCGCGGTGGCCGTGGCCATGACCCTGGCCCGGGTGCAGCTCGGGGCCGACCCGTGGGACCGGCTGCTCGGCACGGCGGTGCTGGCGGCCTCGGCCGCCGGCGCCTCCGAGGTCAGCTCCCTGATCCTGCGCCACCAGACCATCGGCGACGCCGCCTTCACCGCCGCGGTGGCGGCCTCCATCTGGATCCGCCGCTACGGACCGCGGGCGACCCGGGCCGGCACGGTGCTGGTGGTCCCGTTCGTGACGCTGCTGGTCACGCACGCCGAGGGCGTCCCGCCGCACGCCGCGTCCTACGACCTGTGGTCCGCGCTCATCGCGGTGGTCGCCGCGTTCTGGGTGGCGGCGTTCCAGCTGGGTGCCGCGGCGCTCGGGTTTCCTGAGCAGCGGCGGCGGCCGGCGGTGGCGGCTGTACCAGCGCAAGCGGCAACAGCGGCAGCGCCGACAGCGACAGAGGCAGCACCGGCTACACCAGCAACAGCGAAATCGACGGCGGCAACGGCTGCGGCAGCGTCAACACCGGCGGCGCCGGCCGCAGCGGC
>JABFXP010000726.1 GCA_013361685.1 Catenulispora sp.
GCGCCCTGGGCGCGAACGCCGTCCCGAACGCCGCCGCGCCGCCCGCGCCCGGCGCCCCGACCGGCGCCGGCACCCTGCGTCCGGCCGCCCTCCCCGGCATGCCCGACTACGACCCCGCCGACCTGTACTCCTTCGACCGCCCCGGCATGGTCTCCCCGGTCATCGCCTCGGCCCTGCCCCGGGTCTACGTGCCCAACACCGAGAGCGACACCGTCACGGTGATCGACCCGGCGGACTACCACGTCATCGAGACCCTGAAGGTCGGCCGCCAGCCGCAGCACGTGGTCCCCTCCTGGGACCTGAAGACGCTGTGGGTGAACGACGACCTCGGCAACACCCTGACCCCGATCGACCCGTTCACCGGCAAGCAGGGCGCGCCGGTCGCCGTCCACGACCCGTACAACCTCTACTTCACCCCGGACGGCGTCTCGGCGGTGGTGATGGCCAGCAAGGACATGCAGCTGGTCTTCCGCGACCCGCACACGATGGCGGTCCAGAAGACGCTGCCGGTGCCCTGCTCGGGCGTGAACCACGCGGATTTCTCCCCCGACGGCTCCTACTTCATCGTGTCCTGCGAGTTCTCCGGGCAGCTGTTGAAGGTGGACACGAGGAACCGTGCCCTGCTCGGCGTGGTCGATCTGCCGCGGAGGGGCTCCATGCCGCAGGACGTGAAGATCTCCCCGGACGGCAAGGTCTTCTACGTCGCGGACATGGTGGCCGACGGTCTGTGGACGGTCGACGGCGACGCCTTCAAGGTGACCGGCCTGATCCCGACCGGCAAGGGCACGCACGGCCTGTACGTCTCGCGTGATTCGAAGACCATGTACGTCTCGAACCGGGGCGAGGGCACGATCACGCTGCTGGACTTCGCCAGCGGCAAGCCCCGCGCCAAGTGGGAGCTGCCCGGCGGCGGCTCCCCGGACATGGGCGGCGTGTCGGCCGACGGCAAGGTCCTGTGGCTGTCCGGCCGCTACAACTCCGAGGTCTACGCGATCTCCACGAGCGACGGCAAGCTGCTGTCCCGGATCCCGGTGGGGCGGGGTCCGCACGGGCTGGCGGTGTATCCGCAGCCCGGGCGGTATTCGCTGGGTCACACGGGGATCTTCAGGTAGGCCTCATGCGTGGCCGCCGACGGCGACGGGTCCCAGGGTCACCTGCGGTCGCGCATCGATGATCTCGCCGAGCCGGTCGACCTGGGCGTAGAGCTCGGTGAGCTGGTCGTCGCCGAGCTTGCCCAGCGTCTCGACGGTGACGACGGCCTTCCGGCCGCTCTTCTTCTGATGCCAGACGCCGGCGACCACGCCGTCGACGAGCAGGAGCGGGAAGTTGCCGGCCTGGCCCCGGTTCAGCGCCCGCTCCGCCGCGCGGCCGGGGAAGAGCAGGTCGCGGGGCTGGCAGGCGACGCCGTAGGCGTCGAAGTACGGAAGCAGTCGTACGCCGTGCGGCGGTGAGTCCGGGAACTCCGTGTCGCCGGCGGCGACGTACGCGGGGGCGCCTTCGAACGTGACCGGGGTGACGGCGGCGCCGAGGTCGGCGAACACCGCGGCGGCCCAGGCCGGCGACGCGCCGAACCACTTCGCGAAGTGCGCGGGCGTCGCGGGTCCGTAAGCGGTCAGATATGCCGCCACGACGAAGGCGAGACCGTCCGCGCCGGACAGCGGCTTGACGCCGGGGCTGGTGTAGGTCGTCTTGCGCCCTCGGTTCGGGCCGAAGCACAGCGCTCCCCGGTGCGCCGCCACCGCGATCGCCTGGCGCCAGCGCGGCCAGAAGCTGTCCGCCGAGAAGGCCGGGATCACCGGTTCCGCCGCCCAGGCGCCGCAGCGCTCGGCGACGGCGGCGTCGAGCTCCTCCGCGGTGAGGGCGGTCCCGTCGGCCAGTGTTTCGCCGACGGCGTCGACGACCGCCGCCTCCTGTTCGGCGCTGAGGCGGATGCCGTCGGGGTGGCGGTTCGGGTTGCCGGGCAGCGCGGACAGCGCGCCGAGCCAGGCCGGGAGGTCGGCGGCGGGCAGCAGGTGGACGGTGCCGCGCGGGCCGTAGGTCTTGACCAGGGTCCGGGACTCCCACAGGGCGTCGCGGACGTCGGCGGCCACGGCGGCGCGCGTGCGCATCGCCACCGAGATCTCGGCCGCCGACATGACCTGGGCGTGGGCGGCGGCCATCGCGCCGACGGTCGCCGTCACGTCCCCGGCCGAGGGCTCCGTGAGTCCCGCGCGCCGCAGGCGGCGGGCGCTGGCCTGGTCCCAGGTCACCTCGGTCTCGCTCATCCGCCCATCATGCCCGCCGGGTCCGACATGCTTGACATATCAGCACCCGGCGTCAACATAGCGAGCATGGGAGCCGACATCGACCTGTCCGATCTGCGCTTCTGGACGCTGCCGTACGAGCAGCGGATGGCCGCCTTCGCCGAGCTGCGGGCGCGCCCGGCCGCCACGTTGTTCGCCGAGCCGCGGTTCCCGCTGATCAAGGCCGGCCCCGGCTACTACGCGCTGACCCGGCACGCGGACGTGGTCGCGGCGAGCCGGCATCCGGAGGTCTTCAGCAGCGAGCCGGCGTCGAACAGCATCCCGGACATGCCGCGCTACCTGGCGACGTATTTCGGCTCCATGATCAACATGGACGATCCGCGGCACGCCCGGCTGCGGCGGATCGTCTCCCGCGCCTTCACCCCGAAGATGGTCTCCGGGCTGACGGCCGGCATCCAGGACACCTCGACGCGGATCGTCGACACCCTGCTGGCGAACAAGTCCGGGGACTTCGTCGCCGAGGCGGCCGCGCGCCTGCCGATCCAGGTCATCTGCGACATGATGGGCATCACCGCCGACCGGCACGCCATGGTCCTGGCGCACACCAACCGGATACTGGCCGGCGGCGACCCGGAGTTCACCGGGCTCCCGGAGGACGCCGGGTGGCTGCGGACCAAGCTGGTCGGCCCGGTGGCGATGGCGCGCCTGGTGCGGGCCGGGCGGAGCCTGCACCGGCTGGCGGCCGGACTGGGGCGCGAGCGGCGGCAGCGGCCCACCGGCGACCTCACGTCGAAGCTGGTGAACGCCGACCTGGAGGGCGAGGCCCTGACCGACCAGGAGTTCGGGTCCTTCTTCATCCTGCTGGTGGTGGCCGGGAACGAGACCACGCGGACCGCGCTGTCGCACGGGCTGAAGTTGTTCACCGACCACCCGGACCAGTTGGAGCTGCTGCTCAGCGACTTCGACAAGTACATCGTCGGCGCGCTGGACGAGATTCTGCGCTACGCCACCCCGGTGACGCAGTTCCGCCGCACCCTGACGCGGGACTACGAGCTGAACGCGCAGCCGTTGAAGAAGGGCGACAAGGTTCTGCTGTTCTACAACGCCGCGAATCGCGATCCGGAGGTGTTCGACGCCCCCGACCGGTTCGACATCACGCGCTCGCCGAATCCGCATCTGAGCTTCGGCGGCCCGGGTCCGCATTTCTGCCTCGGGGCGCATTTGGCGCGGACCGAGATGACGGTGCTGCTCCGCGAACTGTTCGCCCGGGCGCCGCAGATCCGGAGCGTGGGTGAGCCGGACCGGCTGACATCGAGTTTCATCAATGGGATCAAACGGCTGCGCTACTCCTTGTAACAGCCGGAGCACTTGTCCGACCCCGCTGTTACGTTGTCGAGATGACTACCCTCGAGAACCGTCCCAAGACCGCGGTGCTGGTCATCGACGTGCAGAACGGCGTGGTGGACGGCGGCTACCAGCGCGACCAGGTCGTCGCGAACATCGACGTCGTCGTGGGCAGGGCCCGGGACGCCGGCGTGCCGGTCGTCTGGATCCAGCACAACGACACCCGCGACCTGATCGCGGGCGAGGAGCCGTGGAAGATCGTGCCGGAGCTGGATCCGCGCGACGAGGAGCCGAACGTCCAGAAGGCGTACCCGGACTCGTTCGAGGACACCGACCTGGAGAAGGTGCTCGCCGGGCTGGGCGTGGGCAAGCTGGTCGTGACCGGTGCGCAGACCGACGTCTGCATCCGCTCCACGCTGCACGGCGCCGTGGTCCGCGGCTACGACGCGCTGCTGGTCAGCGACGCGCACACGACGGAGGACAACAGCTCCTACGGTGCTCCGACGCCGGATCTGGTGGTCGCGCACACGAACCTGTACTGGCAGTACCACGAGGCGCCGGGGCGGACGGCCGGGACGGTGACGACGGCGGACGTCGCGTTCGGCTGAGGCGCGGCGGCGCGAGCCGTACCGACAGAGCTGCGAGGCACCGGGCCGGACCGCCGGAACGGTGCCTACCGCGGACGGCGCGTTCGGCTGAGGCGCCGCGCTGCGACCCGCATCAGGCCGACGCCGACGCCGGCTCACAACAGCGCAGCGACCGGACCCCGCCGACCGCCGGGCCGATACAAGCCGAACACCGCAAAGGCTCCCGCCGGCTCCTACGAAGCGTGTGAAGCCCGCTGCCGCCGCGCCCGCCGCGCGAGGTCCCGCCGTCGCGAGTGGTACGCGAACATCAGCGCCACGGTGGCGGCGACCAGGCCGCCGAAGGCGAACACCAGGTTGGAGTAGGACAGCGGCGGGGAGGGCGCGGGGGGCTGGATGGTGCCGGAGCCGCGGTGGATCGGGGCCTGCGCGCCGGCCGCCTCCTGGTACTCCCAGACCACCGAGGTGTAGCCGAGCACGACCTTCTCGAACTTCGCCTTCGGCGCGGCGGGCGGGGGCGGGCTGGCCGGCGGGGCCTTGGCGCCCTTGGCCGGGCTGGCGGGCGGCGCCGGGGTGGAGGGCGGCGCGGTGGGGGTCGCCTCCTGGAAGGGGGTGCCGTCGGGGTTGGCGTCCTGGACGCTGATCACCAGCGCTTCCTTCAGCGCGTAGGACAGGTAGCCGTAGCCGCTGTTCGGGCCGCCGAAGGACTCCACGTGCAGGCAGCCGAACGGCTCGCCGGCGGCCGCGGCCAGCCGCAGCTTCGGGGAGACGTTGTCGTCGATCGGCTGCAGCAGCTCCAGGTACTGGTACGGGTGCCGGCCGTCGCCGAGCAGCGGCGGGACCATGCCGGCCGGGCCCAGCGCGGTGATCGGCAGCGCCCCGCTGGCCGGCTCGGTGATCAGCGTGGAGCCGGTGGTCTTCGGGTGCGCCCCGGCGGAGTAGGCCGGCACCAGCAGGAAGCCCTTGTCGGCGGCCGGGGCGTGCGGTCCGGAGGTGTCGCAGGGCCCGGTCGAGGTGGGTATCGCCTGGCTGACGAACGGCGGGGCGGTCCACGGCACGTAGGGCGTGGTGCTGTTCGACCACGACGGCGGGGCGCTGGAGGTGGACGTCGAGGTCGTCGCCGAGGTGGCCGGCGTCGACGGTCCGGTGGAGGGCGGCGGCGTGGTGCCGTTGTCGACGGTGAAGTTCGCGGTACCGCTGGCGCTGGTGGCCCCGCCGCTCACCGACCCGCGCACCTTGTGGACGCCGGGCGTGGCGCCGAGCGGCACCTGCATCTGGGCCGAGGCCGAGCACGAGGCGTCCAGCGGCGCCGAGCCCACCGGCTGGCTGTCGAACGCGAACTGGACCTGGGAGCCCAGGCAGGCGCCGGGGCCGCCGGAGGTCGTCAGGTGGAAGGTGGCGATGAAGATGGTCTGCGCGCCGCCGTGGGTGGGCGAGAGCACCATCGACCCCGAGCCCCTCGCCGCCAGGGCCGGGGGCGCGGCGACCACGCTCCAGAGCAATCCCGCGGCGCAGGCCCCGGCGACACCCGCAACGATCGACCGCGCTCCGCGCCGCATCCGCACCCCACCCACGCTCTCGAGGAACCTACAGCCCGAGATCGTCCAGTTCCTTGAGAAGGTCGGAGCGCGGGCTGCCCGGGAGACTACCGCCCTTGGCGGATTTCCGGCCACCGGCAGCGGGCGTAGTCGAGGCGGGCGGCAGGATCGCGGTGTCGGCCAGGCCCCCGTCGCCGCCGCCGACCTCGCGGTCCGCCCGGCCGCCGAGCGCGGCCGCGCCGCG
>JABFXP010000140.1 GCA_013361685.1 Catenulispora sp.
GCCTCGACCGGCGCCCCGGCCGCGGTGTCGCCGCCGGACAGCAGCAGCCGCAGCCCGGCGCCCCACAGCAGCCACGCCGCGACGGTCCACACCGACACCAGCAGCGCCACCACCGTCAGCGCGACCAGGGCCACGTCGCGGTGCAGGCGCCGGGCCCGCGCGGCGAAGCAGTGCCGCAGCACCAGGATCTCGTCGACGCCGGCCGACGGCGCCGGGGCGCGGCCTTCGTCGAACACGAACTCGCGCAGCGCGCGCCGGGTGAACGCGGCGTCGACGTGCGCCGCCGCGCACAGGTAGCGGGTCGCCTCGTCGCCGGGGGCGGGGGCGTCCCAGGTCAGGGTGGCGGCGCGGGGCGCGGCCGAGGGAGCGGTGGGGGACTCGGCGGGAGTGCTCGGGCTGGCGCCTGCGGCGGGAGGGGTCAGGGTGGACGTGGGTTCGGGACCGGGGCTGCTCGACCGGGAGCCGCCGGAGCCGGAACCGCCGCCGAACAGCACCTCGTTCAGGATGTCCGAGGCGCGCCGTAACCGGCTCTGGTGCGGCACGCCCGGCTCGCTTTGTGGGTCCGGCTCGCTTTGTGTGTCCGGCTCGCCGGGGGACTCGGTCTCCCCGGCTGTTCCCGGCCCCGGCTCCGGCCCGGACTCGGCGTCGTCGCCCCCGGCCGACTCAGCACCGTCCGCCGCACGGCCCGCCGCTTTCACGCATACTCCCCACGCCTCGCCGCACTTGTGCGCCACCAGCAAACCGATCCGACCGCGCTCCCCGGGCGGCGATCGCATCAGAGTATGGACTGCCCGCTGCGGTCCGCACGCCGCCACGCCCACTTTGATGAAGTTGTGACCCGGCGGGCTTGCGATACTGGCCGCCATGGCCCCACGCACCGCCCGGCACCCGTTCCTGCGCCACGACGGCCCGATCCCGTTCGCCCACCGCGGCGGCGCGGCCGGGCCGGCCGGGGAGAACACCCTGGCCGCGTTCCGGCTCGCCGTGCGGGCCGGCTACCGCTATCTGGAGACCGACGTCCACGCCACCTCCGACGGGGTGCTGCTGGCCTTCCACGACCGGCGCCTGCACCGGGTCACCGACACCCGCGGCCGGATCCGGGCGCTGAGCGCCGCCGAGATCGCCAAGGCCCGGATCGGCGACGAGCCGATCCCGACGATGGCCGAGCTGCTGGCCGCCTTCCCCGACGCGCGGTTCAACATCGACGTCAAGGAGCCGAACACCATGGCGCCGCTGGCCGAGCTGCTGCACCGCGCCGACGCCCTGGAGCGGGTGTGTGTCAGCGCCTTCTCCGACGTCCGCCTGAGCACCGTGCGCGAGTTGCTCGGGCCGGGGGTGTGCACCAGCGCCGGTCCGCGGGAGGCGTGGCGGATGTGGCGGGCCAGCCGCCGCCTCAAGCCCGGTGAGCGGCCGGACCCGGACACGCTGCCGGCGCTGGCGGCCGACTGCTTGCAGCTGCCCCCGGCGCTGGGCAGGATCATCGTCGTCGACGACCGGCTGCTGGCCGCCGCGCACGCCGCCGGGCTGCCGGTGCACGTGTGGACGATCAACGACCAGGCGGAGATGGAGCGGTTGCTCGACCTGGGCGTGGACGGCATCATGACCGACCGGCTCGACACCTTGAAGACCGTGCTGACGAAACGAGGGACCTGGTCCTGATGCCGATCGACGACACCGCCGAGGGCGGGCTGGTCGCCGTGCCCGGGGCCCTCGCGCTCGCCCCCGAGCCGCCGGCGGCCGATGTTGCGCAGCAGTCCCGCCGCCGGGGCTGGTACCGCTACGCCTGGGGCGCCCACGCCTTCCCCACGACGGTCACCGCGGTGTTCCTCGGCCCCTACCTGACCGACGTCGCGCAGAACGCGGCCGGCGCCGGGCACGACTACGTGCACCTGGCGGGAGTGAGCATCCGGGCGGAGTCGTTCTATCCGTTCGCCGTCACCGCCGCCGCACTGTTGCAGGCCGCGGTCCTGCCGCTGGTCGGCGCCGCGGCCGACCGCAGCGGCCGGACCCGGACGTTCCTGACCGCGGCGATGCTGCTGGGCGTCACCGCGACCCTGTTGTTCTACACGGTCACCGGCGGCGCCTACCTGTGGGGCGGCGCGCTGTTCCTGGCCGCCTCGCTCGGCTACTCGACCGCGAACGTCCTGGCCAACGGCTACCTGCCGACGCTGGCCGACCCGGACGAGCGCGACGCGATCAGCTCCAAGGGCTGGGCGATCGGCTATCTCGGCGGCGCGGTGCTGCTGGCGGTGAACCTGGCCGTCTACACCGCGCACGGTCCGCTGGGCCTGTCGAAGTCGCACGCCGCGCGGGTGGCGCTGGCCTCGGCGGGCTTGTGGTGGCTGGTGTTCGGCACGGCCGGGGTGCGGCGGCTGACCGCCGGCACCTCCCGGCCGGCATCAGCGCGGTCGCGGGCCTCGCAGTCGGCGGCTTCGCCTTCGGCGGTGTCCCGGCGCCCGGATTCCGGCACCGGCTACCGGCAGCTGGGCCGCACCCTGGCGGCGCTGGCCCGCAACCGGAACGCGCTGCTGTTCCTGCTCGCGTACATGGCCTACAACGAGGGCGTGCAGACCGTCATCTCCTTCGCCTCCACCTACGGCAACAAGGAGCTGGGCCTCGGACAGTCGATCATGGCCAGCGCGATCCTGCTGGTGCAGTTCGTGGCGTTCGGCGGTGCGCTGTGGATGGGGCGGCTGGCCGCGCGGCACGGCACCCGCCGGACCATCGCCGGCTCGCTCACGGTGTGGATCGCGCTGCTGGTCGCGGCGTACTTCATGACCAAGGGCGCGGCCTGGCAGTTCTATCTGCTGGGCTGCGCGATCGGCCTGGTGCTGGGCGGCACGCAGGCGCTGTCCCGCTCGCTGTTCGCGCAGATCATCCCGGCCGGACAGGAGAGCGAGTACTTCGGGCTGTACGAGGTGAGCCAGAACGGCGTGGCGTGGATCGGCTCGCTGACGGTGGCGCTGGCGATCCAGTTCACCGGCTCCTACCGGAAGGCGATCATCTCGCTGGTGCTGTTCTTCGTCCTGGGCCTGGTGCTGCTGGCCCGGACGAACCTGCGGGCGGCGATCGGCGGCGCCGGCAACCCGGTCCCCGAACGGCTGTGACGGAGTGTGACGAATCCCACGTCACACTACTCCTATCAGCGGACCCGGGACGTTTGCCCGTTTTTGCCCGGTGGAAGCCATCCATGGGAGGCTCTGGAGCACACCGGCCCACGCCAGCGGCCCGGTCCGCGACAACCGGTCCGGAACAAAACGTGCGCCGCGACGCGTTGTGAGCGGGTGAGACCGTCTGGAGGGAACACCAATGAGCGAGCGGGCACTGCGCGGGACGCGCCTGGGCGCGACCAGCTATGAAAGCGACGCGGGGATCGACTTCGCCCCCCGCCAGGACATCGAGTACGTGTGCCCGAACGAGCACCGCTTCATCATGCCGTTCTCCGTCGAGGCCGACGTGCCGCCGACGTGGGAGTGCAAGGTCTGCGGGGCCGTGGCCCTGCTGGTCGACGGCGCACCCCCGGAGGAGAAGGCCGGCAAGCCGGCCCGGACCCACTGGGACATGCTGCTGGAGCGGCGCACCGTGGCCGATCTGGAAGAAGTCCTGGCCGAACGGCTGGCGGTGCTGCGGGACGGCGGCATCACCGGCTCGGAGTTCAACCGCCCCGCCCCGGCGCGCACCATCGGCGGCCGGGCCAAGAAGTCGGCGGCGGCAGCCAAGGCGAGCGCGGTCAAGACCCCGGCCTCCCCGGCCGGCAAGCCGAAGGCCGCCACCGCCCGCCCCGGCACCACCCGCAAGGCCGCGGCGCACACCGGCGACTGACGCCACACCGCCGGACACGCCAGGCCGGAACGGGCGCGGCAGGCCGGCGGTACGGGTACCGACCGGGCCCGGCGTCCGATCGAGCCACGCCGGGCCGCGCACAGAACCAGCCGATACGACTACAGTAGACAGCGTGCCACCGCCGACGGCGGCGCACCCCTGATCCCCGGGCCGCACTGCATCCCCCCGACAGTGCGGCTCGGGCCTTTTCATGCCCACGAATACCCGGGAACTGTCACAGTTCCGCCGCTGGTCACCGCCCGGCGACGAGCCCGGCGCCGCCCGGTTCTACCCGGCGCCCATCTCGGCCCACACGATCTTCCCCCGGTCCGTGGGCCGCACTCCCCAGCGCTGCGACAGCTGCGCGACTATCAGCAGTCCGCGATGCCGCTCGTCCATCGCCTGCGTCACCGCCGGGCGCGGGATGCGGCCGTCGCAGTCGGCGACCTCCACCATCAGCCGGCCGGGATGCGAGCGCAGCGCCAGCTGGCTGGTGGTGGCCGCGTGCTGGGTGGCGTTGGTGACCAGCTCGGTGACCACCGAGAGCACGTCGTCGGTCAAATGCTCCAGGTGCCATTCGGCCAGCGTCGAGGTCACGAACCGGCGGGCGGCCCGGGCCGCCATCGGGTCCGGGTCCAGGTCCAGCGCGGCCTTGCGGATGCGGGTGGGCCGGGTGCGGACCAGCAGCAGCGCCACGTCGTCGTGTTCGTCGCCGGAGAGCATCGCGTGCAGCAGCCGGTCGCAGGTGCGCTGCACCGTCTCCGGCTCGCCCGGCGCGCGCCGGGCCGCGGGCAGGCCGGCGCCGACCGGGCCGTCGTCCTCGCGGACCAGTTCGGTGGCCAGCCGGGCCAGCCGCTCCGACAACGGGGCGTTGTGGCATTCGACCAGGCCGTCGGTGTAGAGCAGCAGCCTGGTACCGGCCGGCAGCGGCAGCACCTGCTCGTCGAACACCGCCTCGTCGATGCCCAGCGGCATGCCCAGATCGTCCTCGATCAGGCGCGCCGAACCCTGCGGGGTGATCAGGGCCGGCGGCATGTGCCCGGCGCTGGACCAGGTCAGCGCCTCCTCGGCCGGATCGTAGACGGCGTAGACGCAGGTGGCGATCTGCTCGCCGATGCCGTCGTCGAACACCGCCGGCGCGCCCGCCGTGCTGTGGGTGCCGGTGGAGCCCGGATGCGGGCTCGGCGGCGCCGACGACGAGGACATCGTGCACACCAGGCGGTTCAGCAGGTGCATGATCTGCCCCGGCGGCAGATCCATCACCGCGTAGGCCCGCACCGCCGTGCGCAGCTGACCCATGATCGCCGCGGCCCGGATGCCCCGGCCCATCACGTCGCCGATCACCAGCGCGACCCGGCCGCCGGCCAGCGGGATCACGTCGAACCAGTCGCCGCCGACCTGGGTGCCCTGCGCCCCCGGCAGGTAGGTGAAGGCGATCTCCAGCTCCGCGATGTGCGGCGGCGAGGCCGGCAGCAGCGAGTTCTGCAACTCGACCGCGGTCTCCCGCTCCTGCCGGTACAGGCGCGCGTTGTCCATCGCCGAGGCCGCCTGCGCCGCGATGCCCTTGACGATCTGCTCGTCGCGCTCGGTGAACCGGCCCGCCTCGGAGTGGCCGAAGTACATCGAGCCCAGCACCGTGCCGCTGATCGTGGTGATCGGCAGCGCCAGGAACGACTTCACCGGCGGATGCCCCGGCGGCAGGCCGTGGAACGGCGCGCGCTGCCCGTAGCGGGAGTCGACGGTGACGTCGGCGCAGCGGATCGGCGCCGTGCCCGGGAACACCGCGCCCACCAGCGGCGTGGGGCGCGGCATCGGCAGCGACTCGAACCGCTCGGCCGGCACCTTCCCGGCCAGCACGAACCGGGTCTGCGCCTGCCCGTCGGTGGACACCAGCGAGTAGAAACAGGTCCCGAACTCGGCGTCGACGGCGGTGGTCGCGGCGTCGGTGGCGAGCTTGGCGATCTTGCGGGTGTCCAGCTCCCGGGCCAGCGACTGGCCGATCATGTAGAGCGTCTCGACGATCCGCGTCTCCTGCGTCAGCCGCCGCTGCGAGGCGCGCAGTTCGGCCTCGGCGGCCAGCGCCGCGGCGTTGCCGTCGCCGGGGGTGGCCGCCGACGACGAGGGCGGC
>JABFXP010000669.1 GCA_013361685.1 Catenulispora sp.
ATCAGTGCCCGAGGAACCGCCCGAACACCTTGGCCCGCACCGACGGCCGCCCGGTCCGCGCCTCCTCGGCGTCGGCGGCGTCCATCGTCCGCAGGCCGATGGTGGCGCCGAGCCAGCGCAGCGGCTCCGGCTCCCAGCGCCGGGACCGGTGGTTCACCCACGGCAGCCGGGTCAGTTCGGTGTCGCGGCCGGTGAGCAGGTCGGCCAGGGTGCGCCCGGCCAGGTTCGTGGCGCCGACGCCGTCGCCGACGTAGCCGCCGGCCCAGGCCAGCCGCCGGGCCGGGTCGTAGCCGACCGAGGCGAACCAGTCGCGCGGCACGCCGAGCGCGCCGCCCCACGCGTGGGTGAACTCAGCGTCCTTCAACACCGGGAACAGGCCGACGAGCGCGCGCCGGATCTCGCCGTGCACGCGGGCGTCCCGGTCGAAGCCGGGCTCGATCCGCGACCCGAAGTGGTACGGGGCGCCGCGCCCGCCGAACGCCAGGCGGCCGTCCGCGGTGCGCTGGCCGTAGACGATCAGGTGCCGGAAGTCGGAGAACGTCTGCCGCCGCGCCAGCCCGATCCGGTCCCAGACCTCGTCGGGCAGCGGTTCGGTGGCGACCATCAGCGAGTACACCGGCGCCACGTCGCGGCCGAACCCGGCGATCGAGGACGTGTAGCCCTCGGTCGCGCGCACCACCTTCGCCGCCCGGACGCGCGGGCCGCGCGCGGTGGTCACCACACCGTCCCGGATGGCTGTGACCGCCGTGCCCTCATACAGCCGGACACCCAGCTTCTCCACGACTTCGGCCAGGCCGCGGGCCAGCATCGCGGGCTGGATCGCCGCGCAGTGCGGGGTGTAGGTCCCGCCGAGGACGTCGGTCGCGGCGGCCATCTCGGCGGCCTCGGCGCGGTTCAGCAGCCTGATGTCCTCCTCGCCGAAGCCGAAGGACCGCTCCTCGGCGACCGCCGCCTTCGCGCGCTCGTACTGGATCTGCGTGCGCGCCAGCACCACGGTGCCGCCCTTGGCCCAGTGGCACTCGACGCCCTCCGCCGCCACGACCCGGCCGACCTCGTCGACCGTGGCGTTCATCGCGCGCTGCAACGCGACCGCCCGCGCCCTGCCTCCGCCGACCTTCGCCACCTTCGCGAGCGACGACGGGAACAGAGCCGAGCACCAGCCGCCGTTGCGGCCCGAGGCGCCGAATCCCGCGAACTCCTTCTCCAGCACCACGATCCGCAGGGCCGGATCGGCTTTCGCCAGGTAGTACGCCGTCCACAGGCCTGTGTATCCGGCCCCGACGACGGCGACGTCTGCCTCGATGTCGCCGTCCAGCGGCGTCCGCGTCCCGGCACCGGACCCGGACCCGCTTTCGGACCCGGCCACCTGGTCCAGCCACAGCGACAGCGACCCGTCGACGGTGTTCATCGACGCCAGCCGCGCAGGTAATCGGGCACGTCGATCCCCGGCGCCAGGTCCTCGGCCGGCTGCGGGTCGCAGTACACCTCGTGCAGCGGCACCACGCCGGCCCAGACCGGGGAGTCCAGGTCGTCCGGGTCGTCGGTGGGCCCGCCGTCGGAGATCTTCACCGAAGCCTCGGTCAGCGGCAGCGCCAGCACCACGGTCGCGGCCAGCTCCTTGCGCTTGGGCGCGCGGACGTCCTTCCAGCGGCCGGGCATCAGGTGCTCGGTGATCAGCTCCAGCGCCGCTTCCTTCTCGCCCTCCGGCACCATCCGGCACGACCCCAGCACCATCGCGCCCCGGTACCGCATCGAGGACTCGAACGCGGAGCGCGCCACGATCAGGCCGTCCAGCAGCGTCACCGTCAGGCAGGTCGGCGCGCCCTCGGCCAGGCCGCGGAACAGCCGGGAGCCGGTGGAGCCGTGGAACAGCACGCGCTCGCCGTCGCGGGCGTAGGCGACCGGGAGGATGTAGGGCTGCGCCGAGCCGTTCGGGCCGGAGCTGTCGGTGACGGCGACGTGCGCGACCAGGCCGGCGTCCAGCACCGCGTGCAGCGCGGCGCGGTCGGTGGCGGCCTTCTCGGGGAGGCGGCGCAGACGGGTCCGGGGTGTGGAGCCCAGCGGCTCGACGGCGGGCTGGTTCATCGTTATCGGGGCTTTCGACTCAGGGTTGGGAAAAAGGCGCCTCCGGACCGCAGGTCCGAAGGCGCCGTCGACCACCGTTCTACAGCCGGGTCCAGGCTTCGGTGAGCACCGAGCGCAGCGTCTGCTCGATCTCGTCGAACTCGGCCTGCCCGACGATCAGCGGCGGCGCCAGCTGCACCACCGGGTCGCCCCGGTCGTCGGCGCGGCAGTACAGGCCGGCGTCGTAGAGCGCCTTGGACAGGAAGCCGCGCAGCAGCCGCTCGGACTCGTCGTCGTCGAACGTCGCCTTGGTGTCCTTGTCCTTGACGAGCTCGATGCCGTAGAAGTAGCCGTCGCCGCGGACGTCGCCGACGATCGGCAGGTCCTTCAGCTTCTCCAGGGTGGCCCGGAACGCGCCCTCGTTGTCCAGCACGTGCTGGTTCAGGCCCTCGCGCTCGAACAGGTCGAGGTTGGCCATCGCCACCGCCGCGGACACCGGGTGGCCGCCGAAGGTGTACCCGTGCGGGAAGTAGTTGGTGCCCTCGTAGAACGGCGCCGCGATCCGGTCGGAGACGACGGCCGCGCCGATCGGGGAGTAGCCGGAGGTCATGCCCTTGGCACAGGTGATGATGTCCGGGACGTAGTCGAACTTCTCGCAGGCGAACATGGTGCCCAGCCGGCCGAACGCGCAGATCACCTCGTCGGAGACCAGCAGCACGTCGTGCCGGTCGCAGATCTCGCGCAGCCGCTGGAAGTAGCCGGGTGGCGGCGGGAAGCAGCCGCCGGAGTTCTGCACCGGCTCGACGAACACCGCGGCCACGGTGTCCGCGCCCTCGGCCAGGATCATCGCCTCCACCTGGTCGGCGGCCCAGCGCCCGAAGGCCTCCAGGTCCTCGCCGAGAGCCGGCACGCCGGAGATCTCCGCGGCCCGGTAGAAGTTGGTGTTCGGGACCTTGAAGGCGCCGGGCACCAGCGGCTCGAAGTACTTCTTGGCGTCCGGGATGCCGGTGATGGACAGCGCGCCCTGCGGGGTGCCGTGGTAGGCGATGGCCCGGGAGATCACCTTGTGCTTCATCGGCTTGCCGACGAGCTTGAAGTACTGCTTGGCCAGCTTCCAGGCGGTCTCCACGGCCTCGCCGCCGCCGGTGGTGAAGAAGACCTTGTTCAAGTCGCCCGGGGCGTAGTCGGCCAGCCGGTCGGCCAGCTCGATGGCCTGCGGGTGCGCGTAGCTCCACAGCGGGAAGAAGGCCAGTTCCTGCGCCTGCTTGTAGGCCGCCTCGGCCAGTTCCACCCGGCCGTGCCCGGCCTGCACCACGAACAGGCCGGCCAGCCCGTCCAGGTAGCTCTTGCCGTCGCGGTCGTAGATGCGGGCGCCCTCGCCGCGGACGATGGTGGGCACCGGGCTGTCCCGGTATCCCGACATCCGGGTGAAGTGCATCCACAGGTGGTCGTAGGCGGCTTGGTCCAGGCTGTCTGTGCTCATCGCTGCTTCCTCGGCAGAAGGGGGTGATCGTTCGCCGGACGGCCCGGCGGGGCGCGGTTCTTACCGCTACAGAGCGCCCCAGGTGTAAGTTTGTTTGCGAAGCTTCAGGTAGACGAAAGATTCGGTGGACCGCACCTGCGGCAGGCTCCGGATCCGCTTGTTGATGATCTCCAGGAGGTGGTCGTCGTCCGCGCAGACCACCTCCACCAGCAGGTCGAAGGACCCGGCGGTCATCACCACGTAGTCCACCTCGGGCATCGCCGCCAGCGCGTCGGCCACCGGCTCCAGGTCGCCCTCGGCGCGGATGCCGATCATCGCCTGCCGGTGGAAGCCCACCGTGAGCGGATCGGTCACCGCCACGATCTGCATGACGCCGGCGTCTATCAGCTTCTGCACCCGCTGCCGGACCGCGGCCTCGCTCAGGCCCACGGCGCGGCCGATGGTGGCGTAGGCGCGGCGCCCGTCCTGCTGCAGCTGCTCGATGATCGCCTTGGACAGCGGGTCCAGGTGGAAGGCGGCACCGGAGCCGGTGCGGTCGCTGCGGTCAGCCCGGTCACTGCGTTCAGGGCGGTCGGGCCGGTCAGTCCTGTCAGTCACAGAGGGGATTGTGGCAACCGGAACGGTATCTTGGCAAGGCTCCAGCGATGGAATCCGTATGCCAAGGCTATTTTCGGTACTGAATCCATCGTCAGGCGAGGGGGTGGCGTGTAGGGTCGAGGGAACGGAACCTTTGAGGATCCGCCGGCCCTCGAAGCTTTCGGCTCCGGTGTTTAGGCGAACCGGACCGTGTGCAACAGAACATGTCAGATGCCGCGACGAGGGGGTCGCGGCGGTACATAAGGGAGCATCTCCGTGGAACCCCGTCAGCTGCGCAACTACGTGGGCGGCAAGCCGGTCGACACCGTCGCCGGCCGCACCAGCCAGATCATCGACCCGGTCACCGAGCAGGTGATCGCGCACGCGCCGGTCTCCGAGGCCGCCGACGTCGACGCCGCCATGAAGGCGGCCGCCGACGCCTTCCCGGGCTGGCGCGACACCACGCCCGCGGAGCGGCAGCGGCTGCTGCTGAAGGTCGCCGACGCGATCGAGGCGCGCGCTGAGGAGATCGTCGCGACCGAGTCGCTGAACACCGGCAAGCCGCTGGGGCTGACCGCCTCGGAGGAGCTGCCCCCGATGGTGGACCAGATCCGGTTCTTCGCCGGCGCCGCGCGGATGCTCGAGGGCGCCGCGTCCGGCGAGTACATGGCCGGGCACACCTCCTGGGTGCGCCGCGAGCCGGTCGGCGTCTGCGCGCAGGTCGCGCCCTGGAACTACCCGGCGATGATGGCGGTGTGGAAGTTCGCCCCGGCGATCGCCGCGGGCAACACGGTGGTCCTGAAGCCCTCGGACACCACGCCGCTGTCCACGCTGCTGATGGCCGAGATCATCGGCGAGATCCTGCCGGCCGGCGTGTTCAACGTGATCTGCGGCGACCGGGACACCGGCCGCGCCATGGTCGAGCACAAGATCCCGGCCATGGCCTCGATCACCGGGTCGGTGCGGGCCGGCATGGAGGTGGCCAAGAGCGCCGCCGCCGACGTCAAGCGGGTGCACCTGGAGCTCGGCGGCAAGGCCCCGGTCATCGTCTACGCCGACGCCGACCTGGACGCCGCCGTCGAGGGCATCTCGGTCGCCGGGTACTTCAACGCCGGCCAGGACTGCACCGCCGCCACCCGGGTGCTCGTCGAGGACGCGGTGCACGACGAGTTCGTCGCCAAGCTCGCCGAGGCCGCCAAGAACACCAAGACCGGCAAGCCGGACGACGAGGACGTGCTCTACGGCCCGCTGAACAACGCCAACCAGCTGCGGCACGTCACCGGCTTCCTCGACCGCCTCCCGGCGCACGCCACGGTCCAGGCCGGCGGCGCCCGCGTCGGCGACACCGGCTTCTTCTTCGCCCCGACCGTCGTCTCCGGCCTGAACCAGGACGACGAGATCATCCAGAACGAGGTCTTCGGCCCGGTGATCACCGTGCAGAAGTTCTCCGGCGAGGAGCAGGCCCTGCAGTGGGCCAACGGCGTGGAGTACGCGCTCGCCTCGTCGGTGTGGACCAAGGACCACGGCAAGGCCATGCGCGCGGCCAAGGCGCTGGACTTCGGCTGCGTCTGGATCAACACGCACATCCCGCTGGTCGCCGAGATGCCGCACGGCGGGTTCAAGCACTCCGGCTACGGCAAGGACCTGTCGATGTACGGGTTCGAGGACTACACCCGGGTCAAGCACGTGATGAGCAACATCGAGGGCTGACGAGCCCGGCGGCGCGCGGGCGGCCGACGGGTCGCCGGCGCGCCGCGTCCCCCGCAGGACGCGCTCCGGCGGTGCGGTCCGCAACCGCGGGCCGACCCCC
>JABFXP010000794.1 GCA_013361685.1 Catenulispora sp.
CCGGGCGCCGCCGCGCCGACGGTCCCCGCGCAGGCCGGTGCCGGTGCGGCGGAGGCGATCGCGGCCCGCCCGGCGGCGCTACCGACGAGTACGGATTCTGCGACCGTCTCGCAGGTCGGGCCGGGTGCGCTGTCTTCGCCGGGTTCGCGATAGGCTCGTGATCGTGCGCGGTGGCGGTTCTCGCATCGCGCCTGGTATGCGTCGACTCTCGACCGGGTGAGCACAAGTCGCCCGGCGCGACCTGAAGGGAGCCCTGCGACAGTGACCGTCCGGGTAGGCATCAACGGATTCGGCCGCATCGGCCGCAACTTCTTCCACGCGATCGTCGCCTCGGGTGCGGACGTCGAGGTCGTGGGGATCAACGACCTCGCTGCCGCCCCGATCCTGGCGCACTTCCTGAAGTACGACTCGATCCTGGGCCGCTTCGACGGCACCATCGAGGCCAAGGACGGCGAGCTCGTCGTCAACGGCAAGGCCATCAAGGTGCTCTCCGAGCGCGACCCCGCGGCGCTGCCGTGGAAGGAGCTCGGCGCGGACGTGGTCGTGGAGTCCACGGGCCTGTTCACCAACGCCGACGACGCCCGCAAGCACATCGAGGCCGGCGCCAAGAAGGTCATCATCTCGGCGCCCGCCACCAACGAGGACGTCACCATCGTGATGGGCGTCAACCAGGACAAGTACGACGCGGCGAACCACAGCATCATCTCCAACGCGTCCTGCACCACCAACTGCCTGGCCCCGCTGGTGAAGGTGCTGCTCGACGAGTTCGGCATCGAGCGCGGCTACATGACCACCACGCACGCGTACACCACCGAGCAGCAGCTGCTCGACCAGATCGCGCTGACCCGCAAGGGCACCATCGACCTGCGCCGCGCCCGCAGCGCCCCGCAGTCGATCATCCCCACCTCCACCGGCGCGGCCAAGGCCATCGGCCTGGTCATCCCGGAGGTCAAGGGCAAGCTCGACGGCTTCGCGATGCGGGTGCCGGTGCCCACCGGCTCGGTCACCGACCTGACCGTGGACCTGGGCCGCGAGACGACCAAGGAAGAGATCAACGCGGCGTTCAAGAAGGCCGCGGAGTCCGGTGCGCTCAAGGGCTTCCTGAAGTACACCGAGGACGAGATCGTCTCCCGCGACATCGTCACCGACCCCTCGTCCTGCATCTTCGACAGCAAGCTGACGATGGCCAACGGCAACCAGGTCAAGGTCGTCGGCTGGTACGACAACGAGTGGGGCTACTCCAACCGCCTGGTCGACCTCGTGAACTTCGTCGGCGCCTCGCTGTAAGCGACGACCGCCGTGCCCGCACGAGGATCCGCGTCGGCGGATCCTCGTGCGGGCTTTGTCGTGGACTAGAGAAGCTAGAGAAGAAGAAGGACTCATGAAGACCCTCGACGACCTCGACGTCGCCGGCAAGAAGGTCCTGCTGCGCTCGGACCTGAACGTCCCGCTGGACGGGGACCGCATCACCGACGACGGCCGCATCCGCGCCTCGGTGCCCACCATCGAAGCGCTGCTGGCCAAGGGCGCGCGGGTGGTCGTGGCCGCGCACCTGGGCCGCCCCAAGGGCGCCCCGGACCCGAAGTACAGCCTGGCGCCGGTGGCCAAGCGGCTCGGTGAGCTCTTGAGCGCGCCGGTGACCTTCGCCGCCGACACCGTCGGGGAGTCGGCGCGGGCCGCCGTCGCCGCGATGCCGGAGGGCTCGGTGGTGCTGCTGGAGAACGTCCGGTTCAACGCCGGCGAGACCAGCAAGGATGACGCCGAGCGCGGCGCGTTCGCCGACCAGCTCGCGGCCCTGGCCGACGTGTTCGTCTCCGACGGCTTCGGCGCCGTGCACCGCAAGCACGCCTCGGTCTACGACATCGCCAAGCGGCTCCCGTCCGGCGCCGGCCTGTTGATCCAGACCGAGGTCGGGGTGCTGAAGAAGCTCACCGACGACGTGGAGCGCCCGTACGCGGTGGTGCTCGGCGGCTCGAAGGTCTCCGACAAGCTCGCGGTCATCGCGAACCTGCTGGAGAAGGCCGACACCATCCTGGTCGGCGGCGGCATGGTCTTCACGTTCCTGAAGGCGCAGGGCCACGAGGTCGGCGCCTCGCTGCTGGAGGCGGACCAGATCGAGACCGTGCGCGGCTACCTGCGGCGCGCGGCCGAGCGCGGCGTGGAGTTCGTGCTGCCGATCGACATCGTCGCGGCCACCGAGTTCTCCGCGAGCGCCGACCACGAGGTGGTCCCGGCCTCCAAGATCCCGGCCGACCGGATGGGCCTGGACATCGGCCCGGAGTCCGGCAAGCTGTTCGCGAACAAGCTCTCCGCCGCCAAGACGGTGTTCTGGAACGGCCCGATGGGCGTGTTCGAGATGGAGCCGTACGCCGGCGGGACCCGCGCCGTCGCGCAGGGTCTGATCAACTCCAGCGCGTTCACCGTGGTCGGCGGCGGCGACTCGGCCGCGGCCGTGCGGCAGCTGGGCTTCGAGGAGTCCGCGTTCGGCCACATCTCCACCGGTGGCGGCGCCTCGCTGGAGTACCTGGAGGGCAAGACCCTGCCGGGTCTGGCCGTCCTTGAGGAAGGGAACTAGCAGATGGCTGAGCGTAAGCCGTTGATGGCCGGCAACTGGAAGATGAATCTCAATCATCTTGAGGCCATGAAGCATGTCCAGGAGCTGGCGTTCTCACTGAACGACAAGGACTACGACGCGGTCGACGTCGCGGTGCTGGTGCCCTACACCGACATCCGCTCGGTGCAGACTCTGGTGCAGGGCGACAAGCTGCGGATCAAGTACGGCGCGCAGGACGTCTCCGAGCATTCCTCGGGCGCCTACACCGGTGACATCTCCGCGGCCATGCTGGCCAAGCTGGACTGCGCCTTCGTGGTGGTCGGCCACTCCGAGCGGCGGCAGTACCACGGCGAGACCGACGCGCTGGTGGCGGCCAAGGCTCTGATCGCGCTGAAGCACGGCGTCACGCCGATCGTCTGCGTCGGGGAGCACCTGGACGTCCGCAAGGCCGGGGAGCACGTGGCGCACTGCGTCACCTCGGTCCGGGCCTCGCTGGCCGGGCTGAGCGGCGACCAGGTCAAGGCCACGGTCATCGCCTACGAGCCGGTCTGGGCGATCGGCACCGGCGAGGTCGCCACCCCCGAGGACGCCCAGGAGGTGTGCGCGGCGATCCGCGCCGAGCTGGCCTCCCTGTTCGACGAGGGCGTGGCCGGTGACACCAGGATCCTCTACGGCGGTTCGGTGAAGGGCGCCAACGCCGCCGAGCTGATGGCGCAGGCGGACATCGACGGTGCGCTGGTCGGCGGGGCCTCACTGGACGCGGCCGACTTCACCCGCATCATCCGTTACCGGGATTCGGCCGTCGCGGCTAGCTGACCACGCGCTTGTTTGCGTATGGTAGGGGCGGGATGCCCGGCATCCCGTCCCTGTCGTCTCCCGATCAAGCGAGTGGACCGCCGAAGTGACTCTTTACCAGTGGATCGTCGCGGGCATCCTGGTCGTGACCAGTCTGCTCCTCATCATGTCCGTGCTTCTGCACAAGGGCAAAGGCGGCGGTTTGTCCGATATGTTCGGCGGCGGCGTCTCCGGCGGCCTGTCGGGCTCGTCGGTGGTCGAGCGGAACTTGGACCGGATCAGCATCGTGCTGTCGATCATCTGGATCGCCTGCATCGTGGGGCTGAGCCTGTTGTACAAGCACTCGATCTGAACGCCGCGCACCACGCACGCCGAAGCGCCCGTCCCGGAAGTCATCCGGGGCGGGCGCTTCGTCGTGGGCGCGCCGGGCGTGTGCGCGCTGTGCGCGCGTGCGGGCGGTGACAGGGCCGCAGAGGGCACGAGAAGCCGCCACAAGGCGTGAGAAGGCCTGAGAAGACACGAGAAGACACGAGAAGGCCGCCGCCTCCCCATCCCGAGGGAGGCGGCGGCCGAAACCGGACCGGGGGGATTGGCCCGGAGTTCCGGCGCCTTAACCGTCGCTGTCCGCAGGCGCCGTCGAGACCGTGTACCCCTCTTCCTTGTTCGCATTCATCGCGAACTCATTCGTGAACGTATCGCCGAGCTTCACCGAGTCGTCGGCCTGTCCGACCAGCTTCTCGGTCTCCAGCACGATCTTCGGGCCGCCGGCCGGCATGATGCCGTCGGGCAGGAACTGGCCCTTGTCCTGGGTGAGCGCCGCGACGTAGTCGGCCTTGGTGATGATGTTGTTGTTCGTGTACTGCGCCGGCAGCGCGTCGGCGATCTGCTCCGGGGTGTGCGTGTTGATCCAGTGCATGGTGTCCACCAGCGCATTCACGACCCGCTGGGTCTCGTCCTTGTGGCTGTTCACCCAGTCAGTCCGGGCCAGCACCCCGGCGGCCGGCCAGGCGCCGCCGAGGGCCTTGGTGGCCCCGTCCACGGTGGCCAGGTCCACCGCCGAGTAGCCCAGGTTCTGCTTCTGGATCGCGGTGACCGTCGGCTGCGTGGTCATGACGCAGGAGATCGCGCCCTTCTTCAGCGCGGCGATGGCCGTGGAGCCGGCGCCGACGCCGGTGCGGCTGAACTTGTCCTTGGCCACCCCGGCCTTGGCCGCGATCAGCTGGGTCAGGGTGTCGGTGCCCGAGCCCAGGTCGGTGACGCCCATGGTCTTGCCGGCGTAGTCGGCGCCGGCGTGCACGTTGCTGGCGGTGGCGCACATCTCGCGCTCGCCCGGAGCCCCGGACAGCTGCACGATCGCCTCCACGGCCTTGTGCTTCATCTGGAACTCGATGGTGTGGTTGTACCAGGCGCCGGCCATGTCCACCTGGCCGGAGATCATCGCGTCCTCGGCGCCGACGCCGCCGTCCTGCTCGGTGGACAGGGTGACGTCGACCCCGTACTTCTTGTAGAAGCCGAGCTGGTCGGCGAGCTTGTACGGCAGGTAGATCTGCTTGTCGATGCCGCCGACCATCAGCGAGACGTGCTTGACGTCCTTCGGGGTCCCGGAGCCGCCGGCCGCGGCCGGGGTGCCGGAGCCGGAGCTGCCGGAGCTCTTGGAGGAGGAACACGCCGTCAGGGCGGTCAGGGCCAGGGCGCCGGAGGCGGCCAGGACCAGGGTCTTCTTCACAACGGGCACGACTGTGCCGCCTTTCTGGTGGGGGAGGGGACTGGCGGGGTTCAGACCAGGACGGACTCGGCCTGCGTCTTCGGCCGCCACGCGAGCAGCCGGCGCTCGAGGCGCTCGATGACGAACTCGACGACGAGGACCAGGGCGGCGATCACGAACATGTTCGCGAACACGCCGTCCGGGTCGAAGTTGCCCTGCGCGGACTTGATCAGCAGGCCCAGGCCGTGCTGGGCGCCCAGGACCTCGCCGACCACGGCGCCGACGATCGCGAAGCCGAAGGCGCTGTGCAGCGAGGCGATGATCCAGGTCATGGCCGAGGGCAGGGTGACGTGCCGGATCACGTCCCAGCGGCTGGCGCCCAGGACCTTGGCGTTGTTCAGGACGTTGCGGTCCACCTCGCGGGCGCCCTGGAAGGCGTTGAAGAACACGATGAAGAACACCAGCACCGCGGCCAGCAGCACCTTGGGGGTGATGCCGACGCCGAAGGCGACGACGAAGATCGCGCCGAGCACGATGCGCGGGATGGCGTTCACCACCTTGATGAACGGGTCCAGCACCTGCGCCAGGAACCGGTTCAGGCCCAGCGCGACGCCCACCACGATGCCGACGGCGGTGCCGAGCAGGAACCCGTACAGCGCCTCCTGCATGGTGGTCTGGATCTGCTGCGGGTAGGAGCCGAACTCGGTGCCGTTCTCGAAGTAGTCCCACAGCCGGTTCCAGATGCCGGAGGGCTGGGCGTAGAAGAACTTGTCGACCCAGCCGGCCGAGGTGGCCAGCTGCCAGCCGCCGATGATCAGCACCGCGAGCGCCGCCCGTGCGCCCCACACCTGGCTCGTGCGCCGGTTCATGCGGCCGCTCCCACCGCGGTGCGGGCGTAGGCGCGCTCGACCTCGTCGCGCAGCGTCGCCCAGATCTCGTGGTGCAGCTCCAGGAAGCGGTCGCCGAACCGGATCTCCTGCACCGACCCGCGCGGCCGCGGGATGTCGATGTCGAAGACCTGCTTGACCGCGCCGGGCGAGGAGGTCATCACCACCACCCGGTCGGCCAGCGCGATCGCCTCCTCCAGGTCGTGGGTGATGAACAGCACCGAGGGCCGGGAGGCCTCCCACAGCTGCACCAGCTCGGTCGACATGATCGCCTTGGTCTGCACGTCCAGCGCGCCGAACGGCTCGTCCATCAGCAGCACCCGCGGCTCGGTGATCCAGGCCGCGGCCATCGCCACCCGCTTGCGCATGCCGCCGGAGAGCTGGTGCGGGTAGCGGTCCTCGAACCCGGCCAGGCCGACCCGGCGGATCCAGTCCCGGGCCCGCTCCAGCGCCTCCTTCTTGCCGACCTTCCGGAAGACCAGGCCCAGGGCCACGTTCTGCAGCACCGTCTTCCACGGCAGCAGCGCGTCGGCCTGGAACATGAAGCCGACGCCGTCGGTGATGCCCTCGACCGGCTGCCCGCCCACCGCCACCGTGCCCTCGCTGGGCCGGTCCAGGCCGGAGACCAGGGACAAGGTGGTGGACTTGCCGCAGCCGGTCGGGCCGACGACGGCGCAGAACTGCCCCGGCTCGACCGTGAACGTCACGTCGCGGATCGCGGTGAAGACCTCCCCGGAGGGGGTGAGGAACCGTTTGGTGACGTCGGTGATCTCGATCGCGGTGCCGGCCATGGCATCGGTCTCCCTTGCTTGCTTACGTGCTTGCTTGCTTGCGTGGCTCTGCTTGCTGGCGTTTCGGTGTGACGTGCGCCGCACCGGCGGGGTGAGGCACAGCGAAACTAGGTCGGGCGCCCCGGTGACGTCGCGGTTACGTGCACATCCCGCGTTTGCCGCGTAACTCTTCGTTTTGTGCGTTCTGCTCAGCGCCCGGACCCTTGTCTGAACTGCGGAAACGACACACAATCTGACGAATGCGACGGGTAGCGGGCAGTGGGCGGCGCAAGCTCAGCAGCCAGATCCTCGCCAGCCAGATCTCGATCCTGCTGGCGGTGGTGCTGGTCGGCTTCGCCCTGTTCGCCCGCCAGGAGCGGCACCAGTTCGACCGGCAGTACATGGACGAGGCGTTGCAGATCGCGCAGACCGTCGCCGACATGCCCGAGGTGCGCGGCTGCGTCGAGTTCCCCTCGGAGAACTGCGACGGCACGTTGCAGGCGATCGCCAGCCGCATCGAGGGCGACACCAAGACCGACTACGTGGTCATCGTCGACGCGAACCGCGTCCGCCACACCCACCCGAGCCACGACCGGCCGGACAGCCTGGTCGGCAAGCAGATCGAGGAGGCCACCCTGGTCACCCGGCCCGACGTCCGGTTCGACCACGGCAGCGTCGGGGAGTCGGTGAACGGCCGGGTGCCGCTGCTCAGCCGCACCGACCCCGGCGCGCAGATCGGGGAGGTCTCCGTCGGCCGCAAGGTGGCCGACGTCGCCACCATCTTCACCGGCCAGCTGCCGATCTACGCCGCCTGGTTCGGGGTGGCGCTCGGGGTCGGCACCCTGGCCTCCTACGTGCTGGCCCGCCGCCTGAAGAAGCGCACCTTCGGCCTGGAGCTCGACGAGATCGCCAAGCTGTTGCAGGAACGCGAGGCGGTGCTGCACGGCATCCGCGAGGGCATGATCGCCTTCGACCGGACCGGCCGGGTCACCATGGTCAACGACGAGGCGCGGCGGCTGCTGAACCTGCCGATGTTCGGCGGCGTCGGCGGCTTCCTGGCGGACGTGGTCCCGGCCGGGCGGCTGCAGGACGTGCTCTCCGGCCAGATCGAGGGCCAGGACGAGGTGGTCCTCACCGACGACCACTGCCTGACCGTGAACCGGATGCCGGTGACGCTGGCCGGCCGTCCGCACGGCGCCGTGGTGACCCTGCGGGACCGCACCGAGCTGTCCGGCCTGCTGCGCGAACTGGACAGCGTCACCAGCCTCACCGACGCGCTGCGGGCCCAGCAGCACGAGTTCTCCAACCGCCTGCACACCGTCGCCGGCCTGCTGGAGCTGGGCGAGGCCGAGGAGGCGCTGCGCTACCTCACCGACCTGTCCGGGACCGAGGCGGCCTTCGCCGAGTCGGTGCGGGCCCGGATCGCCCCGCCGGTGCTGGTCGGGCTGATCCTGGCCAAGGCCGCGGTGGCCGGCGAGCGCGGCGTGGAGCTGGAGCTCACCGACGACACCTGGCTCGGCGACACCCCCGACAAGGTGCAGGCCCTGACCACGATCCTGGGCAACCTGATCGACAACGCCTTCGACGCGGTGTCCGGGCCCGGCGTCGACCCCGCCAAGCCGGGCCGGGTGCTGGTGGGCGTGGTCCAGGACGACGACGGCATCACCGTCCGCGTCGCCGACAACGGCCCCGGGATCCCGGCCGGCGCCGCCGAGACCGTCTTCACCGACGGTTTCACCACCAAGCCGGCCACCGGACCGCTGCGCCGCGGTCTCGGCCTGGCTTTGGTGCACCGGCTGGTGCAGCGGCTCGGCGGCACCATCACCGCCTCCGAGGGCCCCGGCGCGGTGTTCACCGTACGGCTGAGAGTGAGGACGTCATGAGTGCTCCGGTGCGGGTCCTGGTCGTCGACGACGACTACCGCGTGGCCAAGATCCACGCCGCCTACGTCGAGCGCACCGCCGGGTTCGCCGTCTGCGGCCGGGCGCACTCGGCCGGGCAGGCGCTGGCCGCCGTCGCCGAACTGCGGCCGGATCTGGTGCTGATGGACGTGTACCTGCCCGACGGGGACGGGCTCGATGTGATCCGCAGGCTGTTGGAGGCGCCCGGGGGCGCGGGGGCGGCTGGAGTCGCGGGCGCGGGCGGTACGGCGGGCGACGTGAGCGGCGCGGGCGGCGCGGTGCGGCCGGACTTCGTGGTGATCACGGCGGCGCGGGACGTCAGCACCGTGCGGACGGCGATGCAGCTCGGGGCCGTGCACTACTTGGTGAAGCCGTTCGGCTACCCGGCGATGGCCGACAAGCTCACCTCCTATCTGGACCTGCGGCGGCGGATCGAGACCCTGGACGAGTCGGCGGCCGACGCCGACCAGGTGGCCGTGGACGAGCTGTTCGGGCTGCTGCGCACCCCGGCGCTGCCGGTGCAGCCGCACAAGGGGCATTCGGCGCCCACTCTGGAGCTGGTGCGCGGCGCGGTGCGCGCGGCCGGCGACGTCTCGGCCGCCGAGGTGGCCGAGCGGGTCGGGATCTCCCGGCCCACCGCGCAGCGCTATCTCAGCTATCTGACCCGGCACGGCGTGGTGCGGCTGCACCTTCGGTACGGCACCACCGGCCGCCCCGAACACCGGTATTCGCCGCTGGGCTGAGGGGCCCGTTCCGACAGCGTCCGCCGGCCGCGATCCGTTACGGGCCAAGGGCTTGCGGCCGGGCGCGCGCCGCCGCTGGTGGTGGTCCGACCGGGTCCGCGGGTTGCCGCCGCGCGGACTCGCTTCGGTAACGAAACCCTGACGTCACGCCCCTTTTGTCCGTTTATCACAGCGCCAAGGCGGCGATTTCCGGCTGGTCCTGCTGAATCGTGCATCAGCACATGCCTACACTGTCTGCACCGCATCTCCACGGGCGCTCGGGCACCCAACGGGGGCCGCGGGGCGTGTAGATCGGAACCCAAGGGAGACCAGACAGTGGCAAGTGGAAACGCGATCCGAGGCAGCCGCGTCGGTGCGGGACCGATGGGGGAGGCCGAGCGCGGCGACGCCGCTCCTCGGGTGTTCGTCTCTTTCTGGTGCGTGAACAAGCACGAGACCAAGCCCTCCTTCGCCAGCGACGCGCAGATCCCCGACACCTGGGACTGCCCCCGCTGCGGCTTCCCCGCCGGCCCGGACAAGGACAACCCGCCGGCCCGCTCGCGCACCGAGCCCTACAAGACGCACCTGGCCTACGTCCGCGAGCGCCGCTCGGCCGAGGACGGCGACCAGATCCTCGCCGAGGCGCTGGCCAAGCTGCGGGGCCAGATCTGACGCAGCCCGGCGGACCCGCCGACGGGTCCGGCGGACCGAACGCCGCCCGGCCGGGCCCCACTCGGCGGTCAGGCGGCGAGGGGACTATGCCCCGTTTCCCGGTATGGGAGGCGGGGCTTCATGCTTGGGGCCGGGTTCGGGTGCTTTCGCCGAGCGCGACCGGCGGCCGTCGACCGCCAGCCCGCCGCCAGAACCGCTACCCCGCCGCCTCCAACCGCACCACGATCGCCTTCGACGTCGGCGTGTTGCTGATGTCAGCGGTCGAATCCAGCGGCACCAGCACGTTCGTCTCCGGGAAGTACGCCGCCGCGCAGCCCCGCGCCGTGTCGTAGGAGACCACGCGGAAGCCCGGCGCGCGCCGTTCGGTGCCGTCGGTCCACTCCGAGACCAGGTCCACCAGCGCGGCGTCCTCGATGCCCAGCGTCTTCAGGTCCTCGGGGTTCACGAACACCACGCGGCGCCCGGCGTGGACGCCGCGGTAGCGGTCGTCGAGGCCGTAGATGGTGGTGTTGTACTGGTCGTGGGAGCGCACCGTCTGGAGCAGCAGCCGGCCCGGCGGGACGTGGGGCGCCTCGAAGGCGTTGACGGTGAAGTTCGCCTTGCCGGTCGCGGTGGGGAAGGTGCGGGAGTCGCGCGGGGCGTGGGGGAGCGCGAAGCCGGAGCCGCGGCGCACCCGGATGTTGAAGTCGTCGAAGCCGGGGACGACCCGTTCGATGCGGTCGCGGATGCGGTCGTAGTCCGCGGCCAGTTCCTCCCAGGGCACCGGGTGCTCCGCGCCCAGGACCGCGCGGGCGAGCCTGGCGACGATCGCCACCTCCGACAGCAGCGCCTCGCTGGCCGGGGCCAGGCGGCCGCGCGAGGCGTGGACCAGCCCCATCGAGTCCTCGACGGTGACCAGCTGCTCGCCGCTGAGCTGGCGGTCCACCTCGGTGCGGCCCAATGTCGGCAGGATCAGGGCGCGGCGGCCCGGGACCGCGTGGGAGCGGTTCAGCTTGGTCGAGACCTGCACCGTCAGCGCGGTGGTGCGCAGCGCGGCCTCGGTGACGCCGGTGTCCGGGGTGGCGGCGACGAAGTTGCCGCCCATGGCGAAGAACACCTTGGCCCGGCCGTCCCGCATCGCCCGGATCGCGTCGACGGTGTCCAGGCCGTGCTCGCGGGGCATCGGCAGCCCGAACTCGGCCTCCATCGCGTCCAGGAACGCCGCCTTCGGCTTCTCGTAGATGCCCATGGTGCGGTCGCCCTGCACGTTCGAGTGCCCGCGCACCGGGCACACCCCGGCGCCGGGGCGGCCGACGTGCCCGCCGAGCAGCAGCACGTTCACCACCTCGCGGATCGTCGGCACCGCGTGCTTGTGCTGCGTCAGGCCCATCGCCCAGCAGACGATCAGCCGCTCGGCGTCCCGGACCTCCTCGAACGCCGCCTGGATCTGCGCGCGGCTCAGGCCGGTCGCGGCCAGGATCTCCGGCCAGCCGGTGGTGCGGGCCTGCGCGGCGTAGTCCTGGAACCCGTGGGCGTAGGTGTCGATGAACTCGCGGTCCAGCACGGTGCCGGGCGCGGCGTCCTCGGCCTCCAGCAGCAGCTTGCCGAACGCCCGGAACAGCGCGAGGTCGCCGCCGACCTTGATCTGCAGGAACCGGTCGGCCAGCGGCGTGCCGCGGCCGGCCAGCCCGGACGGGTTCTGCGGGTTCTTGAACCGCAGCAGCCCGGCCTCCGGCAGCGGGTTCACCGCGGTGATCTTCACGCCGCCGCGCTTGGCCTTCTCCAGCGCCGCGAGCATCCGCGGGTGGTTGGTGCCCGGGTTCTGCCCGACCACCAGGATCAGGTCGGCCTTGCCCAGGTCGGCCAGCGACACCGAGCCCTTGCCGACCCCGAGGGTCTCGGTCAGGGCCGAGCCGGAGGACTCGTGGCACATGTTGGAGCAGTCCGGCAGGTTGTTGGTGCCGAAGGCGCGCACGAACGTCTGATACAGGAACGCCGCCTCGTTGGAGGTGCGGCCGGAGGTGTAGAAGACGGCCTCGTCCGGGGAGTCCAGGCCGCGCAGCTCCTCGGCGATCACGCCGAACGCCTCGTCCCAGCTCACGGGGCGGTAGTGGGTCGCCCCCTCGTCCAGGACCATCGGCGTGGTGAGCCGCCCCTGCTGCCCCAGCCAGTACCCGCTGCGCTCGCCCAGTTCGGCGACCGAGTGCTCGGCGAAGAACTCCGGCGTGATCCGCCGCAGCGTCGCCTCCTCCGCGACCGCCTTCGCGCCGTTCTCACAGAACTCGGCGATGTGCCGCTTGTCCTCCTCCGGCCACGCACAGCCCGGGCAGTCGAACCCGCGCTTCTGGTTGATCCGCGGCAGCGTCTGCGCCGAGCGCTTGACGCCCATCTGCCGCACCGCGTCCCGCAGGGCCACGGTGACCCCCGGGATGCCCGCCGCCCAGTCCTTGGCGGGGCCGACGCTCAGGTTCTCGTCGCCCGGATCAGTGGTCGGGGCCTTGCGGGCCATGGTGGGGCTCCTTCGGTCGATGGTTACGCCCCGCCATTGTTCCGCCATGGACGTCCGGCTGGGAACGGCCTTCGCGGCCACTATCGTGGGCTCTGCATGACGGCGGGGCGTGGCCGACAGCTCATGAGCGGCGATGCGAGTGGCTGTTCGACCGGCGATATGAGTGGCGATAGGGGAGTGCGCGTGACGGAGACGACGGCCGGACTCGAGACCGGTCTCCAGGAGCGGACGGCGCGGGCGGTGCCCGCCGAGCACAACGAGCGGCTCGACGGCTGGTGGCTGCGGCATGCGCCGGGGTGCGCGTGGTGGGTGGCGTCGGTGCTGCCGCACGGCGGCGGGTCGGCGGCGGAGCTTCAGGAGCGCGTCGCGGCCGCGGAGGCGTACTGCGCCGGGCGTGGCGTGCCGGTGCTGGTGCAGATGACGCCCGGCGCGTTCCCGGTGCGGCTGGACGCGTTGTTGGAGGCCAAGGGGTACGAGCGTCAGGCTTCTGTCTCGCTGCAGACCGCGACGACCGCCGAGGTGCTGGCCCGGGCTTCGCGGGGCGGGCTGCGGGTCCGGTTGCAGGAGCAGCCGACCCGTGAGTGGTTCGACGTGCTCTACGAGGTCGTCGGCGGCGACGCCCAGGCGCAGTGGAAGCTGCTGGAGCGGATCGAGGAGCGGGCCGCGTATGCCAGCGTTCTGCTCGGGGACGAGACGGTCGCGGTCGGGCGTGCGGTGGCCGAGGCCGGGTGGGCCGGGGTGTTCAGCATGGCCACGCTGCCCGCCGCCCGCGGCAAGGGCGCGGCCGGCGCGGTGATCGGGGCGCTGGCGGACTGGGCCGCGGTCAACGACGCCGACCGGATGTACTTGCAGGTCGAGCACGGGAACCCGGGTGCGGCGCGGATCTACGGCCGGGTCGGGTTCAGCGAGCTGCGGCCGTTCTACTTCCGGGTGAAGGCGTAGCCGCTCCTGGCGGAGGCGTAGCCGTTCCTTGCGACGCGGCTAGCCGATCCGCAGTCCCACGTGGGCGGCCAGCGCCGGTGCCAGCTCCACCAGTTGGCCGCCGTCGATCGTCGCGCCGCGCAGGGCGTCCAGGCCGGCTTTGAAGTGCAGGCGCGCGCCGCGCAGGTCGACGTCGGCCAGCTTGGCGCGGCTGAAGTCGGCGTTCTCGAAGGTGCAGCCGGGGAAGCGCACCCGCGTCAGCTTCGCACCGCCGAAGTCCACCTCGCGCAGCAGGCAGTCGCTGAACACCACGTCCACCAGCGCCGCGCCGCGGAAGTTCACCGCGTCCAGCTTCACCTGCTCGAAGTGCACCCGCCGCAGGTCCGCGTCGAACCACTGGACTCCGGAGGCGGTGCCCCGCACGATCTCGGTGTCGCGCCAGTGCGAGGCCGACAGGTCCGGCCCCAGCAGCCGCGAGTCCTCGAAGCGCACGTCCGCGAACGTGGTCTTGCCCCACTCGCCGCCGGCGATCGTCACCCCCGTCAGCCGGCACTGACTGAACCGTGCGAGGCTGGCGAACAGGTCGCCCCACTCGACGCCCTCAGCCCGTTGATACTCGTACTGGCCCTCGTCGTGGACCGGCAGGTCCAGCACGGTCAGCTCGGCGGCGGGCGGCAGGTCGGGGCGGGGGAGCGGGTTCGGCGTGGCGCTGTGCATGCCGATCATTGTGTACCCTCCGGCCGCGTACGCCGCCGGATGAAGCGGCGCGCTCGATGAACGCGCCGCAGTCTGGAAAGCGTCGCTCAAACCGCCGCGTCGGACGGACCCGCCATCGGCGCTCCCGGTTCGGCTTCCGGTTCCGATCCCGGCTTCGGCTTCACCTTGCCGCTGCCGGAACCCCAGCCGCTGCCCAGATCGCCGCCGCCGTATGCCAAGGCCACCAGGAGCGCGATGACGAGCGCCGCCGCTCCCAGCACGAGCGCGCCGCACAGGGCCGCGATCGGGACCGCGACCAGCAGCGTGAGCCAGTGCTTGACGAACGGCCGGGCCAGCACCACGCTGCCGACGGCGAACAGCGCCGCCCCGCCGGCCAGGACTTCGACGCCGGTCTTGACGTGCAGCGACTCGTGCCAGGTCAGCTTGATGGTCGCGACGGTGATCAGCCCGCCGACGTCCTGGTGTTTCGCCTTGGACCACACATACGCCGCCGGGACCCCGATGCCGACGAGTTGCAGCAGCAGCCCGACGAAGATCCACCAGCCGCGGTGCGCGGTCGGCCTGATCCGTCCGGGTATGTGGGTGAGCATGCCGTTGTCGAAGCCTGATTCCGCCCCCGTAACCATGACGTCGAAGGTACCACCGGCTTGCGACAGAAGGACCGGTTCTCTGTGCCGGGCCGCCGTGTCACCCTTGATCACGTGACCCCTCCCAAAGTGATAGCCACCGACTTGGACCGCACTCTGCTGCGCACCGACGGCACCACCTCCGAGCGCACCCGCGCCGCCCTGGACCTGGCCATGGACCACGGGGCGCAGGTGATAGCCGTGACCGCCCGGCCGATCCGGTGGCTGGACCGGCTGACGCCGTGCTTCGGGCGGCTGCCGCACGTCATCGCCTCGAACGGGGCCGCCTGCTACGACCTGGGCGCCGGGGTGGCCTACGACTTCCGGCCGTTCGTCGCCGAGACGCTGCCGAAGCTGCTGGCCGACGTGCGCGCGGCGCTGCCGACGGCGCGGTTCGCGTTGGAGACGCCGACCGGGATGCTGCGGGAGCCGGAGTACGTGCTGTCGCCGTTCGATGCGGACGAGGACGATCCGGGGCGGCGCGTGGTCGGGTACGACGAGCTGGCGGGCGCGCTGGACGGGGCGCCGCTGTTGAAGATCGTGGTGGCGGACCGGGCGCGGCACAGCGCGGAGATGTTCGCCGAGGCGCTGCCGGCCGTGGGGATGCTGGGGCACCTGACCTATTCGACGAACCGGGGCCTGCTGGAGCTGGGGCCGCCGGCGGTGACCAAGGCCTCGTCGCTGGCCGCGTGGTGCGCGGCGCGCGGGATCGGGGCGCAGGACGTGGTGGCGTTCGGGGACATGCCGAACGACGTGCCGATGCTGGCGTGGGCGGGGCGGTCGTGGGCGGTGGCCAACGCCATGGAGGACGTGAAGGCGGCGGCGACCGGGGTCACGGCGAGCAACGACGAGGACGGAGTGGCGCAGGTCGTGGAAGAACTCTTCCAGAGCTGAACGCCTCGCAGTACTCAGGCTGTCTCACATAGCAATACCAATCTTCTCGAATAGCGGTCACCTGACTAGAGTCTCCGGCATGACGAAGCCGGAGACTCCCCAGAACACGTACACCCACGGCCACCACGATTCGGTGCTCCGGTCGCACCGCTGGCGTACGGCGGAGAACTCGGCGGCCTACCTCCTGCCGCACCTGGCCGCCGGCCAGGACGTGCTGGACGTGGGCTGCGGCCCCGGCACCATCACCGTCGACCTGGCCGAGCGGGTGGCGCCGGGCACGATGACCGCGGTGGAGATCACCGCCGAGGCGCTGAAGCTGGCGCAGGACGAGGTCGCCGCGCGCGGCACCGGGAACGTCCGCTTCGCGGTCGCCGACGTCCACGCCCTGGACTTCCCCGACGACAGCTTCGACGTGGTGCACGCGCACCAGGTGTTGCAGCACGTGGCCGATCCGGTGCGGGCGCTGAAGGAGATGCGCCGGGTGTGCAGGCCCGGCGGCGTGGTCGCGGTGCGGGACAGCGACTACGGCGGGTTCCGCTGGTTCCCCGAGGAGCCGGGGCTGGACGCGTGGCTGGCGGCGTACCAGAACCTGGCCCGGTCCAACGACGCGCACCCCGACGCCGGGCGGCGGCTGCGCGGCTGGGCCCTGGCGGCCGGGTTCCCGGAGCAGAACGTCACCGCCACCGCCTCCTCGTGGGTGTTCGCCGACGCCGCCGACCGGGCCTGGTGGGCAGAGTTGTGGGCGGAGCGGACCACGAAGTCGTCGGCGGCGGACCAGTACCTCGCCAAGGGCATCGCCACCGAGGCGGAGCTGACGGCGATGGCCGACGCCTGGCGTGCCTGGTCGCGGCACCACGACGCGATCTTCACCGTCGGCCACGGCGAACTGGTATGCGTGGCCTGATACCGCCCGGCCCGCAGCCCGCAATGCGGAATACGCCGGTGGCCGGTGTTTTTCGCGGGCCGAACCAATCTGTATCCTGATATCTCGGAAATCCGCCCGATCCTCTCGTATCGCGAGAGGGTCGGGCGGTCGTCTTGGGCGGTGTGTTCATATTCCCGTCAACGATTCCGTCCGTCCGATTCAACATCCTGCCTCGCTTTAGACAGGGTTCTGGCATATAAGCCGGGATTCCGGGGTACCGAACGGTCCGAGAACCCTCAGTGCCTTGCGATGTTGTCCTCCGACACGCCACAAGCGTGCCCCGACCCCGGGAGCTCACGACGCCATGGGCCCATTCCTGCTGCGCAGGATCGTCAACTATCTGGTACTGATCGCCTTGGCCACCTGCCTGGGCTACCTGCTGGCCGCCGCGAGCCTGAACCCGCGCGAGCACTTCGCCCAGCGCCAGCCCCAACCGCCGGCCGCGGTGGTGGACGCCACCTTGGACAAGCTGAACCTCAACGACAAGACCCCGCTGCCGGAGCGGTTCGGGCACTGGGCCGGCGGCGTGGTCACCGGAGATCTGGGCCGCACCATCGACGACACGCCGGTGTCGGCGGAGATGGGCCGGCGGGCCGGCGTGACCCTGCGCCTGGTGGTCATCGGCACCACCACCGGGGCGCTGGCCGGCGTCGCGCTCGGCTTCCTGTCGGCGCTGCGGCAGTACCGGCCCTCGGACCACGCCGTCACGTTCCTGTCCTTCCTGGTGCTGTCCACGCCGGTGTTCCTGCTGGCGGTGCTGTTGAAGATCGGCGCGGTCAAGGTCAACCAGGCGGCCGGCACCACCCTGTTCCCCTACACCAACGAGACCACCCCGGGGCTGGGCGGCGGCTGGTTCCACCACCTCACCGACCGCGCGCAGCACCTGGTGGTGCCGACGCTGTCCCTGATGCTGGGCCAGGCCGCGCTGTTCAGCCGGTATCAGCGCTCGGCGATGCTGGACGTGCTCGGCGCCGACTACATCCGCACGGCGCGCGCCACCGGCATGCGGCGCGGCCCGGCGCTGGTCAAGCACGGGCTCCGCACGGCCCTGATACCGATGGCGACGTTGTTCGCCTACCAGATGGGGCTGCTGCTGACCGGCGTGACGTTCACCGAGAAGATCTTCGGCTGGCACGGGATGGGCGAGTGGTTCGTCGACTCGATCAACCGGGCCGACGTGAACGCGGTGGCGGCGATGGTGCTGTTCACGGCGGTGCTGGTGCTGATCGCCGGGCTGGTCTCGGATGTGGCGCACGCGCTGCTCGATCCCCGGGTGCGTGTGTGATGGCGGCGGAGGCGGAGTTCGCCGTCGCCGAGGGCGACGCCGGTCCGTCGGCGGGCCGGGCGCCCGAGCCGGTGGCGCTGGGCCGGGGACGGATCGTGGTGCGCCGCTTCCTGCGGCGGCGGTCGGCGGTGGCCGGGCTGGTGGTGCTGGTCCTGATGTTCCTGCTCGCGTTCCTGGGCCCGTACCTGGACTCGTGGGGCTACAAGGACAAGGACTACGACGCCTTCCTGACCGGGCCGTCGGCCTCGCACTGGTTCGGCACCACGCAGATCGGGTCGGACGTGTACGCGCAGACGTTGCGCGGTCTGCAGAAGTCGCTGGTGATCGGGCTGCTGGCGGCGGTGCTGTCGACCGGGATGGCCGCGGTGGTGGGGGCCACCGCCGGATACTTCGGGGGCTGGACCGACCGGGTGCTGATGTGGTGCGTCGACCTGCTGCTGGTGCTGCCCTCGTTCCTGATCCTGGCGATCGCCTCGCCGCTGTTCCACGGCCGGACCTGGCTGGTGTTCGTGATCCTGCTGGCGGCGTTCAACTGGATGGTGACGGCGCGGATGGTCCGCGGGCTGGCGCGGTCGCTGCGGGAGCGGGAGTTCGTGACGGCGGCCGAGGTGATGGGGGTGCACCCGCTGCGGATCATCAGCCGGCACCTGCTGCCGAACATGGCCTCGCTGCTGATCATCGACGCCACGCTGAACGTCGGCGGCACGATCATCGCCGAGACGTCGCTGAGCTACTTCGGGTTCGGGGTGCAGCCGCCGGACGTGTCGCTGGGGACGGTGATCGCCGACGGCACGGACTCGGCGCTGACGTTCCCGTGGCTGTTCTATCCGGCGGGGGTGCTGCTGATCCTGACGGTGATGGCGGTGGCGTTCGTCGGGGACGGGCTGCGGGACGCGATGGACGACGCGGCCGGGACGGCTTCGGCGTCGGGGCCGTCGAAGGGTTCGAAGGCTTCGAAGGCTTCGAACGCCGCGGCTGCTTCGGACGGTTCAGGTGCTTCGAGTGTCTCGGGGGCGGGCGCATGAGCGACGCGGTGTTGGAGGTCACGGACCTGCGGGTGTCGTTCCCGGCGGACAAGGGGACGCGCCTGGACGCCGTACGAGGCCTGAGTTACCGGGTGCGGCGCGGGGAGACGCTGGCCGTCGTCGGCGAGTCCGGCTCCGGCAAGTCGGTGTCGTCGCTGGCGGCGATCGGGCTGCTGCCGAGCAACGCGCGGGTCTCCGGCTCGATCCGGTTCAACGGCCGGGAACTGCTGGGCCTGGACGACAAGGCGATGTCACGCGTGCGCGGCGCCGGGATCGCCATGGTGTTCCAGGACCCGCTGTCGGCGCTGACGCCGGTGTACCGGGTCGGGGAGGCGATCGCCGCGGCGATCCGGGTGCACCGCGACGTGCCGCGGGAGGCCGCGCTGCGCCGCGCGGTGGAGCTGCTGGACCTGGTGGGCATCCCGGACCCGGCGCGGCGGGCGCAGGCCTTCCCGCACGAGTTCTCCGGCGGCATGCGGCAGCGGGTGATGATCGCCATGGCGATCGCCAACGACCCGGACCTGATCATCGCCGACGAGCCGACCACCGCGCTGGACGTGACGGTGCAGGCCCAGATCCTGGAGGTGCTGGCGACCGCCAAGCAGGCCACCGGCGCCGCGATCGTGCTGATCACCCACGACCTCGGCGTGGTGGCCGGCTTCGCCGACCGCGCGACCGTGATGTACGCGGGGCGGCCGGTGGAGAGCGCGGCGGTGGAGGAGCTGTTCGCGACGCCGCGCATGCCGTACACGGCCGGCCTGCTCGCGTCGCTGCCCCGGCTGGACGCCGGCCGCGGGGTGCGGCTGCGCTCGATCCCGGGCGCGCCGCCGTCCCCGACGGAGCTCGGGCCCGGGTGCCCGTTCGCGCCTCGCTGCGCGTTCGTGGTGGAGCGGTGCCGGGAGGTGGAGCCGGAACTGCTGGAGATCGGGCGCGGCCGGGCGGCGGCTTGCCATCGGACGGTGGAGGGTTTGGAACTGTTGGGGTCGCCGGCGGCGGACGGCTCTGTCGCCGACCGGGTCGGCAAATCCGAGCTGGCCCACTCGGACGGCGGAACCGACCGAGCCGAC
>JABFXP010000059.1 GCA_013361685.1 Catenulispora sp.
TCAGCAGCGCCAGCACCGCGGTGGCCAGCGGCAGCTGCCCGGCCGGGGCGGTGCCGCGGGCGTCGAGCGCCGTGCGCAGGGTGCGGTGCTGCTCCGGGGTCAGCGCGGCGGTCAGCTCGGCGCGCTCGGTCAGCGGCGCCAGCAACTCGGTCAGACCGGTGAAGGCCAGCTCGGCCCCGGACTGGATGCCGCGCGTGCGCAGCACTTCGAAGGAGGCCGCGTGCGTCGCCGCCGCCTCCAGTAACGCGCTCTTTCCCGCGCCCGGCTCACCCTCGACCACCAGCACGCCGCCGTTCCCGGCGCGCGCCGCTGTCAGCAAGGTCCTGATGCTGTCGAGCTCGCGTCCGCGTCCGTGCAGCACCGTGGTCGAGGCCGCCGGCCGCGCATCCCCCCTGGCCGCCATCCCCCCAGCATCGTCCTGTCGGGCGTTCGGGGCAATCGAACAGTGGCGGGGCGCTCCGTACATTGGTGTTCATGAGCACCGCGACCATCACCGCGCCCGCCACCGCCGCGAAGGCGGCCCCGACCTCGGCTGGGACTGCTTCGGCGAGCGCCGATTTCGGCGCGATGCTGAAGGCCTGGCGCCGTACCCGCAACGTCAGCCAGCTCGACCTGTCCTCGGCCAGCGGGGTGTCCACGCGCCACCTCAGCTTCATGGAGACCGGCCGCGCCAAGCCCAGCCGGGACATGGTGCTGCGGCTGGCCGACGAGCTCGAGATCCCGTTGCGGGACCGGAACAAACTGCTGGTCGCCGCCGGTTACGCGCCCGAGTTCAAGGCGCGGCCGCTGGCCAGTCCGGAGATGGCGGCCGCGCGCCGGGCGATCGACGTGGTGCTCACCGGGCACCTGCCGTACCCGGCGTTGATGCTCGATCAGCACAGCAACATCATCGAGGCCAACAAGACGGTAGGGATTTTCACCGACATGGTTTCTCCGGAGCTGTTGGCCGACGGCGGCAACACGCTCCGGATCACGCTGCATCCGCAGGGGCTGGCGCCGCATCTGGTGAACCACGGCGAGGCCCGGGACCGGTTGCTGCGCGCGCTGAGCCGCCGCGCCGCCGCCTCCGGGGACGCCGAGCTCACCAAGCTGCTCAAGGAATGTGTGGCGTATCCGCACCCGGAGCCCGATCCGGAGCCGGACATCTACGCCGGCGTGGTCGTGCCGTTCCGGTTCCGGCGCGACGGCCGGGTGCTGAGCTTCTTCAGCACCACCGCGGTGTTCGGGTCCGCCGTCGATCTCACGCTGGCCGAGCTGACGTTGGAGACGTTCTTCCCGGCCGACGAGCAGACCACTGAAGCGCTGCGGGAGTACGCGGCGCGCGGATAGCGGCGGCACGGTGGCGGCGCGGTGCACCTCGCCCATTCCGGTGGCGTGCGTCCGGCCTCACGTAACCCACCCCCGCCGGCCTCGTTGGGCACCCGAGAACCGCCCGCCCAACGAACCCAGCCAAGGGGGAAGCCGTGAACCGTCGCCGCATCGCCATCGGGGTCTCCTCCGTCAGCGGGCTGGCCGTGGTCGCCGTCAGCGCCGTGAACCTGTTCTCCGGCGGCGGCAAGGCGAACGCCGTCGTCGATCTGCACGCCGCGCCGGTCGCGGCGGTCAGCGCGGCCGGGACCGCCACCGGCCGGACCGGCAGCGCCCAGATCGACACGCTCGTCACGATGTCCACCGCGGCGGTCCCGGCGCAGGGCGCGCACCCGGCGCGGCCGGCGGAGTCCACGACCATGCACGGCACCGGCGCCTTCGACTTCGCCAAGCAGATGGGCACGCTGGACGTGGCGGTGGCCGGCGGCAGCGTGCAGGAGGTGCTGACGTCGCCGGCGCTCTACATGCGCACGACCTCCGCGCCGAACGCGGCGACCTCGGCCAAGGGCTGGCAGAAGGTGGACGCCGCCAAGTCCTCGGACGGCAACCTGGTCTCCGGCGGCGCCACCGATCCGGCGCTGGTCCTGGCGATGCTGGCCGGGACGCGGCCCGGCGTCCAGTTCGTCGGCCAGGACCAGGTCCGCGGCGTCCCGGTCGCGCACTACCGGGGCACGCTGGATCTGCAGCAGGCGGCTCAGGCCGCGGACCCGGCCGGGGTCCGGCCCGCCGACGCCGCGGTGGCGCGCCGGGCGCTGGCCACCGCCGCGCGGGCGTTCACCAGCTCGCAGGTCCCGTTCGACGCCTACCTGGACGAGCAGGGCCGGCTGCGCCGCTTCGTCGGGCTGTTCTCGTTCACGCTGCCCGGATCTGCGAAGACCGTCGTGCAGGTCACCTCGGCGACCGAGCTGTTCGGCTTCGGCACGCCGGTCACCGTGACCGTCCCGGCGGTCGCCCCGCCGGCCGCCGCCACGCCGGGGCACAGCCCGCACACCGCGCCCTCCGCCCCGCCGGCTCACCCATCTAGCCCCACGAGCACTCACAAATAGTCCTGTTGGGCCATACCCCGCCGCGCGGTCTGGCAATAGGCTCCCCCGTTGGGGACCAAAGGGCCGCGACGACCGGGACGGGCGGTGATTTCCAGCCATGATGCTCCACCAGCAGGACTCTGGTTCGGCGTACGGCCGCTACGGCGCACTGCCCTCCACCTTCGATCCCACCGCCCTGGACGAGATCGCCCTCTACGGCGACCTGTTGCAGGCCGTGGCCGAGCATCCGACCGCCGGCAAGCGTCTGGACTGGGCGGTCATCGATCAGGCCCTGGGCCTGACCCCGGGCCGGAACGGTCCGGCCACCCGGCCCGGCACCGGCCCCGCGACGCGGCGGCCGAGCCCGGCCGGCGGGGAGTCGGCTCCGTAGCCCTGGCTCGACCCTTTTCCCGCACACCGGATCGCCACCGGACCAGCACGGACAGCCACCGGCCCGACGCCGGACCGGCACGGATCGATACCGGATCGACACAGATCGGCACGGATCAGCGTGGCTCACCGGGTATCGGCGAGCATGGCGAAGATCACATCTTCCGGCCCGCAGACCCTCCCGGAGCCGGACACAGGCTCATCGACCGCCGCCTCGCTAGTGGCTCAGTTGTGCGCTCGGTAGGTTGAGCACCTAGCATCTTTGCGGCGAACAAGCCAGAACGATCAGCCCCTGCCCGGATTAACGGCAACTGAAGACCCGGAGACTTCCTGTGAAACTGCGTCTGACCCCCAGGGAGACCAGCTTCTACGACCTGTTCGCCGAGCAGGCTGACAACCTCGTGGTCGGGGCGAACCTGCTGACCGAGCTGCTCGGTGCGGCCGGCCCCGCCGCGGCCGGCGAACGCACCAAGATCGCCGAGCGGATGCGGGCCGCCGAGCACACCGCCGACGAGACCACGCACAAGATCTACAACACCCTCAACTCCTCCTTCATCACGCCGTTCGACCGCGAGGACATCTACGCGCTGGCCTCGACGCTGGACGACGTCATGGACGAGATGGAGGAAGCGGTCGACCTGGTCAACCTGTACGGCGTCGACACCCTGCCGTCCGGCGTCGCCGACCAGGTGGACACCCTGGTCCGGGCCGCCGAGCTGACCGCCCAGGCGATGCGCAAGCTGCGCGGCATGAAGGACCTGTCCGAGTACTGGATCGAGGTCAACCGGCTGGAGAACGCCGCCGACCAGTCCTACCGCAAGCTGCTGGCGCACCTGTTCTCCGGTGAGTACGACGCGCTGACGGTGCTCAAGCTCAAGGAGGTGGTGGACTCCCTGGAGGCCGCCGCCGACGCCTTCGAGCACGTGGCGAACACCGTCGAGTCCATCGTCGTCAAGGAGTCCTGAGTGGGCTGGCTCGGCCTCGCGACGGTGATCACCGTCGCCTTGGGCTTCAGCTATACGAACGGGTTCCACGACTCGGCGAACGCCATCGCCACCTCGGTGTCGACCCGGGCGCTGACCCCGCGGATCGCGCTGATCATGGCCGCGGTGATGAACCTGCTGGGCTCCTACATCGGGCTGCGGCTGGGCGGCGGGGTGGCCTCCACCATCACCAAGGGCATCATCAAGACCCCCACCGGCACCGACGGCCTGGTCATCGTGTTCGCGCTGCTCACCGGCGCGGTCGTGTGGAACCTGGTGACCTGGTACTACGGCCTGCCCTCCTCGTCCTCGCACGCCCTGATCGGCGGCATGATCGGCGCGGGCCTGGCGGCCGGCATCACCGTGGAGTGGCACGGGGTGTGGGAGAAGGTCATCCTGCCGATGTTCAGCTCCCCGGTCGTCGGCTTCATCCTGGCGTACTTCCTGATGGTCGGGCTGCTGTGGGCGTTCCGGCGCGCGCACCCGGGCCGGGTGACCCGCGGCTTCCGGATGGCGCAGACGCTGTCGGCCGCCGCGATGGCGCTGGGCCACGGCATCCAGGACGCGCAGAAGACGATCGGCGTGATCATGATGGCGCTGATCGCCGGCGGCCACGCCACCAGCAAGTCGGCGGTGCCGAACTGGGTGCTGTTCTCCAGCGCCGCGGCGATCTCCCTGGGCACCTACTCCGGCGGCTGGCGCATCATGCGCACGCTCGGGCGCAAGGTGATCGAGCTGGACCCGCCGCGCGGCTTCGCGGCCGAGACCGTCGCGGCCGGGGTGCTGTACTTCACCGCGTTCGTCTGGAAGGCGCCGGTGTCCACCACGCAGATCATCACCGGCTCGATCATGGGCGTCGGCGCGACCAAGCGCCGCTCCGCGGTGCGCTGGGGCGTGGCGCGCAACATCGGCTTCGCCTGGGTGTTCACACTGCCGTGCGCCGGGGCGTGCGCGGCCGTGGTCTGGTGGATCGGGAACGCGATCTTCGGTTAGGACGGCGGTGCGGGCGGTTCCGGCAGGGGCCGTCCGGGTGCGGTGCGGCCTCAGGCCGCCCCGGCGGCGGCGATCATCCCCTCGATCCGGCGGGCCAGTTCCAGGTCCAGGTCGGTGACGCCGCCGGCGGAGTGGGTCGAGAGCCGGAACCGGAGCGTCCGCCACCGGATGTCGATGTCCGGATGGTGGTTCATCTCCTCGGCGGCCACCGCCACCCGGTCCACCAGGGCGATCGCCGCCGGAAAGGTCTCGGCGGTGACGTCCCGGGTCAGCGATTCGGCACCGCCGGACCAGTCCGGAAGGTCCGCGAGCTGTCGGTGGATCTCCTCTTGCTCCAGAATGCGCATACCTCCATTGTCCGTCGGTCCTAGACTCCTGGGAATGACCACCGACACCCGAGTGATCGTCGTCGGCGCGGCCATCGTCGCCGGCGACACCGTGCTGTGCGCCCGCCGCTCCGCGCCGCCGCGCCTGGCCGGCCTGTGGGAGTTCCCCGGCGGCAAGGTCGAGGCCGGGGAGACCGACGCCGCCGCCGTGGTGCGCGAGTGCCGCGAGGAACTGGGCGTGGAGGTGGTGGTCGGCCGCCGCATCGGCGTCGACGCCCGCATCGACGACCTGCTGACGCTGCGCGTGTACCTGGCGCGGCTGCTGCCGGCGCAGCCGGAGCCGCGGCCGCTGGAGGATCACGACCTGCTGTCGTGGGTGCCGCGCGCGGAGCTGGTCGGGCTGGACTGGCTGGCGCCGGACGTGCCCATCGTGGAGGAGCTCGCGCGCACGCCGTGGTGAGGTAGCGCGGCCCGGCCGCGTCCTGCACGCCCCGCGAGTCCGGCCGCACGCCGTGGTGAGATCTCGCGCCCGGCGGTGGCTCGGCATCGGCTCGGCGTCGTCGGAGAGCTCGGCACAGCCGGGGGCACCGTTGTCGCGGAGAGGCCCTTCATGATGCCCGTTTCGCGGTCGCGGAGGCTGTGACTGCTCTCATAGTGTGAAAGTCGGATCAACTGCTTGAGGGCTGGACTTTCCGGGAAGGATCACGGAAGAACCGGACCCGCAACCCGGTGCCCTCCGACAGAAACGAACTCCCCCGATGCCCGACCAGCCGCAGGAGCAGCAGCCCCATCCGGAGCAGCAGCCCCACCGGGAGCGGCAGGACAATCCCGGCTGGCGCAGCGACGGCTGGGCGATGACCACGTCGGTGTTCGGGCAGGGGTCCGAAGGCGACGCGCAGCGGCACCTCGGGCGGATGGCCGGCGTCATCGAACGCGTCCGGTCCGGGACCTTCATGCTCGACGGCGACGGCGTGATCCGGGAGTACCGCCTCAACGCCGAGGAACTCTTCGGCTGGCAGCGGACCGAGATGCTCGGCAAGCCGTTCCGGGCGATGTTCCGCGACGGGGACGCCCATGCCGCCGACGCCATGATCGAGGCGGTCCGGGCCGGCGACGACGCCCGCGGGGAGTTGGAGGCCACCACCGCCGAGGGCGACACCGTGCCGGTGGACGTGCACCTCATGGGGCTGCGGGACGCCGAGAACCACGTGCTGGTCTTCGGCTACGCCAACTCCGCCGAGGACCTGGTGCGGATCACGCGGGACCGCGCGGTGCTGGACTCGCTGTTCGAGCAGTTCCCGGTCGGAGTCGTCGTCTTCGACGAGCAGGGGCGGTACGTCCGCCTGAACCGCGCGCTGGAGCAGATCAACGGGATCCCGGTCTCGGAGCACATCGGCAGGCGGATCCGCGAAATCCTGCCCGACCTCGACCCGGCCCTGGAGGAGATCCCCGACCAGGTGCTGCGCACCGGGGTGCCGGTGGTCGACGAGCAGTACGGCGGCTTCACCCCGGCCTCGGACGAGGAGCGGGTCTGGTCGGTCAGCTACAACCGGCTGCACGGACCGGACGGCGAGGTCATCGGGCTGTCCGGGCTGATCCTGGACGTGACCGACCGGCACCGCGCCGCCGCCGCGGCGGCCGGGGCCCGGCGCCGGCTGGCGCTGGTCAACAAGGCCGGCTCGCGGATGGGCACCGCGCTGGACGTCGAACGCACGGCGCGGGAGCTGGCCGACGTCGCGGTCCCGGACTTCGCGGACGCGATCGTCATCGAGATCAAGGAAGAGGTCTTCGACGAGCGCATCGGCCCGGTCGGCCCGGTGTGGCTGGCCCCGGTCCGCCGCCGCCGCGTGCTGGTGCACGAAGGCGGGGAGCCGATCTCCGACCCGGTCCGTGCGGAGGGCTTCAGCGCCTGGTCGACGGACCCGGACATCAGCGACCGGATGCTGGGCGGCGCGGCCTGGCACTCCTCGGCCGGCATCAGCGCCGTCGCCAAGGAGCCGATCCGCTCGGTGGACGGCACGCTGCTGTGGCAGCCCAGCGGCGGCGACTCGATCCTGGTGCCGCTGTGGGCCCGCGAGGCCCTGCTCGGCGTCGTGCACTTCCACCGGCACCCCGACAGCCCGCCCTTCGAGTCCGAGGACATCGAGGTCGCGGAGGAGATCACCACCCGGGCCGCGGTGTCGATGGACAACGGACGGCTCTACTTCCGGGAACGGACGACGGCCTTGATGCTGCAACGCGCGCTGCTGCCGCAGCGGATACCCAGCCTGCCGGGCGTGCAGGTGGCGTACCGGTACCTGCCGGGCTCGGTGGGCGCGGAGGTCGGCGGGGACTGGTTCGACGTGATCCACCTGTCGAGCGCCCGCGTGGCGCTGGTGGTGGGCGACGTGATGGGCGTGGGAGTGCGGGCGGCGGGGATCATGGGCCAGTTCCGGACCGCCGCGCGCACGCTGGCCGGGCTGGACCTGTCCCCGGCACAGGTGCTGCACCAGCTGGACGAACTGGGCGCCTCGCTGTCGGAGAACCACCTGGCGACGTGCATCTACGCGGTCTACGACCCGGCCACCGGCAAGCTCGCGGTCTCGCGGGCGGGCCATCCGCCGCCGCTGCTGCTGGCGCCGGACGGGACGGTCGGCGGGCTGGACGTGCCGCCCTCGCCACCGCTCGGGGTGGGCGGCGGGGCTTACCGGAGCTGGGTGTTCGAGACCAAGGAGTTCGACATCCCCGACGGTTCGCGGCTGGCGTTCTACACGGACGGCATGGTCGAGGACAAGGGACGCGACATCGACGAGGGGATCGGGGTGATGGCGGCTTTGCTGGCGAACTGCCCTCCGGACTCGTTGGAGGAGTGCTGCGACGCGGTGACGGACGTACTGGGGATCACCGGGGACACGTCAGATGATGCGACGCTGCTGCTGGCGCAGGTGCAGTCGATCCCCGCGGACCGGAAGGCGCACTGGCAGCTGGACGCGCATCCGTCGGCGGTGTCGGAGGCGCGGCGGAAGGTGCGGCAGAAGTTGGTGGAGTGGGATATGGCGCGGCTCAGCGACACGGCGGAGTTGCTGGTGAGCGAGTTGGTGACCAATGCGCAGCGGTATGGGCGGTCGCCGGTTTCGCTGGACATGTTGAAGACGGACCGGTTGCTGGTGGAGGTCGGGGACGCGTTGGATGTGGTGCCGCAGGTGCGGCGGGCGCAGGAGACGGATGAGGGCGGGCGGGGGTTGCAGTTGGTGAATCAGCTGGCTACGCGGTGGGGGACGCGGACCACGGGGCACGGGAAGATCGTTTGGTTCGACTTGGTGTGACTAACTGCCTTGGGGGAGCGCAGCCGTTTCCACTGGTTGGCACTTCATGCTCCCCGGGCTCGTTCAGCCGCGTGCCGCGAGCTCGATGCCGAAGCCGACGAGCACCGTGCCGGTGACCGCGTCGAGGGCCCGCTTGACGCGCCGTTTGGCGAAGAAGGCACGCGCATGGTGCGCGCCGAGGATCAGGACGCTGAACCACGCCAGGCCTTCGAGGTCGTGGACCCCGGCGAGGGCGAGGCCCATGGCGAGGTGGGAGACGTGCGCCGGCATGAACTGCGGCAGGATCGCGATGTAGAACGCGCCGACCTTGGGATTGAGCAGGTTGGTCCCGGCGCCGCGGAGGAAGGCCCGCCCCGCGCCGACGCCGGCGACCCGGCTGTCGCCGTCGGCGAACTCGCCCCGCCGTGCGGCCCGCAGCAGCCCGAACCCGAGCCAGAGTAGGTAGAGCGCGCCGCCGACGCGCAACGCGGTGTAGGCGACCTGTGAGGCGGTCAGGAGCAGCGATACGCCGGTGGCGGCGGCCGCTCCCCAGACGAGGGCTCCGGCGCCGACACCGAGGGCGGTGGCGAAGGCCACGCGCCGCCCGCCGACGAGCGCGGCGCGCAGGACCACGGCGGTGTCGAGGCCGGGGATGATCGTGATGAGCCCGGCGACGAGGGCGAAGGAGAGGAGCGCGTGCGGGATCGGGGCCATGGGCGAAGTGTCGCAGGGGCTGCGGGGGACACGCCTACGGTCGGCGTAATTTCGGCCCCTCACCCCACCCGCGGACCCGCCACCTCAGGCACCCGCGGCAGCTCGATCCCGAACACGTCGCGGTAAGCCGTCAGCACCTCCTCGTCCGACGTCAGCTCCTGCTCGTGGCGGCCGGTCGCGTCGGTGGTGATCAGCTTGCGGTCGTTCAGGGAGATCCGGCCGCCGTCGTCGGTCAGGCGGGAGCAGATCAGTGACTGCGTGAACATCGCTTCGGGGGAGGTGCGCTGCCACCACATCGCCGGGATGAAGTCGCTGAGGGCCAGGGGGCGTGGGTCCACGCGGTACTGCGCCTCGCCTTCGCGGAGGACGTCCAGGTCGCCGTTCTCGTACTCGGTGATGCGGAACAGGCCGCCGGGGTCGGACTGTTCGGTGCGGGCGGTGAAGTGGAGGGGGTATTCGGTGTGGCGGCCGTAGCCGACGTCGGCCAGCCAGACGTCGCCGGTGGTGTCCGTGACGCGGAGGGCCAGGTGGTCCATCGGGGGGCTGAAGCCGCGGTCGGGGTGGAAGGTGCGGGCTGAGTGGCGTTGGACGCGGTAGCCGATCGTTTCCAGGGCGGCGGCGAACAGGCCGTTGAGTTCGTAGCAGAAGCCGCCGCGGTGGCGGGTGACGATCTTGTCGTAGAGCGCGGGGATGTTGAGGGACATGTCTTCGCGGAGGTGGATGCTCAGGTTTTCGAAGGGGACCGCGTGCAGGTGGGCGCTGTGCAGGCGGCGCAGCGAGTCCGCGTCGGGCTTGAGGGGGCCGGCGACGTTGATGCGGTTGAGGTAGGCGGTCACTTGTTCGGGGTGGAGCCGCTGCGGGGTCGAAGACATGGTTCCTTTATCGCAGACGTGTCCGGGAAACGCATGGTGCCGCAGTCCTAGGACTGCGGCACCAGGTTCTGCTGGGTTCTGCTGGGTTCCCGCGGGTCAGGCGTCCGTGGAGGAGCGGCGGCGGATCTTCGAACCGAGCCAGACCAGGGGGTCGTACTTCTTGTCGACGACGCGTTCCTTCAGGGGGATCAGCGCGTTGTCAGTGATGCGGATGTGCTCGGGGCAGACCTCGGTGCAGCACTTCGTGATGTTGCAGTAGCCGAGGCCGTGCTCCTCCTGGGCCGCCTTCTTGCGGTCGGCGGTGTCCAGCGGGTGCATGTCGAGCTCCGCGACGCGCATCAGGTAGCGCGGGCCGGCGAAGTTCTCCTTGTTCTCCTCGTGGTCGCGGACCGCGTGGCAGGTGTTCTGGCACAGGTAGCACTCGATGCACTTGCGGAACTCCTGGGAGCGCTCCACATCGATCTGCTGCATGCGGTACTCGCCGGGCTTCAGGTCCGCGGGCGGGGTGAAGCTCTTCACCTCGCGGGCCTTGGTGTAGTTGAAGCCGACGTCGGTCACCAGGTCCTTGATCACCGGGAAGGTGCGCAGGGGGGTGACGGTGACGGTCTCGCCCTCTTCGAACGTCGACATGCGGGTCATGCACATCAGACGGGGCTTGCCGTTGATCTCCGCCGAGCAGGAGCCGCACTTGCCGGCCTTGCAGTTCCACCGGCACGCCATGTCCGGGGCCTGCGTGGCCTGCAGGCGGTGGATCACGTCGAGGACGACTTCGCCCTCGTTGACCTCGACCTCGAAGTCGTTGAGGTCCCCGCCGGACGCGTCGCCGCGCCAGACCTTGAACTTGCCCTTGTACCCCATGTCACTTCTCCTCGGCGGCGGTCTCGGCCACGGCTTCGTCGGCGGACTCGGACTCGGAACCGGACTCGGACTCGGCTTGCGCGGACTCCGGCTCGGATTCGTCGGAAGCGGACTCGGACGCGGACTCGGCCTTGACCTTCTGCCCGGGGATGGCCGACTCGCCCACCTCGCCGTCCGTGGCCGTGGACTCCTCGATCTCCGCCTCGATCACCGCGGCGGCGACCGCGGCGTCCAGCTCCGCGCTCTCGTCGGCAGACTCGGCGCTCTCGTCGGACTCGTCGGACTCGACGGACTCAGCGTCCCCAGCCGGAGCCGCGTCCTCAGCCGCGACCCCTGCCAGCCCCGCCAACTCCTCGTCCGTGAAGTACTTCTTCAGCTCCGACACCTCGAACAGCTCCAGCAGGTCCTGCCGGATCGTCGGAATCGGCTGGTGCTTCAGGTCCACACCCGTCCCGTCCGCGTTCAGCGAGCAGATCAGGTTCACCTGCCGCCACTTCGACGACATCGTCGGGAAGTCGTCCCGCGTGTGGCCGCCCCGCGACTCCGCCCGCTCCAGCGCCGCCTTCGCCACGCACTCGCTGACGATCAGCATGTTGCGCAGGTCCAGAGCCACGTGCCAGCCGGGGTTGAACCGCCGGCCGCCGGTCGAGCCGACCTTGTGGTGCCGCGGCTTGAAGTCCTCGAGCTTGGTCAGCGCCTCGCCGATCTCCTCCGGCTTGCGGATGATGCCGACCAGCGTGTTCATCGTGACCTGCAGGTCGTGGTGCAGGGTGTACGGGTTCTCGCCGTCGGCGTTCCCCAGCGGCGCCAGCGCCTCGTCCACCGCCGCGTCGACGTCGGCCTGCGCGACCGCGGGCTTGCCGCCGGCACCGAGGGAGTCCACGTACTCCGACGCGTACAGCCCGGCGCGGCGGCCGAAGACCAGCAGGTCCGACAGCGAGTTGCCGCCGAGCCGGTTGGAGCCGTGCATGCCGCCCGCGCACTCGCCGGCCGCGTACAGCCCCGGCACCTTCGTGCCCTGGGTGTCCGGGTCGACCTCGACGCCGCCCATCACGTAGTGGCAGGTCGGGCCCACCTCCATCGGCTGCGCCGTGATGTCGACGTCGGCCAGCTCCTTGAACTGGTGGTACATCGACGGCAGGCGGCGCCGGATCTCCTCGGCGGGCAGCCGGGTGGACACGTCCAGGTACACGCCGCCGTTGGGGGTGCCGCGCCCGGCCTTCACCTCGGAGTTGATCGACCGCGCCACCTCGTCGCGGGGCAGCAGCTCCGGGGGACGCCGGTTGTTCTCCTGGTCGTCGTACCAGCGGTCGGCTTCCTCCTCGGTCTCCGCGTACTGCTTGCGGAAGACGTCCGGGACGTAGTCGAACATGAACCGCTTGCCCTCGGAGTTCCGCAGGACGCCGCCGTCGCCGCGGACCGACTCGGTGACCAGGATGCCCTTCACCGAGGGCGGCCAGACCATGCCGGTCGGGTGGAACTGGATGAACTCCATGTTCACCAGCGTCGCGCCGGCCAGCAGCGCCAGCGCGTGGCCGTCGCCGGTGTACTCCCAGGAGTTCGAGGTGACCGTGTACGAGCGGCCGATGCCGCCGGTGGCCAGGATCACCGCCGGGGCTTCGAAGAGCACGAACTGACCGGTCTCGCGGTAGTAGCCGACCGCGCCGGCGATGCGGCCCTGCTCGTCCTTCAGCAGCCGGACGATCGTGGTCTCGGCGAACACCCGCAGGTTCGCCTCGAAGTCGCCCGACTCGGCCTGATCCTGCTGCTGCAACGCCACCACCCGCTGCTGCAGCGTGCGGATCAGCTCCAGCCCGGTCCGGTCGCCGACGTGCGCCAGCCGCGGGTACTCGTGCCCGCCGAAGTTCCGCTGGCTGATCTTGCCGTCCTTGGTGCGGTCGAACAGCGCGCCCCAGGTCTCCAGCTCCCAGATCCGGTCCGGCGCCTCCTTGGCGTGCAGCTCGGCCATCCGGAAGTGGTTCAGGAACTTCCCGCCGCGCATCGTGTCGCGGAAGTGGACCTGCCAGTTGTCCTTCGGGTTCACGTTGCCCATGGCGGCTGCCGCGCCGCCCTCGGCCATCACCGTGTGCGCCTTGCCGAACAGCGACTTGCTGATGATGGCCACTCGCTTGCCGGCATGCCGGGCCTCGATCGCGGCGCGCAGTCCCGCGCCGCCGGCCCCGATCACCACCACGTCGTAGGAGTGGCGCTCGATGTGCTCGGCGTTCTGAACGTTCTGCGTGTTCTCTGGCTCTGTCATTGCGCACTGTTCCTTAGAAGAACGTCGGGTTGCTGAACGTGCCGTGCGAGACCAGCGCGACATAGGCGTCGGCCAGTGCCACGCCGAACAGCGAGATCCACGCGAACAGCATGTGCTTGTGGTTCAGCTTCGACACCAGCGTCCAGCTCTTGTAGCGCAGCGGGTGCTTGGAGAAGTGCTTGAGGCGTCCGCCGATCGCGTGCCGGCAGGAGTGGCACGACAGCGAGTACAGCCACAGCAGCGTCGCGTTGGCCAGCAGCACCAGGGTGCCCAGGCTCATGTGCCCCCACTCGCCCTGCGCGTTCCGGAAGGCCAGGATCCCGTCCCACGTCAGGATGACGTTGAAGATCAGGCCCACATAGAAGAAGTAGCGGTGCGCGTTGTTCAGGATCAGCGGGAACCGGGTCTCACCGGTGTACTTGCCGTGCGGCTCGGCCACCGCACAGGCCGGCGGCGACTGCCAGAAGGCGCGGTAGTAGGCCTTGCGGTAGTAGTAGCACGTCATCCGGAAACCCAGCGGGAAGATCAGGATGAGCAGCGCCGGCGACACCTTCGCCCAGTCGCCGAACGGCGTGAACCCGCCCAGCGAGGAGTCCGGCACACACTTGGTCGACAGGCACGGGCTGTAGAACGGCGAGATCAGGCCGTCCGCGTAGTAGTACGCGTCCTCGAACGCGCGGAACGTGGCGTAGAAGATGAAGGCGACCAGCACCAGCAACGTCAGCAGCGGACTGAGCCACCACCGATCTGTGCGCAGCGTCTTCTGTTCGATCTTTGCGCGCGCCGGGCTCAGCGGGGCGGGGGCCTCGGGGCCGGGCGCGATGGTGTCAGTCGCCATCGACTTGTCGTCTCCCAGACGGGCAATGTTCTTACACTGTGAGGGTATCGCGGTGATGTGGAGCGTTTTCGGGTCTTGGCAGAGCTCTGTGGAGCTGCGCGAACTCTAGTGGACTGCGCATCAGATTCCATAGAACGCGTCACCCCCAGTAGTGCAAAGGTGATCTACGTCACATCCTAACCGCGCCTGATCCCCCCTGGTCGTCCGGGGTGCCGCGAGAGGCCGCAAGGCTGGCATCATGCTGCTCAGTTCGGGGACAGGGGGCGAGCGGTGGAACAGTTGGATCACGGCGATCCGCGCACGGTGGGTTCGTACACGGTTTCCGCCCGATTGGGCGTCGGCACCACCGGCACCGTGTATCTGGCACGCTCGGCCACCGGCCGGCCCGTGGCACTGAAGGTGGTGCACCCCGCCCTCACAGAGGATGAGACCTTCCCGCTCCGCCTCCAAGCCGCCTTCACCGCCGCGCGCCACGTCTCCTGGATGTCCACCACCCCCGTCCTGGACGCCGACCCCAACGCCCGACCGCCCTGGGTGGCGACCGCGTTCGTAGCCGGCGTGCCCTTGTCACGAGCGGTGGAGCAGTGTGGACCGCTGCCGGAACCGGTCCTGATCGCCCTGGTCCGCGAGCTCGCGGTGGCGTTGCTGACCGTGCACGGCGCCGGGACGGTGCACCGCGGCGTGGCGCCGGCCAAAGTGCTGCTGGCCGCGGACCGCCCACACCTGCTGGAGCGCAGCGTCGTGGCCCAGGCGGCGCTCGGCGCCACGCCGCCCGCCGCGTTCCTGGCCCCGGAGCAGACCCAGGCCCGCAGCGTCACCGCGGCGGCGGACATGTTCTCGCTCGGCTCCACGATCTACTACGCCGCCACCGGCCGCGCCCCGTTCGGCGGCCCGGCCGACGAGCTGCCCACCCGGATCGCCAAGGCCTCCCCGGTACTCGGCTTCCTGCCCCCGGGCCTGGCCGAACTGATCGGCGCCTGCCTGGCCAAGGACCCGAACGCCCGGGCGACAGCCCGCCAGGTGCTGGACTTCGTCCAGCAACGCGCCCCCGCACCGCTGGCCGAGGGCTGGATGCCGCCGGCCCTGAGCGCCGAGATCGCCGCCCAGACCCTCGCCGGGTGACCGGCTGCGACCAGCGCCACACCACGCCCCGGGCACTGAGGGTGAGCGGGAGGATTCCGGACCCCGTACCATGGGTAGGTATCCCCTTCTGCCAAGGAGCGCTCAGGCATGCCCACACGCGACAACATCCGAAACGTGGCGATCGTCGCGCACGTCGACCACGGCAAGACCACGCTGGTCGACGCGATGCTCTGGCAGTCGGGGGCGTTCGGCGAGCACCAGCACGTCGACGAGCGCGCCATGGACTCCAACGACCTGGAGCGCGAGAAGGGCATCACGATCCTCGCCAAGAACACCGCGGTCCACTACCGCGGCCCCGACGGCGAGGACGTGGTGATCAACATCATCGACACCCCCGGCCACGCCGACTTCGGCGGCGAGGTCGAGCGCGGCCTGTCCATGGTGGACGGCGTGGTGCTGCTGGTCGACGCCTCCGAGGGCCCCCTGCCCCAGACCCGCTTCGTCCTGCGCAAGGCCCTGGCGGCGAAGATGCCGGTGATCCTGCTGATCAACAAGGTGGACCGCCCGGACTCCCGCGTCGACGAGGTCATCGACGAGACCTACGAGCTGTTCATGGACCTGGACGCCACCGAGGAGCAGATCGAGTTCCCGATCGTCTACGCCATCGCCCGCGACGGCAAGGCCTCCCTGACCAAGCCGGTCCCCGGCTCCTCCGGCAACGGCCAGGGCGGCGACCTGGACTCGGACAACCTCCTGCCCCTGTTCAAGACCATCCTGGAGACCATCCCGGCCCCCTCCTTCACCGAGGGCGCCCCCCTGCAGGCCCACGTCACCAACCTGGACGCCTCCAACTTCCTGGGCCGCATCGCCCTGTGCCGCGTCCACCAGGGCGAGATCCGCAAGGGCCAGCAGGTGGCCTGGTGCCGCCACGACGGCACCATCGAGAAGGTCAAGGTCACCGAACTGCTGATGACCGAGGCCCTGGAGCGCAAGCCCGCCGAGCAGGCCGGCCCCGGCGACATCATCGCCATCGCCGGCATCCCGGAGATCATGATCGGCGACACCCTCGCCGACCCGGAGGACCCCCGCCCCCTGCCCCTGATCACCGTCGACGAACCCGCCATCTCGATGACCATCGGCACCAACACCTCCCCCCTGGTGGGCCGCGGCCCGACCAAGGGCACCAAGGTCACCGCCCGCCTGGTGAAGGACCGCCTGGACCGCGAACTGGTCGGCAACGTCTCCCTGCGCGTCCTGCCCACCGAACGCCCCGACGCCTGGGAAGTCCAAGGCCGCGGCGAACTCGCCCTGGCCATCCTGGTCGAAACCATGCGCCGCGAAGGCTTCGAACTCACCGTCGGCAAGCCCCAGGTGGTCACCAAGACCATCGACGGCAAACTCCACGAACCCGTCGAACGCCTCACCATCGACGCCCCCGAAGAATTCCTCGGCGCGGTGACCCAACTGATCCAGGGCAACCGCAAGGGCCGCATGGAAACCATGACCAACCACGGCACCGGCTGGGTCCGCATGGAATTCATCGTCCCCTCCCGCGGCCTGATCGGCTTCCGCACCGAGTTCCTCACCCTCACCCGCGGCACCGGCATCGCCCACGCCGTCTTCGAAGGCTACGAACCCTGGTACGGCGAACTCCGCACCCGCACCTCCGGCTCCCTGGTGGCAGACCGCCCCGGCAACGCCACCCCCTTCGCCATGATGAACCTCCAGGAACGCGGCACGATGTTCGTCCAGCCCACCACCGAGGTCTACGAAGGCATGATCATCGGCGAGAACTCCCGCTCCGACGACATGGACGTGAACATCACCAAGGAAAAGAAGCTCACGAACATGCGCTCGTCCACCTCCGACGTGACCGAGACCCTGATCCCCCCGCGCCAACTGTCCCTGGAACAGGCCCTGGAATTCATCCGCGAGGACGAATGCGTGGAGGTCACCCCCGACACGGTGCGGATCCGCAAGGTGGAGCTGAACGCCCAGGTGCGCGGCCGCTCGCGCGGGAACGCGGCGAAGGCCAAGGGCTAAGACGACACTAGGGCCGCTGCGAAACTCCGCAGCGGCCCTTTTGCATGCCCCAACCTCCCCAACCGCCACCGGCCAGCACAACTCTGCGCTCCCCACCCTCCGCCCCTACCTCCCCAACCGCCACCGGCCAGCGCAACTCAGCCACCCCCTCACCCTCCGCCCCCCACCTCCCCAACCCCCACCGGCCAGCACAACTCAGCCACCCCCCACCCCCCGCCCCGCTTTTGACTTGACCAAAACTCCGGCCCCGGCCTTCCCGTCGCCTCGGCGGGCGAAGCCAATCACACCGGCCAGGCGGTGTCAAGGCATTGTCACGCAACCACCACCAAAACCCATCGCCTTGATACCGCCTGGCCGGTGTGATTCCGTTAGGCGCCGAGGCGACGGGAAGGCCGGGCCGGACCACAGCAGCGAGGCAACCCGCCAGCGTCCCCAGCCCGGCCCCCTCCCAGAGCGGAGGCCCGCCGGAGGCGCTTTTGACTGTCGCCTTTGCCTTTCAAGCCCACGAACTGCGACGCAGTCGCCAGCCCCGAAGTAAAAACCTCACCCACCCGCAGGACTCGCCTCCCCACCCACAAACGGCTTAGCCTCCACCGTCCCCTTCTCACAAACCGTCGTCGGCACCACCACCGTGACCTTCGCCCACTTCGAATCCCCCGGCAGCTGAGCCAGCGCATGCACCGTCTCCGGCTCACAGTTACCAGTCGTCGGCTCGCCCTCCCCCGGAATGTTCGGCGAGTAACGAATCTCCGAGTGAACCCATCCCCCCGGCGCGACCGTCACAGTCGTAACCGTGGTCGGGAACCGAACCACATTCGTCGGCAGCGGATGCTCATCCGAAGCAAGCTGCTGGATCCCCGGATACCCCGTCACAGTGCAGGAATGGTTCGACGTGTTCTGCAGCGAGATGTCAGCAGCGACATGCCCAGCACCCTCGCTGCCCGGCACCACCTTCCAACTACCTCCGGGCATCTCAGCGGTAGTGCACTTGCCGTTCCCAGCAGGCGACGGCGCCACAGCCGGCGAAGAAGGAGCGCTACTCGGCGCGACACTCGAAGTCGGCTTCGAACCCGACGTGCTCGAACTCGAACTCGCCCCCGAACTCGAACTCATATCCGTACCCGAACCTGAACTCGAACTCATCACCGACGACGTCGGCGTACTGGCACTCCCCACCGAAGTGGTCGTACCCAACCCGCCAGCCGACGGACTCTTACTCGCGCTACTCGAACATCCGCTCGCCAGCACAACGAGACTGACAGCGCCAGCCATCCCAATAGCGGAACCAGCAGCGGAAACAGTGGAGGAAATACGGCTCATGAGAACCCACCTTCCCGGGAGACTACGCCCATTAGACGTCCACTCACCCGTACAGGTTGACTCAGAGTAGAGATCAAACCCCCAAGTCAGAACCGCCACAACCGAACCGAGTGGTCCTCCGACCCACTAGCAAGCAACCGACCATCAGGGCTGAACGCCACTCCATACGTGTAACCCGTATGCCCCACCAGCGGATCGAAAACCTGCGACCTCGACGGCTGACTCACGTCATACAACTGCACCTGCTTACTCTTCCCACACCCGTTGGCCACAACGCGCCCATCCGGACTGAACGCCACCCCGGTAACCTCGTCGTTCTCGCCGATCTTCGCCACAACATCCGGCCGCCGCGGATCGGCCACATTCAGCAGAATCAGAAAGTGATCAGCCGATCCCACCGCCAACAGCTGCCCATTCGGGTGATACGCGAGATCGAAAACCCGATCATTATGCGCAGTCGAACTACCGATCTGCTTCGCCGCCCCCGGATCACGCACGTCCCACAACCGCACGCTCTTGTCGAACGACCCACTGGCCAGATAGCTGCCATCCGGACTGAACGCAACGCTGTACACCAGCCCACCGTGCCCACTCAGCGTGTGACGCCCAGCAGCATCGGTCGGCCGCGTCACATCGATCAGCACGATCGTGCCGCCCCACGTCCCCACCGCCAGCGTCGTACCATCCGGGCTGAACGCCACGCCGTTCAACTTGTTCCCGATCCGCACCTGCGCGCTCACCACCGGCGAGCTCGGATCCTGGATGTCCCACAGGATCACCGTCTGATCGAGCGAACTGGTCGCCAGCGTCTTGCCGTCCGGACTGATGGCGACGTTCCACACCTGGTCGGAGTGCTGCTTGCAGATGCCCAAAGCCTGCGGGTGCATCGGATCCGAGACGTCCCACAACCGCGCGCTGTGATCGAACGAGCAGCTGGCGAGCAGCTTGCTGTCAGCGCGGAACGCGACGTGGACGACATGGTCGGAGTGGCCGCTGAGCGCCGTCGCGAAGGTCGGGTTGTGCGGCGCGGTGTTGACGGCACTCGCGGAGCCGCCACCGGCGGTCGGCGAGTTGCTGGCACCGGAGGCACTGGCCTTGTTGCTCGCGCTGACGGAGCCGCCGCCCGAGCTCGTAGTGGTGCCGCCCGCGGAAGCCGACGGGGAGTTCGAGGTCGTGGCGCGGGCCCCGCCTCCGCTGATGCTCTGGCCGGTGTCATGGGACTTGTTCCCCAACGCCAGCCACGCCCCGACACCCCCGCCGCCGACCACGACCGCCGCCGCGCCCGCGATGAACCAGCGCCGGGACTGCGGCGCGGGCTGCGGGCCACCACCACGAGGAGCGATGGGAAAGACGGGGGGCGCGGGCTCGCCGGCGTAGTTACGCGCCTCGGTGGCTCGGGTGTCCTGGTGCGGCATCCAATAGTCGGTGTCCGACTGACCGGCAGCGGCAAAGGCAGCCGACTGCGATCCGGTGCCGCCGCCACCGCCCGACGCAACCTCGCTCGCTCCAGTCGGCCCGGTCACCGCAGCCCCACCAGACTGATCGCCAGCGGCAATGCCAGCCGCCTTCTGCGATCCG
>JABFXP010000193.1 GCA_013361685.1 Catenulispora sp.
GCCTTCTCAGCTTCCGTCTTCACATCGCCGCTCACGTCGCTCACTTCGTCTCACCGTTCCCCACGGCCGACCGCAGCGTGCCGGCGACCGCCACCGCCTTCAGCACCGCCATCGCCTTGTTCCGGCATTCCTGGTCCTCGGCCGCCGGGTCGGAGTCGGCGACGATGCCGGCGCCGGCCTGCACGAACGCCACGCCGTCGCGGATCAGCGCGGTGCGGATGGCGATGGCGGTGTCGGCGTCGCCGGCGAAGTCCAGGTAGCCGACGATGCCGCCGTACAGGCCGCGGCGGGTCGGCTCGTTCGCCTCGATGATCTCCATCGCGCGCGGTTTCGGGGCGCCGGACAGCGTCCCGGCCGGGAACGTGGCGGTGACGGCGTCGAACGCGGTCTTGCCCGGTGCCAGGTCGCCGATGACGGTCGAGACGATGTGCATGATGTGGCTGTACCGCTCGATCGCCATGAAGTCGACGACCTCGACCGTGCCGGGCCGGCTGATCCGGCCCAGGTCGTTGCGGCCCAGGTCGACGAGCATCAGGTGCTCGGCGCGCTCCTTGGGGTCGGCGAGCAGGTCGGCGGCGAGCTGGGCGTCCTGCTCGGGGTCGGCGCCGCGCGGGCGGGTGCCGGCGATCGGGTGCAGCATGGCCCGGCCCTCGGTGACCTTGACCAGGGCCTCCGGGGAGGAGCCGACGATGTCGAAGCCGTCGCCGTCCGGGGTGGGCACGCGCAGCAGGTACATGTACGGGCTCGGGTTCGTGGCGCGCAGCACCCGGTACACGTCCAGCGCCGTGGCGGCGACCGGCGCCTCGAAGCGCTGGCTGACCACGATCTGGAACGCCTCGCCGGACTTGATCTCCTCGATGCAGCGCAGCACGGTCTGGCGGTAGTCCTCCGGGGTGCGGTTCCCGGCGAACTCCGGGGCCGCGGCCGGGTCGAAGACCTGCGGGGTGTTCACCTGCGGACCGGTCAGCGCCTCGGTCATGGCGTCCAGCCGTTCCACGGCGCGCGCGTAGGCGGTCTCGACGCCGGAGGGCAGGTTGTCGAAGTTGATGACGTTGGCGATCAGCCACACCGAGCCGTCGGCGTGGTCCAGGACCGCCAGGTCCAGGCTGAGCAGGAAGGTCAGCTCCGGGATCCGCAGGTCGTCCTTGGCGAGCTCGGGGATGCGCTCCAGGCGCCGCACCGCGTCGTAGCCGAGGTAGCCGACCAGTCCCCCGGTCAGCGGCGGCAGTCCGGGCAGCCGCGGGGTGTGCAGCTGCTCCAGCGTCTCGCGCAGCACTTGCAGCGGGTCGCCGGTGGTGGGCAGCCCGACCGGCGGCTCGCCGATCCAGTGCGCGGCGCCGTCCTTCTCGCTGAGCGCGGCGCCGGTGCTGACGCCGACGAAGGAGTACCGGGACCAGATGCCGTGCTCGGCGGACTCCAGCAGGAAGGTGCCGGGCCGCTCCCCGGCCAGCTTCCGGTACAGCCCGACCGGTGTCTCGCCGTCGGCCAGCACCCGGCGCACCACCGGGATCACCCGGCGGTCGCGGGCCAGCTCGCGGAAGGTCGGCAGGTCGGGGGTGTCCACGCCCGGGGGGAAGGCCGTCATGCGCTCGATTGTCCCAGAGCGGGGTGCGGGCGCCGGGCCCTACCCCGGCGCTTCCGTCCCGGCGGCATCCTCGCCCCGGCGGGACCGTCATCTCAGCAGCACTGTCATGCCGGCGGCGCCGTCAGCCCAGCAGCGTCAGCCGAGCGGCAGCGTCCCGGCATCGAAGCACGTCCGGTCACCGGTGTGGCAGGCGCCGCCGCTCTGGTCCACCTTCAGCAGCACCACGTCGCCGTCGCAGTCCAGCGCCGCGGACTTGAGCATCTGCACGTTCCCGGAGGTGTCGCCCTTGGTCCAGTACTCGCCCCGGGACCGCGACCAGTAGGTGACGCGGCCGGTGGCCAGGGTGCGGCGCAGCGCCTCGTCGTCCATCCACGCCATCATCAGCACCTCGCCGGTGTCGTACTGCTGCGCGATCGCCGCGAACAAACCGTGCTCGTCGCGCTTGAGGCGGGCGGCGATGTCGGGGGCGAGGACTGTGTCGGTCATGGCTCCATTGTCGCGCCTGGCCGCCGCGATCGACGACGGGCGGGCCGACACCCCCCCGATGTCGAGGTGCCGGCCGCCCCACCGCCTCGTCAGCGCCTGCGGGCCCGGACGTAGGCGTTCGTCGCCGGCAGCCACAGCGCCACCACCAGCAGGACCGCGCAGACCAGTTCGGCGGCGTCGGCGGCGTGCAGGACCGTCGGCGTGTCGTCGCCCAGGTCGACGAACGCCATGATGATCGGCAGCGCCACGAACACGGTCGCGGTGATCCGCAGTCTGCGCGCGCCCCGGGCGATCGGCGTCGCCAGCGCCAGGTAGACCAGCGCTATGAAGATGCCGATGTAGGCGCGGTTCTGGAGCACGTGGTACTCGCTGTTGACGGCGTCGTCGAGCAGCGACCCGAGGTCGGCGTCGCTCGGTGAGACGCCCAGCTGGTCGCTGATCAGGCTGTTCGCCATGTCGTGCAGCATGGAGCGGCCGTCGGCCAGCGCCACCCCGGCGTAGGCGATGGTGCTGAGCGCGGCCAGCACCGCCGCGGCCACGGCGGCTTTGACGGTCATCGGTGTCGCGGTCGATCCGGTGTTCCGGCCCCGGCTCTGCGGGGCGCGGGAGGCCGTCCGGCTTTCCTCTTGGGTACTCAACGTTGTCCCTCCCATGGCGGCGGATCCGGTCGGCGCCGGAGCAGGCCGCCAGGCGGCTGGTGAAAGTGGGTGGAATATCAGGGTTCGACGATGCGCCGACCCGCGCAGCGAGTCTGCTACGCCGCCGCGGCCTGCGTCCACGGATCCGCGCTGTCATCGCGAACAGCTCAGGAGCGGTTCAGATGAGAACGCTCCTTTACCATCCGCGAGCGATCTCGCTGATGTGCTGTACTGCCGGGATGGACTCCGCCGACCTCCCGGCCCCTCTGCTGGACGCCACCTTCGACCAGCTCCGTACCCTGACGCTGGTCCACGACACCGGCTCGGCGCTGCGGGCGGCCCGGGTCCTGGAACGGGAGCAGTCCAGCGTCCAGAAGCAGCTGGACACCCTGAACCGCGCCTTCCTGCGCATGTGCGGCGAACAGCTGGTGCTGCGCACCGGACGGGGCAAGGACTTCCAGTTCACCGCCACCGGCGAGGCGGTGGTGGAGCTGACCCGCCGGACGCTGGCCCAGTGGACCGACGGCGTCCACGCGGTCCGGCGCCGCCAGGGCACCCGTCTGACGGTCGGCACGACCGAGCTGATGCTGCCGTTCCTGGCCGGTGCGCGGGAACGGGTGGCGGAGGCGTTGACGGCGCGCGGCGTCCAGCTCCACGTGGTGCACATCCGCACCCGCGAACTCGCCGCCACGTTGGAGGCCGCCGAGGTCGACGTGGTCTGCGGCAGCATGGTGGTCCCGGCCGCGAGCACCGCGCACCGTGCGTCCTACGCGGTGGTCGAGCGCTACCGCAGCCGGCTGGCGCTGCTGACGAATCTGCCGCCGCAGGTCCTGCCCGACGTCCCGGTCACGGCCGAGCGGCTGCGGACCCTGCCGTTGGCGTTGCCCGGCGAGGGCCTGGTGACCGATTTCCTCACCGGCTGGTTCGGCCCGAACCACCGCGACCGGTTGTGCACGGCGGCGGACATCAGCGATCTGACGTACGGGTTCTCGCTGCTGACGTCCGGGCTGATCTCCGGCGGCGTGCTGGTGACCGAGGGGATAGCGCACGCGGCCACCGCCGGCGCCCTGCCGGCCGCCGCCGGGCTGCGGCACGTTCCGCTGAGCCCGGATTTCACCCCGGACCTGGAGGTGCTCACGGGTGCTTTCGGCCGGGTCGGGGACCGGAGCCGGTCGACGCCGGGGCATCCGCTGGCGTTGCTGTGGCGGGCGTTCCAGGCGGAGGTGGCGAGCCAGGTGCCGGCCTTCGCATCGTGACGGCGGGGTGTGAGCCACCCCGCCGCCGCGGCGCCCGGCGCCTGGAGCGCCGTTCCTACGACCGCTGCTGCCGCGCCCAGCTCTCGTGCAGCCCCGAGTACACCCCGCCGGCCGTCACCAGCTCCCGGTGCGGTCCGCGCTCGACGATCCGTCCGGCGTCGAAGACGAACACCTCGTCGGCGGCCTCGGCCGTGGACAGCCGGTGCGCGATGGCGATCGACGTGCGGCCGCGCGTCAGGCCGTCCAGCGCCCGCGTGATCCGGACCTCGGTCGCCGGGTCGACCGCCGAGGTGGCCTCGTCCAGGACCAGCAGGTCCGGGTCGGCGATGTAGGCGCGCGCCAGCGCCACGAGCTGCCGCTCCCCCGCCGACAGCGACTCGCCGCGCTGGCCGACGCGGGTCGCCAGGCCCTCGGGCAGCCCGTCGAGCCAGTCGCCCAGGCCGAGGTCGTCGAAGGCGCGCCGCACTTCCTCGTCGTCGGCGCCGGGCTTGCCGTAGCGGACGTTGTCGCCGACGGTCATGTCGAACAGGAATCCGTCCTGCGGCACCATCACCATGCGCGAGCGCAGGGTTTCGAAGCCGATGTCCTTCAGCGGCACGCCGTTGATCATGATCCGGCCGGCGGAGGGGTCCATCAGCCGGGTCAGCAGCTTGGCGAAGGTCGTCTTGCCCGATCCGGTCTCGCCGACCACCGCCACGCGGGTGCGGGGCTTGATGTCCGTGCTCAGCGAATGCAGCACCGGGGCGCCGCCGGGGTAGGCGAAGACGACTTCCTCGAAGCCGACGCCCAGCGGGCCGTCCGGGGGTGTGACGCCGGCGGTGCCGGGGTCCACGACGTCCGGCGGCGCTTCGAGCAGGCCGACGATGCGGCGCCATCCGGCGATCGCGTTCTGCGCCTCGTTGAGCATCTCGGTGCCGAACTGGACCGGGGAGATGAACAGGGTCACCAGGAACAGCATCGCCGCGAGTTCACCGGCGGTGAGCTGGCCGCCGACGCCGAGCACGACGCCCAGGACCACGATGCCGGCGGTGGCCAGTCCCGCGACCAGTTCGCCCATCGAGAAGGTGACGACGATCAGCCGCTGGGTGCGCAGCTGGGAGTCGCGGGTGGACTCCACGGCGGTGCCGATGCGGCGGCCCGCGCGCTCCTCGACGCCGTAGGCCCGCAGCACGTCCGCGCCGACGAGCGCCTCGGAGACTTCGCCGAGCATCTGCCCGTAGCGGCGCCGGACCTTGCGGTAGGCGCGGCCGGTGCGGGCCTGGATCCGCCGCATGATGAGGAACATCGGGACGAAGCACGCCCACACCAGCAGGGTCAGCTGCCAGGAGTAGACGGCCATGACGACGGTCACCACCAGCACCTGCGCGGCGGCGACGAACAGCTGCATGCCGCCTTGCTGGATGAACACGGTGACCGTGTCGATGTCGCTGGTCACCCGGCTCACCAGCGCGCCGCGCTGTTCGGCCTGCTGGTGCAGCAGCGACAGGTCGTGGACGTGGCGGAACGCTTTGGTGCGCACCTCGGCCAGGCCGCGTTCGCTGGAGGTGTAGAGCCGCACGTTCATCAGGTACGCGGACACGGCGGTGATCAGGACCGCGACGGCGCTGAGCGCGACCATCGTGCGGACCTCGCCGTAGTCCGGGCCGCCCTTGGCCAGGATGCCGCGGTCCAGGGTCTGCTGCACGGTCAGCGGGATCACCAGGCGGCCGAGCGTCGAGATGGTCGCCAGCAGGACGGTGAGGGCCAGGCCCTTGGTGAAGTCCGGGGCCAGGCGCAGGCCGCGGCGCAGGACCGCGTAGCCGCCGTCGGTGGCCTCGGGCAGTTGGAAGCCGGCCGGCGCGGCGGGCTTCGGGTCCACGGTGGCGGTGCTCATCGGCCGGCCTCCTGCAGCTTGCCGTCGCGCTGGTCGGGGATCCGGCGGCCGGAATCGCCGGGGCCGCCGG